>DASWIG010000554.1:0-8117 GCA_036397835.1 Thermoanaerobaculia bacterium
CAGGCATTGCAGCGCGAAGACCGAGTCGGCCAGGGGCGAGGCCGCCGCCAGCGTCTCGCGGATCAGGCAGCAGGCGCGCAGGTCCGGGGCGTGGGGGGAGCCGCCGTACGCTTCGGGCACGGCGTGGCGGATCCAGCCGGCGTCGCCGAGGCGCTTCAGGATCTCGCGCGCCTGGCCGCGGGCGCCGGCGTCGTCGTGGGCCGGGGGGAGCGGCGCGATCTCGGCGTCGGCGAAGCCGCGGACGTCGGCGGCGAGCCCGACATGGCGGTCTTCGAGGAAAACGCGGACGGTGGGGACGTCGGGCATGGAGGGAGACTACTTCAGCGAGGGCTGAGGGCCTGTGGTAAGGTGTCGGTATGCGTCCCGTCTTCGCCGACCCCAAGACCGACTTCATCTTCAAGCGGATCTTCGGCTCCGTGCCCCACAAGCACCTGCTCATCGAGCTCCTGAACTCGCTGCTCGAGCTCGAGGGCGACCGGCGCATCAGGGACCTCACCTACCTCCCTGCCGAGCAGATGGTGCCCTTGCCCGAGATGAAGCTCTCGATCGTCGACGTCAAGTGCGTCGACGAGCGGGGCACGGAATACGTCGTCGAGATGCAGCTCTTCAACGTCCAGGGCTTCGAGGAACGCGTCGTCTACAACGCCTCCAAGGCGTTCGTCATGCAACTGCGAAGCTCCGAGGACTATCCCCATCTGGCGGACGTCGTCGGCGTGACGATCTGCGACTTCGCGCTCTGGCCCGAGCCGTCCGTGCCCGGCGCGCCCTCCGTCCCGATGCTTTCGCGCTGGCGCATGCAGGAGAAGCACACGGGCGCCAACGGCCTCGGCCAAGTGCAGTACGTCTTCCTGGAGCTGTCGAAGTACGAAGGCGGTCCCCATCCGCAGGACCTGCTCGACAAATGGGCGTACTTCTTCCGCGAGGCCGAGAACCTGGACGTTATCCCGCCGGAGCTCGACCAGGCTCCCTTTCGGGAGGCGCTCGAGGTGGCGCGGACGGCCGGGATGAGCGATGCGGAGTACGAGGCGTACGAGCGAGCCAAGATGGCCGAGCAGGACGCCCGAGGCGCTCTCGTAAAGGCCGAAGAGACAGGTCGGGTCAAGGAGTTGCGTCAAGGCTTGGCCGACCTCTGCGAGGTGCTGGGTATCGAGATGACCGAGGAGCACCGGAAGGTGCTCACCACTGCCAACCTGGCCAGGCTCGAAGGACTCCGGGATCGAATCAAGCAGGAACGACGTTGGCCCGGGGAGCTGTGAGCTATCGAGAGAGAGTGCTCCTTCTCCTACCACACGGCCCCGTCCGCGGAGTTACCCGAGCTCCGGCTTCCGCTTCGCCTTGAACGCCTCGTACGACTCGCGGAAGTTCGGGTCTTCCATGCAGGCGGCCTGGATCTCGACCTCCGCCGCCAAGGCCGACTCGACGTCCATCGCCGCTTCGCGGTAGAGCATCTTCTTCGTCACCTCGAGCCCGAACGACGGTCCCCGCGCCAGCTTCTCGGCCTGCTCGCGCCCCGCCGCCGGCAGCTCGTCCTTCGCCACCACGCGGTTGTATAGGCCCATGCGCTCGGCTTCCGCGGCGCTGAGGAAGTCCCCCGTCATCAGCAGCTCGGCGGCCCGGCCGAGGCCGACGAGACGCGGCAGCAGCCAGGTCGCGCCCATGTCGGCGCCCGACAGGCCCACCTTGGTGAAGAGGAAGGCGATCCTGGCGTCGGCGGCGGCGACGCGGACGTCGCAGGCACAGGCGATCACCGCGCCGGCTCCCGCCACCAGGCCGTTCAAGGCGCCCACGATCGGACGCCGGCAGCGGATCATCGACAGGATCAGCGCGCCGGTGCGGCGGGTGAAGTCGAGCAGGCCCCGGTAGTCGCGGCCGAAGAGCGCGCCGATGATGTCCTCCACGTCGCCGCCGGAGCAGAAGGCGCGTCCGCTGCCGGTGATCAGGATGGCGCGCACGCCCTCCTCGCGGTCGAGGGCGTCGAAGGTCTCGCGCAGCTCGTCGTAGACGGCGAAGGTCAGGGCGTTCAAGCGGTCGGGACGATCGAGGGTGATCGTCGCGACGGCGCTTTCGCGGTCGTGCTCGTAGCGGAAGGAGCGCGGCGCGATCGTCATCCCCGGGCTCCGGGAGGGAGCACCGCCAGGCCCTGGATCTCCACCCTGGCCCCCGGCTCGAGCAGCGCCGCCACCTCGACCAGGGCCATCGCCGGGTAATGACGGCCCATCAGCCGGCGGTAGACCTCGCCGACTTCCCTGAGGCTGGCGAGGTAGTCGTCCTTGTCGGTCACGAAGAGGGTGAGCTGGGCCACGTGCTCGGGGCCGCCGCCGGCCTCGCGCACCACCGCCAGCACGTTGGCCAGGGCCTGGCCGAACTGCTCGGGGAAGCCGCCGGCGACGATCTCCTGGCGCTCGTCCCAGGCGATCTGGCCGGCGACGGCGAGCAGGCGTCCGCCGGCCGGGGCGAGCATGCCGTGCGAATAGCCGCGCGGCGCGCCGAGCGAGCCCGGATTGACCGGCTCGGGCGCGCTCACGCCTGCACCGCCCCGCCGTCGATCACGATCGACTGCCCGTTGACGCCCCCGGCGCGCGGATCGCAGAGCATGAGCACCTGCTGGGCGACTTCCTCGGGCTCGAAGATGCGGCGCTGGGGGCTCGCCTCGTCGAGCTTGCGGCGCGCCTCCTCGCTCGTCAGGCGGGTCTTCGAGGCGATGCGCGCCACCGACTCCACGGTCATGTCGGTGGCCACGTAGCCCGGGCACACGGCGTTGACGGTGACGCCCCTGGCCGCCACCTCGACGGCGAGCGAGCGGGTGAAGCCGATCACCGCGTGTTTCGAGGCGGCGTAGGTCGAGATGTAGGCGGCGCCCATCTTGCCGGCCACCGAGGCGACGTTGACCACCCGGCCCCAACCGCCCTCGAGCATTCCCGGCAGGAAGCCGCGGGTACACAGGAAGGTGCCGGTGACGTTGACGGCGAAGACGCGGTTCCACTCTTCGAGGGTGACCGCCTTGAGCGGCGCCGAGGTGGCGATGCCGGCGTTGTTGACGAGGACGTCGACGCCGCCCAGGAAATCGGTCGCCTCGCGCACCAGGGCGTCCACGTCGGCTTCGCGGGTGACGTCGCAGGCGACGGCGGCGGCGCGCGCGCCGCCGCCGCGGAGCTCGGCGGCGACGGCCTCGATCTGCTCGCCCGTGCGCGCCGAGACGACGACGGCGGCGCCCTCCGCGGCGAGCGCGCGGGCGACGGCGGCGCCGATGCCGCGGCCGCCGCCGGTGACGACTGCTCTCTTGCCTTCGAGGATCATGCGGGCAAGATAGAGCCCGGCCACCAAGGTGTCAAGGTAGAACCCTCAAGTTACGGGCGCCCTGAGCAGCGCGAGCAGCTCCTCGCGGGTGAAGATCTTCGCCAGCCGCGGGTCGTCCTCCTCGACCACGCCTTCCATCAGCTCGCGCTTGCGCTCGATGATCGCCGCGATCTTCTCCTCGAGGGTGCCTTCGGTGAGCAGCTTGAAGACCTGCACCGCGCGGCGCTGGCCGATGCGGTGGACGCGGTCGGTGGCCTGGTCCTCGCGCGCCGCGTTCCACCAGCGGTCGTAGTGGATCACCACCGAGCCGCCCACCAGGTCGATGCCGGTGCCGCCGGCCTTCAGGCTGCCCAGGAACACGCGGCAGTCCGGGTCGGCGTTGAAGCGCGCCACGATCTCGCCGCGCCGCAGGCTGGCGCCGGTGAGCACCGCGTGCTCCACGCCGAGCTCGCCGAGGTGGCGGCGCATGAGCTCGATCATCCCCAGATACTGCGTGAAGACCACCACCTTCTGACCGCTGTCGAGGCATTCCTGCAGCAGTTCGCGGTAGAGGTCCCACTTGCCCGAGGCGTAGTCGGCGGCCTGGTCGAGACGGCCCAGCGCCAGGGCCGGGTGGTCGCAGATCCGCTTGAGCAGGTTGAGCAAAGCGAAGACGTGGATGTAGGGCAGAGGACGATCGCCGCCGGCCGCGATCTCGGCCGCGAGCTCCTCGCCGCGGGTGGCCAGCGCCTCGCGGTAGAGCTTCACCTGGTCGTCGGAGAGCGCGCAGGTGCGCAGGTCCTCGATCTTCTCCGGCAGCTCGTCCAGCACCGACGCCTTGAGCCGCCGCAGCACGAAGGGCGAGATCACCCGCCGCAGCTCGGCGAGGCGCGGCGCGCCGCCCGCGGGCGGCGCCACGTAGCGCCGCGCGAAGGCCTCGTCGCCGCCGAGGTAGCCGGGCAGCACCAGGTCGAAGAGCGCCTTGAGCTCGGCCAGCGAGTTCTCGATCGGCGTGCCGGTGAGCCCCAGCCTGACCTCGGCCGCCAGCGCCTGCGCCGCCTGGAAGCCCACGGTGTCGCGGTTCTTGAGGTGCTGGATCTCGTCGAAGACCGCCAGGGCGAAGGATTGACGGCGCAAGGCGTCCACGTCGCGGCGCAGGATGCCGTAGGAGGTCACCACCACGTCGCCCGCGGCGAGGGCCGCCGCGAGGTCGCGGTCGGGGCCGTGGTGGACGGCCGCCTTGAGCCCGGGGGCGTGCTCGCGGACCTTGTCGCGCCAGTGGCTGATGACGCTCGTCGGGCAGACCACGAGGAACGGGTCCGCGACGTCCAGCTCCTCGCGCAGCGCCAGCATGAGGGCCATGGCCTGGTGGGTCTTGCCCAGCCCCATGTCGTCGCACAGGAGCCCGCCGAGGCGGTTCTCGTAGAGGAAGCGCAGCCAGTCGACGCCCAGCGCCTGGTAGGGGCGCAGCTCCGAGGCGAGCCCCGCGGGCGGCGTGAACGGGCGGCTCGGCCGCAGCTCGAGCAGACGCCTCAGCACGCCGGCGCGGCCCTGCGGCCCGGCGACGCGCGCCGGCTTGCCGCCCTCCGCCTGGAGGCGCAGGACCTGGCTCGCCGTCAGCCGCAGGGCGTCCTCGCCCGCCGGCTCGATCTGATCGAGCACCGCGAAGGCGTCGGCGGAGAGGTCGATCCATCCCGCCGCCGTCTCGAGATAGGGCAGACCCTGGCGGCGGGCCTCGAGGAGCTCGCGCAGCGACACCGAGCTGGCGCCGAAGCCGTAGCGCACCGAGAGCCAGGTCCAGCTCCGGTCGAGGGCGCCTTCGGGGGCGTCCGCCTCCGGCGTCATCTCGATCCAGTCGTGGGCGGTGAAGATCGCGAGGTCGCGCAGCGGCTCGTCGAGCACCAGCGTGCCGTCGGCCAGGGCTTCGCGGTGCTGGCTGAGGAAGGTCGGCACCTGGCTGCGGGTGAGCCGCATCGCCACCGGCGTCTTGAAGCGCCGCTCTTTGCCCAGCTTCTCGAGCTGCGCCAGGATGCCCATCTCCGGCAGGTAGACGAGCCGCCCGTAGGTGAACCTCTGCAGGTCCTCGCGCGCGAAGAAGCGCTCCTCCCCGTGCTCCTGGAGGGCGACGATCGAGTGCCGCACCTCGAGGTCGAGCTCGGTGGTCCGGGTCACCCGGAAGAGCGATCTCAGGGGCACCGGATGGACGTCGAGACCCGGTTGATCGGGATAGCACCGCGCCAGCAGCTTGAGCGCCGCCTCCACGCGGCCGCGCGGCACCGTCAGGCGGCAGACCGGCGTCGAGCCGGCGCGGAAGCCGAGGGTGAAGTCGCCGCTCGCCTCGTCGATGGCGGGCTCGAAAGTCCCGTCCTCGTACTCGCGGACGCAGTGGTAGGCGAGGCGGAACCAGAGGCTCTCCTCCCAGCTCTGTCGGCCGGTCTTGTAGCCGAGCCGGTTCATCTCCCGCTCCTGCGGCGCCATCTGAAAGAGGGCGAGGCGCTCGAGGAGGGCGGCGCGATCGGTGAAGACGGCCTTTTCGGGGACCTTGCCCAGGCGCTCCAGGAGGCGCAGGCGCGCCGCGCCGGCGTCGAGGTAGCAGGCGAGCTCGTCGCCCTTCGCCGACGCCACCCGCAGCAGCGAGCCGTCCTCGCCGCCGACCTCGGCGATCCGGACGTCCGCGCCGGCGGCCGGCCGCGCCTCGAAGACGAGGCGCGCGAGGCGGTACCAGGCGGTGGCGGCGAAGAGCGCCTCCCACTCGCCCGGGCGTCGGCCGAGCTTGGCGAGCAGCCGCGACAGCTCCTTCAGGTGGCGGCAGGTCTTGCTGGCGCCGCAGGTACACGAGCGCATCGGCCGCGCCTTCTCCATCTCGACGTGGATGGCGGACTCGCTCGTGCCGGGCGCGGCCACCAGGCCGACGCCGCGGCGATGGAATTCGAGTTGCGGGAAAGTGGGCATGCGGCGCGGAATGCTACCATCGCCCTCCCTGACCCCAACCACCGGAGGACCCCTCATGCGCCGAACGCTCCCCGTCCTTCTCCCCGTCCTTCTCCTCGTCCTGCTCCTCGCGCCGTCCGCCCTCGCCGACGGCCTCGCCGAGCGCTACCGCGAGAGCGCCGGCAAGATCATCGGCGCGGCCCTGGCCGACGACGAGGGGTGGGAGAAGCTCACCTACCTCACCACCGCCATCGGCCACCGCCTGAGCGGCTCGCTCCAGCTCGAGCTCGCCGTCGACTGGGCCTACGGGAGGATGCGCGAGGAAGGGCTCGAGAACGTGTGGAAGCAGCCGGCCAAGGTGACCCACTGGGTGCGCGGACGCGAGCACGCCGAGGTCGTGGCGCCGGTGCGCCGCGAGCTGCTGATCCTCGGGCTCGGCGGCAGCGTCGGCACGCCGGCGGACGGCGTCACCGCGCCGGCGGTGGTGGTCGAGAGCTTCGACGAGCTCGACGCCCTGCCCGATGAGGCCGTGGCCGGCAAGGTCGTGGTCTACGCGGTCGAGTGGGTGGGCTACGGGGGCACGGTGCGCTACCGCGGGGCGGGGGCGTCGCGGGCCGCGGCGCGCGGCGCCGTGGCCGTGCTCGTGCGCTCGGCCACCGGCCGCAGCCTCGCCACCCCCCACACCGGCGCCCTGCGCTACGACGAGGAGTCGCCGCGGATCCCGGCGGCGGCGATCACCGTGGAGGACGCCGAGTGGTTCAAGCGCATGCGCGACCTCGGACAGGAAGTCACGGTGAAGCTGGTGATGGGCGCCGAGACTCTGCCGGAGGCCGACTCGGCCAACGTGATCGCCGAGATCGCCGGCAGCGAGCTGCCGCACGAGGTGGTGGTGATGGGCGGCCACTACGACTCCTGGGACGTGGGCCAGGGCGCCCACGACGACGGCGCCGCCTGCGTCGCCGCCTGGCAGGCCCTGACGCTGATCCACCGTCTCGGCCTGCGCCCGCGGCGTACGCTGCGGGTGGTGCTGTGGACCAACGAGGAGAACGGCCTCGGCGGCGCCCGCGCCTACCGCGAGTGGGTGGGCGAGGAGGTCGGCGGTCACGTGGCGGCGATCGAGATGGACGGCGGCGCCGAGCGTCCCGTGGGGTTCGGCTTCGGCCTTTCCGGCGTCGAGCCCGAGTCGGGCGACCCGGCCTACGAGGCGGCCTACGCGACGCTCCGGGAGATCGGCAGCCTGCTCGCGGGCCTCGACGCTTCGGAGATCAGCCGCGGCGGCGGCGGCGCCGACATCGGGCCGCTGATGCGCGACGGCGTGCCGGGGTTGGCGTTCCGCACGGTGGGCGAGCACTACTTCGACTGGCACCACACCCACGCCGACACCCTCGACAAGGTCGACCCCGAAAACTTCCGCAAGGCGGTGGCCATGCTCGGGGTGATGGGCTTCGTCCTCGCCGACGCCCCGGAACGGCTGACGCCGGTGCGCGAGCCGGCGCCCGAGCCCCCGTCGGGGTAGCGTTCGTCCTCGTGCTACGATGCCTCGTGCTATCCTGGCCTGGATGGGCGGCCAAGGTCGCGGGAGGCCCGGCCAGACGGAAAGGGGCGAAGATGGAAGCTCTGAGCATCTCGGAAGGACGTCGGCGGCTACTCGAGCTGCGCGAGAAGGTCGTGTCCGACCACGACCAGGTCATCCTCACCCACAAAAACGGCAACGTGGTGCTGATCTCGATGGGGGAGTGGGAAGCCTATCGAGAAACGGAGCTTCTATTGAAGGACCGCGCGGCGCTGAGAGCCTTGCTCCAATCATTCGACGACCATGACGCCGGCCGGAAGGGGCGAGGTAAGTCAGTGGATGAAGTGTTCTCGGATCTGGCATGAGCTGGAAGCTCCTCATTCTTCGCAAGGCAGAA
>DASWIG010000555.1:0-1860 GCA_036397835.1 Thermoanaerobaculia bacterium
CCTGCTCTTGGTCTCCGCCATTTTGCTGGGTGCATGCGGGCAGGCCCAGGCCGACGATTTGCTCGCGCAGGTCCTCGATCGCGGCACGATCGTCGTGAGCACCGATCCGAACTACGCCCCCCAGTCCGTGCTGAAGGCCGATGGGGTCCGCACGGAAGGGACGGCGTGCGCCGCGGATCAGCTCACGGCGGGCGAGCTGGAAGGCTTTGACATCGACGTCGCCGTCGCCATCGGCGAGCGGCTCGGCGTCGAGACCTGTTTCGCCACCCCGGTGTGGGATGCCATCACCGCCGGCAACTGGGGGGGCCAGTGGGACATCAGCGTCGGCTCGATGACGATCACCACCGCCCGCCAGGAAATCCTCAACTTCACGACGCCGTACTACTACACGCCGGCCCAGTTCGCCGCCTCGGCCGACTCCGGCATCACTACGCTGGAGGACCTCAGCAACCAGGCGATCTGCGTCGGGTCCGCCACGACGTATGAGTCGTGGCTGAACGGCGACATGGAGGGCCTCGGGCTTCCGGCGAGCAGCATCTACGCCGTGGCGCCGACCGGCGTCACCGTCGTGGCGTTGGAGACCGACCAGGAATGCGCGCAGGCCATCGCCGCCGGCCGCACCGACTTCGTTGCGTACCTGACGTCGGGCACGGTGGTGGATCAGAACATCGCCTCCGGCGTGCCGGTGGTCAAGGTCGGCTCGCCGGTCTTCTCGGAGGATCTCTCGGTGGCGATTGACAGGGCGCACACCCTGGATCCGTCGACCCTGGTGTCGCGGATCGATGAGATCGTCCAGGAAATGCACACCGACGGGACCCTGTCCGAACTCTCGATGACGTGGTTCGGCGTGGACTTGACCCAGGCGCCCAGTCTGTAGACGGCCTATCCCTGGAACGTGGAAGCGGCCTGGTCGGTGGAGGCCGGCCGCTTCCACGTTCGTGCCGCCGGCCCCTCGGCGCAACCCTACACGTGACCGTCTCTTTCCCTCGAACCCTTCCGGCCCGCCGCCCGTTCCGCAGGCGGAAGTAACTCAGTTGCCGTGAGCGCCCAGGCTGCGACGGCCCTTCCCAAGACTCAGGCCCAGCTGATTCACGAGCAGGTGGAACGATCCCGACGCCGATTCGCCCTCGGCGTGGCGGCATCGTGGGTCGTGCTGATCCTGCTGCTCGGCGTGATGTTCGGAGGCCTCGATCTGGCGATCGGGCCGTTCACGCTCCGGACCATCCGATTGGATCCGGAGTTTGTGCGCCGGTGGGCGCCGTACATCAGCGCCGGCGCCCTGCGGACTCTCGAGATCTCGTTCCTATCGATCCTGCTCGCCAGCCTGCTGGCGCTGCTGGCGGCGCTGGCTCGCCTGAGCCGGCTCCCGCCGGTCTACGCCTTGTCGACCTTCTACGTTTCGTTGATCCGAGGTACCCCTCTCTACCTGCAGATCCTGTTCTTCTTCCTGGCTTTGCCCCAGATGGGGATCGTCCTCTCGGGCCTCTGGGCGGGAGTCCTGGCGCTGGGCCTTAACTATGGCGCGTACATGAGCGAGATCTTCCGGGCCGGTCTGCTCTCGGTGAGCAAGGGGCAGCGCGAAGCGGCCCTGGCGCTGGGGATGACCGCCGGCCAAATGATGCGTCGCGTGGTCCTGCCGCAGGCCCTGCGCTTCGCCATCCCGCCGACGGGCAACGAGTTCATCGCCATGCTGAAGGACTCGTCCCTCGTCTCGGCGACCGGATTCGTCCAGGAGATCATGTGGCGGGCGACGAAGGTCGGCCGGTCGCAATTCCGGACCCTGGAGGCGCTGCTGATCGCGGCCATCTTCTACTGGCTGATGACGATCATCTTCTCGGCCCTGCAGTCGCGGCTGGAGAA
>DASWIG010000556.1:0-3730 GCA_036397835.1 Thermoanaerobaculia bacterium
CAGGGCATAGGTCAGATCCGACATCAGGTCTCCGGGGCTGGCGTGGGTGGAACTGCCAGCCAAGCGTACCACGCCTTCGTCGACCAGGACGGCGACCGCCAAGCCGGTTGCGGCTTCCTGTAGCATAGCCGCATGGCAAGGAAGCGCCCCAAGCTGGACGGCCGATCCGCCCTCGTCAGACGCGACGGCGTCCTCGCTCTGACCTTCGTCAACACGGGCTCTCGGCGTTCCCGCCGTCTGCGGGACTACGCCGACCTGCTGGCGTGGTCCGTCGAGCACGGGTCCCTGACCGCCGCCGACGCGAACCGTCTCGAGCAGGTCGCCGCCGAACGGCCGCAGGACGCCGCCGCCGGCTTCGCCGCCGCCGAGGAGCTGCACGCTCTGCTGTCGACGATCATGAACGGCCGCGCCGACCGCAAGCTCCCGACGTCCCAGGCCGTCCGCGAGCTCAACGCCCTCAGCGAGCGGACGGCTCCGCGCCGGATCCTGGTGAGGAGTGCCGGGAAGCTGGGATGGCTGTGGCCGGACGACCGTGAGCGGGACCTCTACCGCCCGCTGTGGTCCGTCGTCCTGTCGGCGACGGACCTCCTGACCTCGGACGCTTTCGGCACGGTGAGACGCTGCGCCGGCGAAGGCTGCGACGTCCTCTTTCTGGCCATCGGTCAGGGACGTCCGCGCCGGTGGTGCAGCGACAGGTCCTGCGGTTCTCGCGCGCGGTCGCGACGGCATTACCAGCGCGTGACCAAGCCGCAGAGGAAGGCCAGGGTGGAGAATCGGAAGCGTGCGCGGGAAGTCAGCGTTCCGAGCCGGCCGGAGCGTGTCGATCCGGCAGCGGAGGAATCCCGCGAAGGACCGGCACGCATGGATTCAACGACAATAGGCGTCGATGAGAGTTGAATCTGGTCTGTGTGGACGGTTCGACGCACTTATAAGCGTTGAACTGTTCCGGTGTGGACTATTTGACGGATTTATAAGCGTTGAACTGTTCATGTGTGGACTATTTGACGCACTTATAAGCGTTGAACCGTTCCGGTGTGGACTATTTGACGCACTTATAAGCGTTGAACTGTTCCGGTGTGGACGGTTTGACGGACTTATAAGCGTTGAACCGTTCCGGTTCTGACGTTTAAAAAATTCTATAAGCGTTGAACCGTTCCGGTTTTGACGTTTAAAAAATTCTATAAGCGTTGAACCGTTCCGGTTTTGACAGTTAAAAAATTCTATAAGCGTTGAAGCGATCCGGTTTTGACTGGTAAAAGATCCTATAAGCGTTGAAGCGTTCCGACGGCCAGGCGGTTGAAGCCGGGTCGACATCCCCGGCTTGTATAGCTGCCGCCACCAGCAGTGTCTCCTTCCCTCGCTTCTCTTCCGCGCGGGCGCAATGGCCAGCGTGCATGCGTCCGCTGCTACACTCCCTCGACCGTGAGCACCAACGCCACCTACCTGCGCCGCGGCGCCCTGACCCTCGGGGCGGTGACGGTCGGCGGCTATCTGGCGGACTACGGCTTCAACCTGGCGCTGACGCGCTTCCTCACCCCCCACGAGTACGGCGACTTCCGGGTCGCCTTCGCGTTCGCGTTCTTCTTCGGCCTGGCGGTGCTGCTCGGCGGCGACCGGGCGGCGCCGATGGTCCTGGCGCCCTGCCTGGAGCGCGGCGAGACGCGCAAGGTCTGGGAGTACCTGCGCTTCTACCTCGTCAACGCGTGCGCGTTGTCCCTGGGGCTCGCCGCCGTCGTCTGGACGGCGAGCTGGCTCCACGTCGGCTCGTCCGATCCACGGCACCATCACCCGCTCGCCTGGGTCGTCGTGGCGGTGCCGATCAACGCCGCGGGCGCGATGGTCAGCCGCACCCTGCAGGCGGCGCGGCGGCCGTCGCTGGCCGCCCTTCCCTGGCGGATCGGGCTGCCGCTCGTCGAGGTCGCGCTCTTCGCCCTGGTGATCGCCACCCACGGCCAGCTCGGCGTCGAGGAGGCGGTGGCGATCGCCGTGGCCGCGGTGGCCGCGGTCGCGGGCGCGCAGTGGGTATGGGTGCGGAGGCTGCGGCTGGTCGAGCTCGCGCGCGACCGCGCCTTCCGCGAGCCGCGGGGCTGGCTGGGCGCGTCGCTGCCGATGATGGGCTCGTTCCTGGTCGCCCTCGCGCTCAACCAATCCGACCTCTATTTCCTCGAAGCCCTGGGCGACGACGCCGAGGTCGGCCACTACGCGGCGGCGTCGACCGCGGCCCACGTGCTGGTGCTCGTCCAGACCACCGTCGTCGGCCTGGTCGCGCCGCTGGCGCGGCCGGCGATCGAGAAGGGGAAGGAAGCGTCGCGCCGCACCTACCGGCAGGGCCAGTCGCTGATGCTCTGGGCGCTCATCCCGGTCGCCTCGGTCCTCGCCGTGGCGGGACGGCCGATCCTCGCTCTCTTCGGCCCGGAATACGTGGCGGCGCACGCGGTGCTCGAGCTGCTGGCGCTGGGCAACCTCTCATGGGCCGCCGTCGCCCTGGCGAGCCTGTGGCTCCAGTACCGGGGCCGCGCCGCGGGCGTCCTCGCGATCTCGATCGCCACGCTCGTCGTCGACTCCGGCCTCAACCTCGTCCTGATCCCGCGCTACGGGATGACCGGCGCCGCCGCCGGGACGGCCGCCACTCTCTCCGCGGCGGCGTTGGCGATCGTGCTCGTCCACCGGCGCGGCCGGGAGTAGGAAAAGCGTCGTGGAGTAGACTCCCTCTCAAGAGGAGGCAGCCATGAAATCGACCAAGTTGTTCGTTTGCGTCCTCTGGGCGACGGTCATCTCGACCCCTACGTTCGCCCAGGAGTGGGCCGTCGAACGGCTGGACGCGTCGCCGCGCCACCACGAGTGGGTGGACGTGCCCGCCGGCGAGGGACGGACGGTCCGCAGCTTCGTGGCCTTTCCGGAGAAGTCCGGCAAGACGCTGGCGGTGATCGTGATCCACGAGAACCGGGGGCTCACCGACTGGGTGCGCCTCTTCGCGGACCAGGTGGCCGCCGCCGGCTACCTGGCGATCGCGCCCGACCTGCTCTCGGGCTTCGACGCCGAGCACGCCCACACCGGCGCCTTCGCGACCTCGGACGCCGCCCGCGACGCGATCTACGAGCTCGACGCCGACCAGGTCACGCGCGACCTCCTGGCGGTGCGCGAGCACGTCAGCGAGCTGCCCGCCGCTTCCGGCGTCACGGTGGTCGCGGGCTTCTGCTGGGGCGGCTCCCGTCCCTTCTGCCAGGCGGTCTGACGCTTGGCGGTGGCGAGCTCCCTCTTGAAGTCGTCCTCGATGGCTTCGATGCTCGCGCGCTCGATCTCCTCCCCATAGATCCGGCGGAAGACCATGGCGAAGATCCGGTCGCTCACGCTCGGCGGCGAGCCGCTTGAGGCGATTGGCCCCGGCGGCGGTCAGGGCCCCGTGATCAACGGACCACGCCAGCAGGTCGGCGTAGTCCTGCAGACGGCGGGAGCGCCGGGAGCCGGTGTTGACGAAGGTCAGGGCGAGGGCGCCGTCGCGTCGTACGAGGGCCGACCGGCCGTCCTGCTTGGCACGCTTCCTTGGCATAGGGCGATCTTATAGGAGAGCGCCGGGCTCCGGACTCCGCACGGCCGCAGAGGAAGTCTGGTATCCTGCCGAAACCCGAGCGCACGCTTCAGTCGGGAGAGCGATTCCCAACGCGGCAATGAATCCCAGCGCGATCATCCCGATGGCAACCTCTCAGCCCCGTGGTGGCGGCCTGGATCC
>DASWIG010000557.1:0-15644 GCA_036397835.1 Thermoanaerobaculia bacterium
CCGCCCGGCGGAGGGCGGCAGGAAGCCGGTGATCATGCGCAGCGTGGTCGTCTTGCCGGCCCCGTTGGGGCCGAGCATGCCGACGATCTCGCCGTCGGCGACGGTGAACGAGACGTCGTGGACGGCCGTGAAGGGACCGTACCGTCGGGTCAAGCCGTGGGCTTCGATCATCGCGTGGGATGCCTCCTCAGTCGGGGTTCAGGCGTGAGCATACTGGCCCGGGAGCGTCTGGTAAGCAAGACGGATGCCCGACGAGCGAGCCCCGGCAGGACCGCGTCGGACCGTCCGCGGGGCGTCTCGGGAGCGCCGGAGCGCGTCAGAATGGCGCGTCCGGGTGGCAAGGTCAAGCCCAAGCACCAGCGGCCGAATGCGACGGATGGACGCTGTAGCGTCCCAGGGCAGGCACGGGGGCCTGCCCCTACGCCGGGCGGCGCGCGGCTGAAGTTGCGTTGTAGAGTAGCGAGAGACGTCCACTTGGAGACACCCCGGTCCATGAAACGCGCCACCACGCTCGCCGAGATCAAGCGCTCGCTCAACCCCAAGCCGCTCAAGCTCGAGGAGCTCGACGAGTTCTTCGTCGAGACCTCGGACGTCCGAGACCCCCAGCTCTCCCGCCGCGACGCCATCTACGACCGTCTCGACGTGGAGCCCAACGCCAAGGTGCTCCTCGCCGGCCATGCCGGCAGCGGCAAGTCGACCGAGCTGGTGAAGTTCCAGGCCGAGCACGCCGACCGCTACGTCTTCGTCCGGCTCTCGATGATCGAGGACGGCGAGGCGGGCAATGCCAGCGTCGAGGCGCTCCTGGTGCTGATCGTCGAGGCGGTCTTGCGGGAAATGGGGGCGCGCGACGTCCGGCTGAGCGAGAAGACTCTGACGTCGATCCACGGCTGGTTCGACGAGACCTTCCAGGTCAAGCAGGAGGAGCTCGAGTACACGGGCAGCGTCGGCGGCGGCATCGACTCCGCGAGCGGCTTCTGGGGCAAGCTCCTCGGCGTGACGGCTTATCTCAAGGCCGACATCAAGACCGGATCGGGGCTCCTGAGCAAGACGATCACGCGCGAGAACAAGAGACTGCCCCAACTCGCCCACCAGTGCGGCCTCCTGATCAAGGAGGCGCAGCTTGCCTTGCGCCAGGGCGGCCAGGAGCTCCTGCTCATCCTCGAGGACCTCGACAAGGTCACGGTCGGCGAGGCCGACGACATCTTCATCGAGAATCCGGCGGCCCTGGCCAATCTGCCCGCGAAGGCGATCTTCACGGCCCCCATCTCCCTCTTCTGCAATCCGCGGGCTGCGGTGCTCGATCCTCACTTCGTGGTGGAAACGTTGCCGATGATCAAGGTCGACGACCAGCAGGGCAAGCCCTACAAAGCCGGACGATCGGTGATCGAGCACATCCTCAGCCAGCGCGTCGACCTCGAGGCCGCCGTCGAACGCCGTGCGCTGGTGCTCGCAATCGAGAAAACCGGGGGCGTCCTGCGTCACCTGTTCCTTGTGCTCCAACAGGCTGCCGCGGCTGCCAGCCAGGCAATAAGGC
Organism: Thermoanaerobaculia bacterium; assembly: GCA_036397835.1. Taxonomy (GTDB): domain Bacteria; phylum Acidobacteriota; class Thermoanaerobaculia; order Multivoradales; family J023; genus DASWIG01. The sequence goes on from DASWIG010000557.1 coordinate 1,535, forward strand.
GGGGAAAGCGCGAGAAGGAACGGATCACCGAGGCGGACGTCCGCTACGGGTTGAACCGCCTCAAGAGCGATCTGCTCCGCCGCATCGGCGTGATGGGCCTTCCCAAGGAATTCGAAGGGATCAGCACCGACATCTCTACCAGCGGCTCAAGGAGCTGGTCGGCAAGCCGCAGCGCGTCCCCGCGGACAACGTGAACCTGTTGCTCCTCCAGTCGCACGCCCTCGTCGAGTACAACGGCGAGCAATGGCACCGGGTCCATCCATTGGTCGCCGAGCACATCGAGATGTTGACCGGCTCATGATTCCGTTCGACGCCGCCGAGCTCGAAGGACTGGTCGACCTTCTGCGCGACTGCCCCGGACGGATCTCCGCCGTGGTCGTCCCTGGTCAGGAAACGGGCACGGCGTTGCTCGAGCGTCTCGTCAAAGCGCTGCCGGAATTGACGTTCGAGGTCATGGAAGAATCGGCGACTCCGGGCGAGATCGGGCGCCGGGCGCAGGAGCTGGGGAGCTCGCAAGGCAACGTCCTGGTGCTGCGGCTCGATCGACGGCTCCGACCGGAGTCCGAGGATCACGAGGAAGGATTCTGGCGCCGGCTCAACTATCAGCGCGAACGGTTGGCGTCCGGCGATGTTCGGAGCTGCCTCTTCATGGACGGCGTGGGCAATGACAGGCTTGCCCTCCTGGCGGACGACCTCTATGAATGGGTGGAATGGGTGATGTTTTTCCGTTTCCCTGCGCCGGCGTCCCCTAGCGGCCCTCGGATGTCCGAGTCTCCACTCCGGATACTCCGGATGTCGGATCGGCTGGTCGATGGGACACCGGCGGATCTCGACGTCCTTCGCGATCAATGGCGGCGGGCCCGGGAGGCGGGATTGCCCGAGCAGGAGCTTGTCTGGGACTATACGCGGCCGCTTTTCGCCGCGTTGGTGCGATCGCCGCGCATCGACGAAGCATCGCGACTCTGGAAGAACGAGCTTCGTGACGGTGACGCGCTCGAAGCATTGCCCGACGAACAGCGCCTGGGGCTGCTTCTGGATGCTTGCATGCTGGCTCGGTACGAGGACCGCGAACGGTTTATTAGTCGTGCGCGAGAGTACGTCGCGACGGCAGAGAAGGTGTTGACGCGGGAGAGAAGCCGAGATTCGGGCCACGCGTCAACATCCATCGCCCGGTCTCTCTTCAGCATCGGCTATATGCAAAGCGATCTCGGCGAGCGCGAGGCGGCGCAAAAATCCTTCCATGAGGCGCTCGAAATCTATCGGCGACTGGCGGCCCAGCACCCCGCCGCTTTCGAACCCAACGTCGCGGCCACGCTCAACAGCCTCGGCAATGTGCAACGCGATCTCGGCGAGCGCGAGGCGGCGCGCGAGTGCTATGCCGAGGCTCTCGGCATCTACGCGCCGCTGGCGGAGAAGTATCCCCGAGCCTTCGCCCATAACCTCGAGATCGTCCTGCGGGGATACACGTCTGTAACTCCCGAGTCCGAGGACGATCCCTGGTGGCGGCTTTGGCGGGAGCTCACCCGTCAGCCTGAGGACGCCCCGACCTGAACGGCACGCCGGCAGCGGCAGGCAGTGCCTGCCCAACAAGAAAGCCCGAATTCAATCGGCCAACCCGCCGTCGATCAGATTTTCCGGAAGCTCCGGCAGCCGCTTCAAAGCCTCCACGTAACCCTCGTCGTCGAACTTCCTTCTGCCCCTCACGATTCCGAAGATCTCGCCCGCCACGAGGGCTCCGATCCGCACTTTGGCTTCCTTTTCGGAGAGCCCTTCGCGAATCATGCGCTCGAATGCCTGGCGCGCCTCGGGAGGGTCGTTGGCGCGCAGTTGCTTGTCGACGATCCCGAGAAGGGCGGCTCGGGCTCGGGGATTGTAGCCGAGCCCTTCGTCATAGCCGGTTTGGTAGAGCGTGAAGCCTTCGTCGTCCTCCGACTCGGCGACCAGAAAGTCCTCGACCTTCACATAGCCCGCTGAACGCAGTGCCAGGGCCATTTCGACGTCGGACCCGCCTCGAGTCTTTTCTTCGACGGCTTCCCTGAGGTGCCGCGCTGCCGTCATCTGGGCATGCTCGCGTCCCAGCACGCCCTCGTCCGGATTGACCAGGACGAAGTAGTACTCCCACTCGCCGTCGTCGGTCCGTTTGAAGCCGGCGATGGCCGGAGCATGAAGGCCGGCCCCGACCGCGTAAGAGCCCGGCTCTATACGGAACCTGCCCTCCTCGACCGGGGACGCCATGGGCGACCGCGACGGCGTGAGGAGCTGCGAAGGCGCCGGGCGCACGCGGCCCAGGCAGCACTTCTTGTGCTTCTTGCCACTGCCGCACGGACAGGGATCGTTGCGGCCAATCTTGCGGCTCACCTCCGGACCCTACCACGGCGAACGCAGATCGAAGATTGAGCTGTCGATCCTTGGGCGATATCGTCAGCTCATGTACGTTGAACGCGCCTTGACGATCTTGCTCCTAGCCCTCGCCGCGCCCGCCGCGGCGCAGGAGGGAAGCGTCCGGATCAACGACGACCTGCAGGTGGAGGACCTCGGCGATCGCCGCGAATAAGGCCACGGGCCGTGTGCAGCCCCGCGGACGTGAGCGGGTCGGTCAGCCGATCCCGGAGCCTGTGCGCAAGGTCCGGGTGGAAGATGCAGTAGTGTCCGCCCGTGTCGAGCAGCGCCAAGAAGGAATCGTCCATCCCTTCCGGTTGGACCTCCACGTAGATTCGCGGCAAGGGATCGTGGATCTCAGGATGGGCGTCGAAGTACGCGGAGACCCCCGTGGCGAAGGGCTCTCCGGCGGTGGTGACGAGGCCTTCGGGCTCACTCAATGCGGTGTACCAGAGGACGGGTCGAGAGCTTCCGGATACGGACGATACGTTCGACCTCGGCAAGGCTCTCATCCGCCGCGACGACCTCGTCTCCCGCCAGCGCCACCCACTTCCCGTGAGCCCAATCCGGCGGGTGGCGCAGCCACTCGAACTCCCGGCTCCGATCCGGTTGCCGGGGTCCCCCTGGACGAACCACTGCTTTGCCGCGGGGATCGAAGACGCCGGCGATCTTTCGCACCCTGGCGTGATCGGGAAAGCGTCGCGCCGCCTCGCGAGCCAGGCGTCTGGCGGTGAGGTATTCGTCCTTGCCGAGGAAGGCGAGAATCTGTTCGACTGCGGCCTCCGGCCCGATGCCCGGCGGCAGCGTCGCTTCGTCCGAGCCTGTCGACATGGACGGCCCTACGTCGCTGGAGCCGTGCGAGATGGGCCCTTTGGCAAAAACGGGGTAGTGGCTCATTGTGGCTCTCCGAGCGCAGTCTCTCTTCAGAGTATAGCCGGAAGGCTCAAGAAGAGTATAGCCGAAAGGCCCAAGAGTCCCCCAAGGGTCGGCCAGGAGGCGGCTTTGCGTCGTCTAAACGTCCCACATATGTCTGAATCCACTCGTTCGACGGCGTCGGATGGGTCGATTGAGACTCATTTCGCTCATTCGACGGCGTCGGATGGGCCGATTGAGACTCATTTCACTCATTCGACGCCGTCAAATGGACCAAATGAGTGAGATGGACCCGGTTTTCGACGTCGTGATGGCATGCACGGGCCTGAAGGCCCGTGCTCCTCCGTTTGGTGGGGGCGGGCAGCTTGCGCGCCGACGCCCGAGGGTGTAGATCTCACAGCCGATGGCTCTCCATGGTGGCCGCTGGCTCGTCGCGCTCCTCGCCGCCCTCTTGACGGCGGCCGCGGCCGACGCCCAGCGCCTCTCGAGGACGACGCGCGCGGCGAGCCGCGCTTCCGCTCCGTGCGTCCAACGAAGACGCCGGCGGCGCGGCTCCTGGAAGCGATCCGCGAGGCGGCCGGGGGCCCGTCGGGCGCCGTGCGTTGCTTCCAGCGGCTGCTGGCGCTGGAGGGCGGCGCCAAGGCGAAGACCTTCGACAGCTTCTTCGCCAGCCATCCGCCCACGGACAAGCGCATCAAGGCGGCGGAGAAGCAGATCGCCGGCCTCGGCAAGAAGGGCAGCGAGACCAACGTGGCCGGGTACGGCGCCGCCACCAAGGCGCTCGGCTGAAGGGAACCCTCACCCCCAACCCCCTCTCCCAGAGGGAGAGGGGGCTCGATTCCGGACGTCTTACTCCCCTCTCCCCTTGGGAGAGGGGCCGGGGGTGAGGGTTCCGCGGTCCCCGGTGCTATGCTCCTCTCATGGGCAAGGACAAAGCATCCGGCATGAAGTCCGCGTACGAGCTGGCGCTCGAGCGGCTCGAAGAGCAGGGCATCGAGCGTCCGCGCGAGGACGTCAGCGAGGAACTGCGCAACGAGATCGCCGAGGTGCGCCGCCGCGCCTCGGCGAAGCTCGCCGAGCTCGAGATCCTGTACAAGGACAAGCGCCAGCACGCCTTCGACCCCGCGGCGGATGAAGAATACGTCCGCGAGCGCCGCCGCATCGAGGACGACCAGGAGCGCAAGATCGAGAAGCTGCGTCAGGGAGGACCATGACGGCGCCGGCTCTGAAGCCCGTGGCGGTCGCTCGACGGTGGCGTGGGCCGCGAGCTGATCGCCGCCGCCGTCGGCGTCGCTCGGGGCTGGCCGAGCCAGGCCATCCGGCTCGACGCCTACGAAAGCGCAGCCGGCGCCGCGCCGTTCTACCATCACATCTGACCGCAAACGGCCCTCAGGAGGACGATTGCCGATGAAATTCCCAGTGACGATAGACCGTGACGAAGACGGCATGTGGATCGCGGAGTGCCCGTCGGTCCCCGGCTGCGTGAGCCAGGGTCGGACGAAGGACGAGGCGCTCGAGAACGTCAAGGAGGCGATCACTCTCTGCCTGGAGGTGCGGGCGGAGCAGGGGTTGCCCCTGACAGTCGAGATGCGGCAGGTCGAGGTCGCGGTGTAGTGTCTACCCTTCCTCGAATGAGCGGATGCGAGGTCGTCCGCACTTTTCAGTCTCTCGGCTGGCAGGTGGCCCCTCAGCAGGGCAGCCACGTCATCCTCGTGAAGCCCGGCCACATCGCCACGCTGTCCGTTCCCGATCACCGGGGGTAGCGAAAGGCACCCTTCGCAGCTACGATCCGCCCGAGTTGGTCTGAGGAGGTGCGCGATGGCCAGAGAAAAACGTCGTTCGATCCAAGAGATCCAGGAAGCGCTGGGCGCCCGCCGCGTCGTCAGGCTGGATCAACTGCCGAGCCAGGGGCCCCTGGATCTCCTGCAACTCCGGGCCGAGCTCCAGCGGCGTCTGCGTTCGTCAGGAGGGCGGCCTACCGATCCCGACTGGTCGATCCGACGGGTTGTCCCGTTCAAGGAGGACCACTGGCGGGAGCTTGAAGAGCTGGCAGCGGCGTGCGAAAGCGGGGGGCAGAACGTCAGTCCCGGTCAGCTTGCGGCCGTGTTGGTCGAAACCGGACTTCGAGAGCTCAGAAGGAAGGGGCTCTTGAAGGCGAAGGTGGGGTAGCATTCTGCCGAAGTGAGACGATCAGGCCGGCTGGCCCCCAGCCTGCTTCTTCAAACGGAGGAGGAAATCTTGACGCCTGCGCGCGTGACGCACGCGGCTTTCCGACTCCGATAGCGCGCGCTCATCGACAGGATCCCTTCTCGAGCGCCCGCAACCGACGCCCCCGCGCCGCCAGCACCTCCCCCCGCTGCTCCAGCGCCTCCGCCAGACGCCCATGGTCGTCCGTCCGGATTCCCGCCTCCGCCGCGAGACGCGCCTCCAGCGTCTCCAGCCGCTCGACCTCCGGCCCCAGCTCGGCCACCCGGTCCGCCGCGAGCACAGGCTGCGCGACGAAGTAGAGGAGGCCGCAGGCCGCGCCGGCCCAGAACGCCGAAAACAGGCTCGTGCGCAAAGCCACCGAGCCGACGGGGACGAGAAGCGTCCACAGCTTGCCGAGCAGGACGTAGAGCGGGTAGCCGCTCGGGTGCCGAGGGTGGCGACGGCGGCCACCAGCTCGAGCTTCGCGACGGCGTGGTCGTCGCCATGGCGACGACGGCGGCGGGGCACCAGATCCTGGCCGCGAGCCTCGCCCGCTACCTCGACGAGGCGCTCGACGACCGGCCGTCATGCACGGTCCGCGTCGAGGCGCCGATCGTCGCCGGCCGTCCCGGCGTCGTCCACGAAGCCGACCTCGCCGTCACCTGCCGGGAGCACGACTCCGGGCAACGCACCACGCCCGATCTCGTGATCGTGATCGAGATCCTGTCGCCGTCGACCGAGGCCTACGACCGCCGGGTCAAGGTCCCTGATTACCGGGCGATTCCGTCGATTCAGGAGATCGGCCTGATCCACCTCGCCCAGTCCTACTACCGCCTCCAAGTCCAGGAGCCCACGCCCCCGCGCCGCCAGGACCTCTCCCCGCTGCTCCAGCGCCTGAGCCTAGCTAGTGCTGCGGCGCAGAAGTCCGTCCCTATAGGCAGCTCATCGATCCTGAAGGGGTCGGGACGACGCGGACGCGCGGACGCGTCGATTCGAGGGGGGTCGAGACCGCGCGGATGCACAGTCTCGTCGATTGACCGCGGCGTTGCCGCGGATGGTGGGCGGTGCCCACCCTACGAAAAGGGAGGGACTTCTGCGCCGCAGCACTAGTAGGGGGGCGGCGGCCTGGGTAGAACCCGCGTTCTCGGATGTGGTAGGCTTCGCGAAGCGAGGTGAAGTATGACTACCCTGCCGCAAGAGTTCAACTGGTACGTCGCCCATCCTGAGATCTCAGCCCGGTATGCCGGCGAGTACATCGCCATCGTCGGAGAGGCCGTCGTCGCTCACGGCAAGGATCTCAAGTTCGTTCTCGAAGAAGCCAGGAAGCACGGCAAGCCCTTCATCCACAAGGTCCGGCGCGTAGACAAAGAGCTGGTGGTATGATCGAGCTGCCGTTCGAGAAGGTCACCACGGATAGGTTCGGGCTGATCTACGAGCCGACGATCCCGGTGGCGATTGAAGGTCCGCGTGGGAGCGCGGACGTGTTCATGATCATCGATTCGGGAGCTGACATCTCGCTCATCCCCTTCTCCGTCGGCGAGTACATCGGGCTCGACCTCGACATCACACAGCGGAGAGACGTCCGGGGGATCGGAGAGAGCAGCGTTGCCTACATATTGAGCGACGTGAGACTGCGAATCGGCGACATCGTCCTCACTGCGCGAATAGCGTGGTCCTTGACGGACGACGTGCCGTTGATCCTCGGACGATTGGACGTCTTCCGCGAGCTTGTCATCGAGTTCAGGGAGTTTGAAGACAAGATCGTCATAGAAAGGGCAGGAGCCTGAGGGGTCACCTGGCTCTTTCCTCGAGCGTCCGCAATCGACGCCCCCGCGCCGCCAGCACCTCCCCCCGCTGCTCCAGCGCCTCCGCCAGACGCCCATGGTCGTCCGTCCGGATTCCCGCCTCCGCCGCGAGACGCGCCTCCAGCGCTTCCAGCCGCTCGACCTCCGGCGCCAGCTCGGCCACCCGGTCCGCCGCGAGCACCGGCTTGCCGCTGGGGATGGCGCGCGGGTTGATCTCCTCCGCCCGCTCGAAGGCGCCCAAGGCGCGACGCAGCAGGCCGTTGCGGCGATAGATCAGCCCCAGGTTGTAGAAGAGCACGTCGTTGTCGGGCGCCGCCGCCGTCGCGCGGCGGAATTCCGACTCGGCGCGCGGCCAGTCGCGGCTCTCGAACGTGACGCCGAGCATGAAGTGGAAATGACCGATCAGGTTTTGCGTCAGGTAGTCCTTGGGCACCCGCGGGTCCCAGGCGCCGGCGAGCTCGGTCTTGGGAATCGCGACTGCGGGCGGCGAGCCCGGACGCGCGGTGCGGTACACGAGCCCGATCGGCGCCACCTCGAGGCCGGGGACGTCCCAGTTCGGATGATGGGTGAAGAAGAGCGGGTCCTCGTCCGGGTCGAAACGCAGTGGCGGCAGGTCGGCGGCGCCCACCCCCTGCAGCACCAGGTCGACGTCGGGGCGCACGCCCTCGACGAGGTGCAGGTAGATGAGCACGAAGAGGACGTTGTCGTCCGACGCCGCGAGGTGGGCTCCAGGCGGCAGCGACGCCAGCAGCGTCCGGCTGAAGTCGTCGGCGATCCGGTAGTCGTGACGGTCGAAGCGCGGCCAGCCGACGACGAGGAGCGCCAGCGGCACGGCGAGCGCCGCCGTTGCCCGTCGCCCCCATCTCTCGACGGCCGCCTGACATCCGTAGCCCGCCAGGAGCGCCGCCATCGCGTAGGACGGGACGTAGTAGCGGTGCCAGATGAAGAGGTCGCTGCGCGAGCCGTGGAGCGCCACCGCCGCCACGTTCGCCGCCATCACCAGCAGCGGCAGCGTCACCGGCCAGCGACGCCGGAATCCCACGACCGCGCCGGCGAGCGCCAGCGCCGTACCCAGCCACAGCAGCTCTTCGCCGAGGCTGGCGAGGTAGTCGCCGGCGATCACCGGCAGGTCGAGCGGCGACTGGAGCCAGGCGCGCTCCCAGAAGTCGCGGCGCAGCACCACGTCGAGGAACCGATCGAGCGTCTCCGGGTCGCCCCAGTCGAGCCGCGGCTCCTGACGCGAGCGCCAGGGCAGGTAGACGTAGGGCAACAGCCCGGCGACGGCGGCGCCGACGGCCGCCAGCACCCGCGCCGGTCGCCGCAGGAGCGCCGGCTCGCTCGCGACGGCGAAGACGCCCGCCGCCAGGCCCACGAGGGCCATCACCGTATGGTTCGTCGCCCCGAGCCCGGCCAGGAACGCCGCCGGCGCCAGCCAGCCGAAACGCCGGCGACGGTGCCATTCGAGCACGGCGCCGACCACCGCGACGACGAAGAAGGCGTTCAGGCTGTAGACGCGTTGGACGTTGGCCTGCGACCAGAAGCTCGGGCTGAACGCCAGCAGCAGCGCCGCCGTGAGCCCGGCGACGGCCGACAGCGACTGCCGCCGCGCGACGAAGTAGAGGAGTCCGCAGGCCGCGCCGGCCCAGAACGCCGAGAACAGGCTCATGCGCAAAGCCACCGACCCTACCGGGACGAGGAGCGTCCACAGCTTGCCGAGCAGCACGTACAGCGGATAGCCGCTCGGGTGCGGGATCCCCAGGGTGGCGGCGGCCGTCGCCAGCTCGCCGCTGTCGCCGACGTAGATCGTGCGGCAGGCGCCCGCGGCGTAGACGGCGAACGTGACGACGGCGACGGCTATCGCGTGGCGCCCGGGTGCCATCTCAGGCGGCGAGCAGGACGAGCAGGATTCGCGTCGTCGACCTCATGGCGGCTTTCCAGCATAGCTGAGCCGGCGCAGATTCGGCATGGAAAGCACGCTGCGGCCCGTAGCTCGAAGGAGATGGTACCGGTTCCGGCGGCGGGCACAGGGTCTCTTGAAGGCGAAGGTGAAGTAGCATCCTGCCGAAGCGAGAGGCCCGAAGGCCGCATCGGCAAGGCGGCGGACGTCGACCATCTTGGCGTAGAGCGCCGCCGCCAACCGCTGCTTGAGCCGCCGCGGCTTGACGTCGTTGTCGAGCTCGTCGATATGAGCGCGGTCGAGCTCCAACAGGGCCTGGAACCGGCTGACGATCAGCCGCCCGACGACCGCGACCGCCGGGTGGTCGTCGCCCAGCGCGGGTCCGCAAGGCTCCGCCCGTGGACGCGGGTTCAAGGCGTGTCGTAATCGGCTCCGGCGGCGTCCCCTGCGAGGCGCGCCCGAGTCTCGGCCTCGCGCTGAGGCCGGCCCCAGGCGGCGTAGAGTGCCATCAGCAGCTCGAGGGCATTTCGGGTCCGCGGGTGCGCGTCGCCGAGGCTCCGCCGGAGGGTCGAATACGCGGTCTCGAGCTCGGCCTCGGCCTCGGCGAAGTCGCCGCTCTGAGTCAGGGAGTAGCCGCGGCGGCTGTGCGCCACACCCAACCGCCAGTGGTCCGGCCCCAGGGTGGCCTCGATCATGGCCATGGCCTCCCGGTGCAACGGCCGGGCCGCCTCGTGCTTCCCCTGCCGGTCGAGGATATGAGCGAGCGAGCCGAGCGCGTACGCGATTCCCGGGTGAGGCCCGGGTAAGCGCCGCCGGACGAGGTCCAGGGACCGGCGTTCGAGGGCCTCAGCCTCGGCGAGCCGGCCCTGGCGCACGAGCACGCCGGCCAGGTTGTGGAGGGTCTTGGCGACCATCTCGTGCTGGTCGCCGAAGTGTTCCAGGCGCAGCTCGAGCGCCTCGCGGAAGAGCGGCTCGGCTTCCGCGAGCCGGCCCTGATCGAAGAGGGAGACGGCCAGGTTGTCCGCGACCCAGGCGAGCTCCTCGCGCCCGGAACCGGTTTGACGGCGCAAGGCCAGCGCCCGCCGCAACAGCGGTTCTGCTCGGCGGTAGTCTCCCATCTCCTCGAAGACCTGTCCGAGGTTGCAGATGGCGTCCACGGTGTCCGGATGCTCTTCGCCGACCGACTGTTCCAGCAGGCTGCGCGCTCGCCGGAGCTGAGCTTCCGCTTCCGCGAGGCGGCCGAGCACCCGATAGGCGTTGCCGATCACGTTGCGCACCATGCCCTCCACCTCGGGTTGCTCGGCAAAGTGATCGTCGATCCGATCGAGACCCGCGGCGAGGGCGGCGGCGATCGTCGGGTCCGGACCCAGCTCGCCCTCGGGGTCGCCGGCGTTGAGGATCTCTTCCAGGTACTGAGCCACCGCCGCCGATTTGGCCGCCTCCCGGCGGGCCTCGGCTTCGGCCTGCCGGGCGCGCAGCAGCCCGACCGTGCTGAGCGCCGAGGCGGTGGCCAGGGAGAGGGTGACGATGGCGGCGATCGACGCGGCGAGCCGGTGGCGGCGGACGAATCGACGGATCCGGTAGGTCGTGCTCATGGCCCTTGCCCGCACCGGCTCGCTCCTGAGATAACGCACCACGTCGTCGCCCAGCTCGGCCGCCCGGCCGTAACGACGGGCCGGCTCCTTGGCCAGCGCGCGCTGGACGATCCACTCGAGGTCCCGGTGGAGCAGCCTGCGCAGGGTGCGCACGTCGGTCCGCCGCCTGGCGGCCACGCCCTCGGCCTCGGCGCCCAGCTCGGCGAGCCGTGTCGTCAGCGAAGCCGGCTCCTGCTCCCGGATGCGCCGCCGGATTACCTCCGGATCGATCGCACCGACGCGGCCGGCCACGCCGCCGAAAAGCGGCGGCATGCCGACGAGAAGCTCGTGCAGAAGGGCGCCGAGGGAGTAGACGTCGCTTCGCCGATCGACCGCTAACCGGCTGAAGTGGGTCTGTTCAGGGCTCATGTAGGGCGGCGTGCCGACCATCTGCCCGATCTCGGTGAGCCCCGTTCGCAGGCTCAGGCGTTGGTCGCTCGCCTTGGCCACGCCGAAATCGATGACCTTGGGCACGGGCTCGCCGTCCACCCGCGCCACCAGGACGTTGGAGGGCTTCACGTCGCGGTGCACGATGCCCTTGCCGTGAGCGTGCTCGAGCGCCCGGCAGACCTGGACGAAAAGGTCGAGGCGCTGGCCGACGTCCAGACGCTCGCCGTCGCAATAGGTCGTGATCGGTACGCCTTCGACGTACTCCATGACGAAGTAGGGCCGGCCCTCCTCGGTGACCCCGGCTCCGAAGACCGTGGCGATTCCCGGGTGGCTCATCAGCGCCAGGGTCTGACGCTCCGATTCGAAGCGGGCGAGGACCTCGGCCGTCTCCATGCCCTGCCGGATGAGCTTGAGGGCGACGCGGCGGGCGACCGGACGCTCCTGCACCGCTTCGTAGACCACCCCCATGCCTCCGGCGCCGATCTCCCGGACGATGCGGTAGTCCGCCACCCGGCAACCCGCGAGGGAGAGAGCCGGAGCCTGGATCAGGTAGTCACCCGTGCCGTCGTGACCGAGCAGAGACTCGACTTCACGGCGCAGCTCGGGGTCCCTTCGGCAGGCCCTTTCCAGGACCGCTTCGCGCTGCTCGAGCGGTCGCTTCAGCGCCGTATCCAGGACTTCCTGGATCCGCTGCCAGCGCTCAGGCGTCATCGTCGAAGCCTCCTCGGTCGGACGGGACTCGAATCGTCACCCCCCTGGACTGCGCTCGCCGGCGGCGCAGTGGCAAGACGTCTCTCAGTGAGGTAAGATGCTAACAGCAGTCCATGGATCTCGAGGATCGGGGTGGCCTGGGACATCGATGAAAGTGGCGCGGCGGATCTGGGGGAGGCCCGGCAGGCCGGGCGGCTGACGGCGTTGCTCCGGCGCTGGAGCCAGGGCGACGAGGGAGCGCTCGCGGAGCTGATCCCGCTGGTCGATTCCCAGTTGCGGCGCATCGCCAGCCGCCAGCTCCGGCGCGAGCAGGCCAATCCGATCCTCGACCGGACCACCGCGTTGGCCAACGAAGCCTACGCCCGGCTGCTGGGTCAGCAGGGCGTGGGCTGGCAAAGCCGGGCGCACTTCATCGGCATCGCGGCGAGGATCATGCGCCAGGTCCTGGTCGATCACGCCCGCAGGCACCGCGCCGGCAAGCGCGGCGGCGGCGCCGACCACCGGCCGCTCGGCGAGGAACAGCCGATGATGCCGGAAGGCCTCGGCAGGGTGGAGCTGCTCGCCTTGCACGAGTCCCTCGACCGCCTGGCGGACCTCGACCCGCGGCAAGCCCGGGTGGTGGAGCTGCGCTTCTTCGGAGGCCTGACCGTCGAGGAGACGGCGGAGGTCCTGGACGTCTCGCTCGACACGGTCAAGCGCGATTGGCGCAACGCCCGGCTCTGGCTGCGGCGCGAGCTGGCCGCCCGGTCGGCGGCCGGCTCCTGAGATTCTCGTCGGCCGATCAGCCCGAAAACCTCGTTTTTGCGCATTCCTGGTCGAAACGCCTGGGGACCAGGCCGACGAGGAAAGGACCGACCGGCATGAGCGGAGCAGGAAGCAGTCGACCCGCCTTGTGGCAGAACCTCGAACGCGTAACCAACGTCGCCATCCTGGCCGCCTGCGTGGCACTGGTCGTCGCGGCAATACGGCCCGGTCTCGCGGCGAGGGCTCCGGGTCCTCCGCCGGGCCCCGTCGTCGGCGACCGGCTGGAGGGCATTGACGGCCTCGAGCTCGCCGGGCACGAGCAAACCCTGCTCGTGGCGGTCAGCAGCCGATGCCGCTACTGCACCGAGAGCATGCCCCTCTATCGCCAGCTCCTGGACTGGCGCCAAGAGGAGCGCACGCAGGTGGTGGTCGCCAGCGCCGAGAGCGCCGCGGTCACCGCCGCGTACCTGGCCGAGCACGGCGTCGAGCCCGACCGAATCCTCGAAGTGGCCGCCGGCGAGATCGGTACGGCCACGCCGACCCTCCTCGACGTCTCCCGCTCGGGCGAGGTCCGGGAGGTGATCGTCGGGCGTCTTCCCGACGCGGAGGCGGCAGACGTCGCCGCCCGGCTGCTGGGAATCGACTCCATGTGGACCGGAGCCGCAATGACGCGACTCCAAGAAGAGTAAAGGAGAAAAGAGATGAAGACTCGCAACCCGTTCGTTCGCCTGGTGACCAAAGCCCTGGTCCTCGCCCTGTTGCTGACCGGGCTCGCCGTCGTGTCCACGAGCCCGTCGCTGGCGGGTGAGGATCCCTGCCTCGCGTGCTACACGAATTACAACATCTGTATTGGCGGATGCGAAGCGGGAGAACCCTACTACTCGCGTTGTTTGGGCCGGTGCGAGGTCCTCCTCGGAAAGTGTGTCGGATACTACTGCTAGGAAGATCGAGATGCGTCCCGGCCTGCGCCGCAGGCCGGGACGGCGTGCGTGTTGGCAGCGTACCCTCGCGCCTCGTAAAGGAGACCTGCCAGTGCTAGTCTGACCCCCAGGAGGTCCACCATGAGGCGCGGATTTTTGCGTGAGCTCGACGGTTGGAGCTGGGCGACGTTCTTCGTCCGCTGGGTGCTCGGCCTGATCTTCTTCATGGCCGGCTGGTGGAAGGTCTTCGAGCTGGGAGCGGCCGAGCACGCACGCCGCTACTTCATGGCGGGCTTCACGGAGACCTGGATCCCCGTCTGGCTGCTGTGGGCGTTGGGGGTCGCCATCCCCTTCGCCGAGCTCCTGGCCGGCGCCCTGGTGTGCCTGGGCTGGCGCCTGCGCGAAGCCTGCGTGGCGCTCGGCTTGATCCTGGTCTGCGTGACCTACGGTCACCTCCTGCTGGAGCCGCTCTTCGACACCACGAGCCACATCTTCCCGCGGCTCGTGCTGCTGACCTTCGTCCTCTGCACGCCGCCCGAGCGCGACCGCCTGAGCCTCGATCAGCTCTTG
>DASWIG010000558.1:0-11229 GCA_036397835.1 Thermoanaerobaculia bacterium
GGGCGTCGGAAGCTCGTCCAGGGCGCTCATGAGGACCTGGCGGCGAGCGGCGTGTAGATCAGCTCGCCCATCACCGACTCGCCGGGCACCGCCTGGTAGCCCAGCCGCGTGCGGCAGATCATCCGGTTCTCGATCCTGGCGGCCGGGGGCAGGTGGACGCCGGGTCCGACGACGCTGTGCTCGAGGCGGCTGGCGCTCGCCACCTCGGCGCCCGCCAGCACCACCGAGCCCTCGACGTGGGCCCCCTCGCCGATGCGCACGCCGTCGTCGACCACCGAGCCGACGACCGTCGCCGTCTCGTGGACCTCGGCCAGGGGCGAGATCTCGCAGCGGCGACGGCCGAACAGGGAGCGCCCGGCGAGGGCCGCGAGGTTCGCCTCGAGGTAGCGCTCGGGCGCGCCGAGGTCGTACCAGGGCGCCGCGGTGACCACGCTGTCGAGGTGGCCTCCGCGCCGGAGCAAGGGGATGTAGAGGTCGCTGACGACGTCGCCCGGACCCGGCTCGAGACGCTCGAGGAGCTCGCGCGAGAAGACGTGGGCCCCCGCGAAGACATGGCGCCGGCGCGGCGGCGCGGCGAAGCCGACGTCGCGCAGCTCGACCACCCGGCCGCGGGCGTCGACGCCGACGCCGCCGCCCAGCTCGGCGGCGGGGGGGCGGCGGTGGAGCAGCAGGGTCGCGGCGGCGCCGGAGCGCAGGTGGCGGCGGATCAGACGCTTCCAGGGCCAGCGGCACCAGGTGTCGCCGTTGACCACCAGCACGACGTCCGCCGCGGCCAGGACCTGGCGCTGCGGGTAGAGCGCCCCCAGCGTCCCCTGGATCTCCTCCTCCGGGGAATAGAGCAGGCGCAGGCCGTGGTAGCGGGAGCCGAGACAGCGCGGGATCGCGTCCGGCAGGTGGTGGAGGTTGAGCACGGCCGTTTCGCAGCCCGCGGCGGCCAGCCGCCGCAGGGTGTGCCCCACCACCGGCTCGCCGCGGACCGGCAGCAGCGGCTTGGGCAGGAACAGGGTCAGGGGCCGCAGGCGGGTGCCGTGGCCGGCCGTGAGGACGAGGGCCCTAATCCTTTTTCTCTTCACGGAAGACCATGTCCGGCGGCGCGTCCGGGTGCTCCTTCTGGTGGTCCGCGTAGAGCCGCAGGTAGTTGCGCCGCTCGAGACGCGCCGAATCGAGGTTGAGGCGCCGCGCCACGGTCTCGCAGCCTTCGCCCTCGATCTCGGCGAAATCGCCGATAGGCGTGTGGTCGAGAGCGATGGTGAGCGAGCCCAGCCGCCACTCCTCGCGGTACTTCTGGTAGCGGTGGACCGGCTCGTAGCCCAGGGCTTCGAGGATCCGCCGCATGGTGTTGCTGTCGCCGACCGCGGCTTCGTGCTCGAGGCGGACCTTGACCGATCCCTCGAACGCCGCCGGACCCTTGAAGGTCAGGCGGCTGCCGCGGCGGTCGATGCGCAGGCGCAGGATGCTCCCGGTGGCGGCCAGCTCGCCGTCGCGGTCGAAGATCCAGTTGTCTTCCAGCGCCGAGGTGCCCTGCTTCTCGGCTTCCAGGCGCTCCAGGCGCACGCGGAGCTCATCGAGGTCCACGGCGGAGTATTTGAGCTCGCGCTCCACCGCCGACTGTTGGTTGTCCATCGCATCCCTCCGGGTGGATTCATGGCTCGGCTCAGGTCGTTTCGATCTCTCCCATGCGATCGAGGATTCGCACCGTGGCCCGGACGCCGCCATGGAAGTTGTCGAGGTTGAGTTTTTCGTTCGGGGAGTGCAGCCGGTCGTCAGGCAGGCCGAAGCCGAGGAGCAGGATCGGCACCCGGAGGACGCGCGCGAAGGTCGAGACGATGGGGATCGAGCCGCCTTCGCGCACCCGGACGGGCCGCTGCCAGACGTCGCCCATGGCCGCCAGCGCCGCCTCCACCAGGGGCCCTTCGGTCTCGAGCAGCACCGGATCGGCGCCGTGGAGGTCGAGAACTTCCACCTCGACGCCGGGGGGCGCGATCTCGAGGACGTAGTCGCGGAAGAGGCGGCGGATCTCGTCGGGTCGCTGATCGGGGACCAGCCGCATCGAGACCTTGGCGCCGCCCCAGGCGGGGAGCACGGTCTTGGCCCCCGCCTTCACGTAGCCGCCGAAGACGCCGTGGACGTCGCACGTCGGCCGCGTCCAGACGCGCTCCAGGGTCGTGTAGCCCTGCTCGCCGAAGAGCCGCGGCGCGCCGGTCTCGGCGCGGTAGGCCTCCTCGTCGAAGGGCAGGCCGGCGAGCTCGCGGCGCTCCCAGTCCTCGACCTCGCGCACGTCGTCGTAGAAGCCCGGGATGGTCACCCGTCCGGTCTGCGGATCCCACAGCCGCGCGAGAATGTGGCCGAGCGCGTTCAAGGGATTGGTCACGGCGCCGCCGAAGGTGCCGGAGTGGAGGTCGTGGCCGGGGCCCTTGACCCGGATCTCGAGGTAGGCGAGGCCCTTGAGGCCGTAGATGAGCGAGGGCTGCCCGGGCGCGTACATCGAGGAGTCGGAGATGAGCACGGCGTCGCAGGCGAGCTGCGCTCCGGCGTCGTCGATGACGAAGCGGTCGATCGACGCGCCGCCGGATTCCTCCTCGCCTTCGAGGATGAACTTGACGTTGACGGGCAACCGCCCGCGCTCGGCGAGGACGGCCGCGACGGCCTTGACGTGCGCGAAGCTCTGGCCCTTGTCGTCGGTGGCGCCGCGCGCCACCAGGTCGTCGCCCTCGATCGCCGGCTCGAACGGCGGGTGGCGCCACAGCTCGAGCGGATCGGCGGGCTGCACGTCGTAGTGGCCGTAGAAGAGCAGGGTCGGCTTGCCGGGGGCCCCCGTCCACTCGCCGTAGACCAGGGGGTGGCCCGCGGTCTCGATCTGACGGGTCGCGAGCCCGGCCGCCGCGAGCTTGCCCTCGATGAAGGCGGCGCAGCGCAGGACCTCGTCGCGGTATTCGGGATCGGTCGAGATCGAGGGGATCCGCAGGTAGTCTTCGAGCTCCGCGAGGTAGGTGTCGCGCTCCCCTTCGATCCGCCGAAAGACGTCTTCACTCGTCGCCATGCAGGGTCTCCTCCGAGCCGAGGACGCCCACTCTAGCAAAACGTGAGGAATCCGTACGCTGATCTCTACCAACCGGCGGGCGATTGCCAGCGGTGGGGGGGCGAGTCGAGGACGGGCACCTCGACGCGGATGCCGCGAACCGTGCGGTAGACCTTCTCGAGCACGCCTTCCTCGAAGCGCCGCGCGCGCGCGCCGGCGCGCCAGAGCTCGAGGACGGCGCACCACTCGGTGGGGAGGCTCCGGGCCCAGGGCGCGGCGACCACCTCTCCGGCCAGAGCCTGGAGCTTTGCCCACTCGCGGTCCTGGAGCAGCCACCAGCCGAGGTCGAGGGCGAGCACGGCGGCGTCGGGATAGCTCTCGAGGGCCACCAGGTCGTCCCAGGCCCCGCGCAGGTAGTTCTCGGCCCGCCGGGTCAGCCCCACGGCTTCCTGGGCGAGCGCCAGCCCCATCACCCAGCGGGTCTTGGCGTGGACCACCGAGCGGTGGCGGATCTTCTTCTCGCTGTGGAGGCTCTTGCGCAGGCGGCGCATGAGCTCGATGACCTGGCTCGGCCGGAGAATGCCGGCCTCGCCGCCGATCCACGACGCGGCGGCCACCGACCCCAGGTTGTGGACGGCGGCGACGCGCGTCCTCAGCGTCTTCCTCGAGCACACCGTCAGCGCCCGCTCGAGGTCGACGGCGGCCTCCCGGAGACTGCCGGCGTCGAAGCGGCACGCCCGGTGGTGGACGTTGGCCCGGGTGACCAGCGCGCCGGCGAGGGAGAAGCGGTCGGTCTCCCGTTGGGGACGGTCGGCGTCGAAGCGCTGCTCGGCGTGGCGGACGGCCCGGTTCGCCGCCAAGAAGGCCTCTTCCCAGCGCTGCTGCTCGCAGCGCAGATGGGCGAGGCGGCACGCCAGAACCGCCACCTCGTCGGGGCTGCCCGGGAACGCCCCGGCCTGCTCGCAGGCGTCTTCGGCGGCGGCGAGATCGCCGCTGGCGATGTAGGCCGTGGCGAGCACGCTGAAGGTCCGCATGGCGAGGGATCCGCCCTCGCCCCGGGGGAAGACGCGCCGCAGGTACTCCGGCCCCTGCTCGGCCACGGCGCGCCCTTGCGCCGGGTTGCGCTGGATCAGGGTCTCGCAGGCGTCGAGGAAGGCGTCCAGGCATTCGGGATGCCGGTAGCGCACCTTCTCGATCTCCCGCAGTTGCTCGGGGAAGCGCAATCTGCGCATGGCTCGGACCGTCTGCTGTCGATACGCCGTCATGGTCGGTTCTCCCGTCCCCCTGTCGTCTCGTCTCGTCCGTCGAGGATACCGGACAAATCGCCCTTCGGCAAAGCGGGATCCCATCGACCGGCCGGTTGGCAAAAGTCACACCTCTCCGCGTATGGTGTGGGGCGACGGCCGTGCCGGACGGCGCCCGCAATTCCGCGTCGGCGATCCTCGCGGCACGGACAGGAGGTTCTCATGGTCAAGAAGCTGAAGTCGGTTCTCCTGGCGCTCGTCCTGGCCGCCCTGTCGGGCACCGTGTTCGCGGGTGGTAACAGTCTGTGGCCGTATGGCCTGCAGGACGATCCGCCCACGGTCGGCACGTTCGTGGCCGGCGGCTTGCCGTTAGGGGTCTTCATCCACCGCTGACGGTAGCCCGTTGACGGCCTCGGAACGCGCCGCGGCGTCAGGGACGCACCAGTCCCCCCAAGAGGCGCGGCGCGCTTCCGAGGCCCAGCCGCCTCATCCGTGTCTCTCTTCAGCGAAGCGGCGGCGCACGGGCATCTCGCCCACCTCTTGGTGCTCGGAAGCCGACGCCTTCTCCTCGTCGTCCATGCCGTGGAGGCGCTCGGCATACCGCACCGCCCCCGGGTAGGCCGTCAGGCCGTGGAGGACGACGCTGAAGAGCACCGCCGTGACGATGATGGCGAACATCCGCTCGACCTGGTCGCCGGTGCCGACCTCTTCCAGCAGCAGCAGCGCGAAGAGGATCGACGCGATGCCGCGGGGGCCGAACCAGCCGAGGAAGAGCCGGGTGTCCCGGCGCAGCTTGAGGCCGGCGAGGCTCACCGCCACCGGCACCATGCGCACCACCGTGAGGCTCGCCAGCACGTAGACGAAGGCGGCCGCGTCGAGGCGCGCCAGGGCCGGCGGCACCAGCGCCGCGCCGAAGATCATGAAGACCAGGAGCGCCATCAGGTTGCCCTCGGCCTCGCCGAATTCCCACAAGCCCTTACAGGCCTCGCGCGCCGTGTTGCCCAGGGTCAGGCCGGCGGTGAAGGCGGCGATGAAGCCGTTGCCGCCCACCAGCTCGGCGCCGGAGAACGCCCCCAGCGCCAGAGCGATCAGCGCCAGGTCCTGAAACGTGTGGCTCATCCAGCCGCTCTTCTGGCCCCACTTGACCAGCACGCCGCCGAGATAGCCCACCACAACGCCTGCCAGCGGCCCCAAGAGCACCTGCTTGGCGGTGAAGACCGTCCAATAGGCGACGCCTTCGCCGCCTTCAGCCGCCCCCATGCAGGAGAGCAGGATCACCACCGCCGGCAGGGCGACGCCGTCGTTGAGCCCGCTCTCGACGTTCAAGGCCTGGCGGATGCGCACCGGCACCCGCTGGTTGCTGACCACGGCCTGGCCGAGGGCGGCGTCGGTGGGCGCCAGGATGGCCGCCAGCGCCGCTGCTTCCCAGATGCTGAGGCCCTCGAGCGTCCACAGCGCCACCGCCGCGCCGGCCACGATCGTCAATGGCAGGCCGATCGACAGCAGGCGCACCGGAATCGTGTGCTCGCGCACGAGCTGGCGCAGGTCGATGCGCGCGGCGTCGGTGAAGAGCAACAGCACCAGCGTCAGCTCGGCCAGAAGCTGGAAGAACGCGCTCTCGGCGTCGAGCTCCAGGAGCCCGAGGACGCCGAGCCCCAGCCCGAAGGCCACGAAGACCATCGGCGGGGTGAGCGGGCTCTTCTCCGTGCGCCGCGAGACCATGCCGAAGCCGAGGATCGCGAGGGCGACGAGGGCGAGGATCTGGACGTCCACTACGAAAGCTCCTCCTTGCCTGCTCGATGGTCCGTCAACTGTACAGAAACCACGTGCAGCCCAGGTAGACCAGGACGAGCACCGCCCCTTCAAGACGCGACAGCCGCCGGTTCCAGGCCAGGAAGACGGCGAGGAGGACGGCGGTCCCCAGCATCATCCCAAAGTCCACGCCCATCGACGCGGGCGACACCGGGATCGGCACCACCAGGGCCGTGAGGCCGAGGATGCACAGCAGGTTGAAGATGTTCGAGCCCACCAGGTTACCCATCACGATGTCGCCCTCGCCGCGTCTGGCCGCCACCACGGAAGCGGCGAGCTCGGGCAGGCTGGTGCCGAGCGCGACGACGGTGAAGCCGACGACCCGCTCCGAGACGCCCATGGCCGTGGCGATGGTGACGGCGCCCGAGACGAGCGCCTTGGCGCCCGCCACCAGCAGGCCCACGCCCACCAGCACGCCGAGCGAGGCCAGCCAGATCGGCCGCGGCGTCTTGGCGTCCAGGTCGGAGGCCGCGACCATGTGCTCGTCCTCGGCCCCGGGGTGGCGCAGCAGCACGTAGACGAACCCCAGCAGCAGCAGGAAGAGCACGAGGCCCTCGAGGCGGCCCAGCCGTCCGCCGACCATCAGCGGGTAGACGAGGAGGGTGGCGAAGACCATGAACGCCACCTCGCGGCGCAGGAAGGCCGCGGTGACCGTGAAGGGCAGGATCAGGGCCGAGAGGCCGAGGATCAGCCCGAGGTTGGCGACGTTGGACCCGAAGACGTTGCCGATGGCGATGTCGGGCGAGCCCGAGAGCGCCGCGGCCATGGAGGCGGCCAGCTCCGGGCACGAGGTGCCGAAGGCCACCACCGTGAGGCCGACGACCATGTTCGAGACGTTGAACCTCTTGGCCAGCCGGATCGAGTTGTCCACCAGCAGGTCACCGCCGGCGTAGAGCAGCCCGACGCCAAGGAAGAGGAGCAGAATCGCCAGCAGCATCTCGTCCTACTCGTCCCTCAAGACCAGCCCGAGGTCTTCGTAGACCGCTTCGGTCACGGCCTGGAAACGTTGCGTGTGACGCGGCTCGCCCGGATTGCCGTTGACCACCAGGGCCACCACCAGGGCGTGCTCCGGGTCGGCGAAGCCGGTGGACGACTGGAAGCCGCTGTGGCCGAAGGTGCGGCGCGAGGCGTGGCGGCCGTAGCCGTAGGGGATCGGCTCCTCGCCGTAGTGCTTGGAGTCGCAGATGAAGCCGAGGCCCCAGTCGAGCTTGACCTTGAACGTCTGGTCGACCATACCCACGCGGTGCGGCGTGACGAGCGCCTCGAGCGTCTGCGGGCGTACGATCCGGCGGCCGTCCCAGGTGCCGCGGGCGAGGAGCATCTCATAGAAACGGCCGAGCTCGCGGATCGGGCCGTAGCCGTTGCCGCCGGGCGAGCAGCCCACGACGTGGGCCTCGCGGTGCCAGCCGCGGGCGATGGGCCTGGCGTTCTCGGTGGCGTACATGCGGCCAAGGCGCTCGCCGTAGGCCAGAAAGCGCTCGCGCGGCATGCCGACCCAGGAGTCGTCCATGCCGAGCGGCTCGAAGAGCTCCTGGCGCACGTAGTCGCCGAAGGGCCGGCCGTCGACGCGGCGGATCACCTCGCCGAGCATGAACCAGCTCGAGGCGAGGTGGTAGCCCGCCTGACGGCTCGGCGTCGAGCGGGGCTCGGGACGGGCGGCGCAGATCGTGGCGACGATCTCGTCCCAGCTCGCTTCGGGCCAGCCGACGCTCAGCAGCCGGAAGCCGCCGGTGTGCGTGAGCACGTGGCGCAGGGTGATGCGGTCCTTGCCGTGCGCGGCGAACTCGGGGACGAAGCGCGCCACCGGGTCGTCGAGGTCGAGCTCGCCGGCTTCCCAGAGCCGCGCGAGCGCCACCGCCGCGATCGGCTTCGACGACGAGAGCCAGATCATCAACGTGTCCGCGGTCATCGGCTGGCCGGGCTGGCGCTCGCCGATCACGAGGTCCGTGGCCTCGCCGCGGAGCGAGACGTAGAGCTGGGCGCCGAGGTGCAAGCCGTCGGCGATGCCGCGCTCGACGGCGTCGCGGGTGCGGGTCAGGGAGTCGGGGGTCATCGCGTCGGTGGTTCGTCGTCCTCGGAGAGCGGAGCATAGCAGCCGCCGAGCTTGGGGACCGCCTCGGAGTCGGCGCTGTAGTACAATGCCGACGTTGGCTGCGGAGCTACTCATGACCACACAATCCGTCCGCCTCCCCGACGAGTTGGCCCAGCGGCTGGAGGCCGTGGCCCAGGCCACCAAACGCTCGAAGAGCTCGTTCATCGTCGAAGCGCTCGAGCTCTATCTGGGAGAGAGCGAGGATCTGGAGATCGCACGGGCGCGCATCCGCGACCCCTCTACGGAATGGGTCGACCACCAGGACGTGGGCCGTGAGCTCGATCTCGATTAAGTGGGACCGGCGCGCGGTCAAAGAGCTCGAGAGCCTGCCCCGCGCTGCCCAGCAGCGCATCTACCAGGCGGTCACCGGTCTGGTTGAGGACCCTCTGAAGGGTAAGGCGCTCAGCGGTCGAGGGAAGGGGCTGCGGCGGTTGCGAATCGGCCCGTATCGCGTTATCTACTCCTTCGACGGAGCTCGCCTCCTGGTCTCGGTGATTCGCGTCGGCGACCGCCGCGACATCTACCGCTTCTGAAGCGCTGGCGCCAGGCCAGCACCGCCCGATGGCCAGACCATCTTGCTTCGCGCTTCACGTCCGGTCCGAGCTTCATAGAGCTCAGCGAGATCCTGATGGGCGGTCGGGAGAGTGCCCTGACAACTGGCCAGGGGCCAAGTGCTCCTGGAGTGGGGAATGAGCGATAATAACCCCGAGAGGTGGCCCCGATGGCGAAGCATGAAGTCTTCCTGTGCTACCATAGCAGTGACCAGCAGGCAGTGAAGACAATCGCTCTCAGGCTTCGGGAACGGAGACTCTCGCCGTGGTTTGCCGAATGGGAGAGCCAGCCTGGGCTACCTTGGCAGAGGACGCTCGAGGCGCAGATTCCGTCAATCGGTGCGGCTGCGGTCTTTATAGGACCAGAAGGGGTCGGTCACTGGCAGCAACTCGAGATCGACGCTCTTCTGCGCCAGTTCGTCATGCGGTCGTGCCCGGTGATCCCGGTTATTCTCCCGGGTTGTGTAGAGGACCCCACTCTTTCTCCCTTTCTTGAAGGGATGGAGCGGGTGGATTTCCGGTCCACCGAGCCGGATCCGCTCGAGCGGCTGATTTGGGGTATTACCGGGAAGCGTCCCGCCAGCATTGTGGCGAGCCCCACCCAGGACGCGCACGAGGCATATCGCTGTATGGCACCAAGGCCAGACACCTTCGTGGAACGTCGTGAGATCGCAGACGTCCTGCACGCGCTCTCCGCCTACGACGACCCCAGGCCGACGGTCGGTCTGACAACGGCACTCCGCGGCGCCGGAGGATTCGGTAAAACGACGCTGGCACAGGAGCTGTGCCAGCGCGCCGAGGTTCGTGCCGCATTTCCGGACGGCATCCTGTGGACGACGATGGGCAACCAACTACGGGAAGGCGAACGACTTTCTCGTTTGCTCGACCTGATCCGCTGGTGGACGGGTGACGATCCTCCGAATTTCGAGTCGACTCAGACTGCCAGCGCTTACCTTCGCAAGCTGCTCGACGGAAAGAAGGTGCTGCTCGTGGTCGACGACGCCTGGTCCTACGCCGACGTCGAACCATTTCGCGGCACGGGATCAGCGCTGTTAATAACGACCCGCGATCGGCGGACCTTGCCATCGAATTGCTCTGCGATCGACATTGACACCTTACAGGTGAGCGAGGCAGTGGAGCTGCTCGGCTCGGGGTTACCCGCGAAGGATGATCCTCGGTTCGCTACGCTGGCGCGTAGGCTTGGGGAGTGGCCTCTTCTCCTAGGGCTCGTCAACGGCCGGCTGCGCCAGCGAATCCATCGGGGGTTGTCCATCGACGTAGCCATGAAAAGAATTGAAGAGGAGCTCGACGAGTTCGGAATAACTGCCTTCGATGTCGCCGACGAGAGTATTCGCTGCAAGTCCGCTCGAGGAACACTCGACGTCAGTCTTCGATCTCTCGACAACATGGAGCGGGAACACTTCCTGAAGCTGTCTGTTTTCCCGGAAGACGCGGAAGTGCCGCTTGATCTGTTGGCGTCTTGGTGGTCCATGAGTCGCGTGACGGTGGAGAGACTCTGCGAACGGCTCTACGATCTCTCACTTTTGCGACGTTTCGATCCGGTGGCGTCGGTAATCCGGCTGCATGACGTCGTGCGCGACTATCTGCTCGAGAAGACACCCAGTCGGGAAGAATTCCATCGAGAGCTACTCGCCCGCTGCCGTCCAGAGAGCGGACTATGGAAGGATCTCTCCCCTCTGGAGGGATATCTATGGCGTCATCTCGCATACCACTTGGCCGAAGCAGAGGATCTCGCCACGCTAGGCAGCCTGCTATTCGATTACGACTACCTTGAAGCGAAGCTCGCCGCCGCCGACGTCAACTCGCTTCTCGGAGACTATGAGGTCTTAATCTGTAAGGAGAACGTCGAAGCGGAGACAGCTCGACTCGTCCAGGGAGCGCTCCGACTCTCGTCAAACGTGCTGGCGAAGCACCCCAGACAGCTCGCGGTACAGATCCTAGGACGACTTGCCGGACTGGCATCTCCGAATCGAGCTGCGTTACTGCTGCGGGAAGCGAAACGGCGAACTCCGCTTCGCCCCCGGAAATCGTCTCTCATTCGACCTGGAGGTCCACTGATACGAACACTTAAAGGTCACGACGGCATGGTACTTTCGGTGGCGTATATTGGTAAGGGGCGCGTTGTCTCTTCATCCGCGGACAAGACCCTACGGGTCTGGGATATCAACTCGGGCGACACACTTGGTGTACTCGAAGGCCACAACCACTGGGTTAACTCGGTAGCAGATCTCGGTCAAGGACGCGTCATCTCGGCTTCCGATGACAGAACGCTGAGGGTCTGGGACGTCGATCGGGGCATCGTCATTTCCGTGCTCGAAGGTCATAGAGAACCAGTCAAGGCAGTGATATATCTAACGAGGCTCCGCCTCAGACCGACGAGCGTGTACGCTTTTCACTTCGGAGTGAGCTGGAAGAAGCGCAACAAGCTCCAAGAGAGCACGGATGCCGAAGCACTTCGCCCGTTCACCAAAGACAGACGCTCGCCGCTTG
>DASWIG010000559.1:0-4523 GCA_036397835.1 Thermoanaerobaculia bacterium
TGGAGAAGGGTGGCTACGTCGAGATTGCCCCCGACGCCGACGGGCGGGTGTACTCGCGGAAGCTCGACTTGTACTTCCAGATCGACGCCGCGAGCGAGGAGCTGGTGGTGGTCGACGCCACGACCGGTGAGCGTCTGCTGACCTCCGACGAAGAGGAGGCGGGGCGCAAGCAGGAGGCTGAGTCGAGGCGTCAGGCGGAGGAACGTGCCGAGCGGGAGGCCGCGGCGCGGCGCCAGGCCGAGGAACGTGCCGAGCAGGAGGCCGAGGCGCGGCGCCGAGCCGAGGTGCGCGGCGTCGAGGACGTGTGCACCGTCCTGGGACTCGCCTGGGATGCCGAACGCCGCGCTCGGGTCGAGCGCATGAGCCCCTCGCAGCTCGAGGCGCTTCGCAGGCACCTCGTCAACGAAAAGAGTTGGCCGATCTCGGACGCATAATCACGAGATTCGCCGACTGCGTCGAGCGGGGAAGCCCACCACGGCAAGACGAGCGTTCCCCAGGCAGCGGGCGAACGCCATCCGTCTTCTCAATTCCTGGAGGTGCCAGGCGCCAGACCGGCCCTCCTCTACCGGTCAATTCGCGCCTCCGGGCGTCCGCAGTTGACCAACCGTTCGCAGCGGGTGCAAACGACTGTCCGGCCGGGGCTGTCTCACGAGGGGCCGTCTCCAGCACCCGCGTGAGACAACGAGTCGTTCTCAGCCCGATTCGCTGAGCCGGGCGTCCAGCCAGGCGGGGAACTCCCACCACGGCAAGGCGAGCGCTCCCCCCGGCAGCGGACGCGGCTCGGGCGTCCGGCAGACGAGAAGCCCCGTCTCGGCCGCCGCATCTCCCGCCAGCTCCTGGAAGCGCCGCAGCGGCTCGACGTGCCGCCGCGTGGGCGTCGCGGTGAGCTTGATCTCGACCGGTTGCAGACGACCTCCCAAGGGCAGCAGCAGGTCGACCTCGAGCTGGTCGTGGGAACGCCAGAAGTAGAGGTCGGCCCGCTTGCCGTGCAGGGTGAAGACCTTGTAGGCCTCGGCGAGCACCCAGCCCTCGAAGAGGGACCCGCCCTGGGCCCCCGCCAGAGCCGCGGCGGCGCCGCTCTGGCGGGTGAGGGCCACGACCAGAGCCGGATCGAGGAAGTAGATCTTCGGCGTCTTGATGATCCGCTTGCCGAAGTTCTCGAAGTAGGGACGCACCAGGAAGGTCACGTAGGCCGCCTCGAGGACCGAGGACCAGGTCTTGGCCGTCGGTTGGGCGATGCCCACGGAACGCGCCACGTCGGACCAGCTCATCTCCTGCCCGTGGCGCGCCGCGCACAGGGCAAGGTAGCTCTCGAAGAGGGCCAGGTCCTGGATGTTGTGGATCTGGCGCACGTCCCGCTCGACGTAGGTCCGCAGGTAGGAGCTGACCCAGAGGTCCCGCTTTTCGGGCTCGAGGGCCGGCTCGGGATAGGCGCCGTTCCATAGCAGGTTCTCGAGCGACGGTCGCTCCGGCAGCTCCAGCAGGCTGAACGGCAACAGCTCCAGGAGGGCGATACGCCCGGCAAGCGACTCGCTGACGTTGGCCATGAGCTGGAGCTGCTGCGAGCCCGTCAGCAGCCAGCGGCCGTAGCTGTGCCGGTCGGCGTCGATGCGTATCTTCAGGTACGAGAGGAGTTCGGGGACGTATTGGATCTCGTCGAGGATCGCCTGCCGGCCCGCGAAGCGGTCGAGGAAGCCGTTGGGGTCGGTGCGTGCGAAGTCGCGCTCGAGCGGATCGTCGAAGGTCACGTAGTGGGCGCCCTCGCCCCATTCCTCGCGCAGGAAGGTGGTCTTACCCGATTGCCGGGGTCCCGTGACCAGGACCGCCGGGAATCGGGCCAGGGCCTCCTCGAAGACAGCGCTCAGCCGGCGTGGACAGTACACGCTGACCATTCTAAGTTCCGATTTTGAATCTGTCAAAGCCTTTGTCCTGAGGGAGTTACTCGGGACAAATCGCCCCGCCCGGGCTTGGTGCTAAGATCTCCTCAATGCCGGACACGAAGTCGAGGATGGAGATCCCCGAGCGGATCCAGGAGGCCGGCGGCCTCGAGCCGGGCGTGGCCCGCGCGGTGGCGCGCGCCACCGGAGTGCCGGAGGCCGAGGTCTATGGCGTCGGCAGCTTCTTCCACCTGCTCGCCGAGCCCGACGTGAAGCTGCGGGTCTGCACCGGGCTCTCCTGCCAGCTCGCCGGCGCCGCCCACGTGCTCGCGGCGGCGCGCGACGCCGGCCTGCCCGCCGCCGGCTGCTCCTGCCTCGCCGCCTGCGACGTGCCGCCCGCCGTGCTGCGCGAGCGCCGCGTGCTGCCCGCCGTGTCCCTCGCCGACGTCCGCCGCGCCGGCTCCGACTGGCGGCGCCTCGCGTCGTCCGCCGAGCCCGCGGACGACGCGTGGAAAGGCGTCGTGGGACCCGACCGCGACGACCCCGAGACCCTCGCCCTGAACCTCCTCGGGCGTCCCGACTTCTCGGGCGACGCCTTCCGCCGCGCCCAGGAAATCGGACCCGAGGCGGTGGTCGCGGCCATCGAAGCGTCGGGTCTCCAGGGCCGCGGCGGCGCCGGCTTCCCGGCCCACGTCAAGTGGAAGGGCGTGCGCGCCCAGGCCGAGACGACGCGCTACGTCGTCCTCAACGCCGACGAGGGCGAGCCCGGTACGTTCAAGGACCGCGAGGTCCTGCTGCGCCGCCCCGACCTGGTGCTGGAAGGCCTGGCGATCGCCGCCCGGACGGTCGGCGCCGCCGAGGTCTACCTCTACTTGCGCGGCGAGTTCGAGGTGCCCTGGGGGGTGGTCGAGCGCGCCATCGCGGAGTGCGAGGAGCGCGGTCTCTTCCCCGGCGTCGCCTTCCACATGCACGCCGGCCAGGGGGCCTACATCTGCGGCGAGGAGACGGCGCTGATCGAAGCGCTCGAGGGCCGGCGCGGCATGCCGCGCCTGCGCCCGCCGTTCCCGGCCCAGAAGGGGCTGTGGGGCAAGCCCACCCTGGTCCACAACGTCGAGACGATCGCCTGCCTGCCGGCCATCCTGGGCCGCGGCGGCGAGTGGTTCCGCGCCCTCGGCAAGACCGAAGCCGGCAGCAAGCTGTACTGCGTGAGCGGCCACGTGAAGCGTCCGGGAACGTACGAGCTGCCGCTGGGCGTCACCCTCGACGAGCTCGCCGAGGCCGCGGGCGGCTACGAGGGGACGCTCAAGGCGTTCAGCCCGGGCGGCGCCAGCTCGGGCTTCCTGCCGGCCGCCGAGCGCCGCCGTCCGCTGTCGTTCAAGGCGCTGGCGGAGGCGGGCTCGATGCTCGGCTCGGCCGGCGTCGTGGTATTGAACGACACGGTGGCGATGCCCGAGGCGGTCGCCCATCAACTGCGTTTCTTCGAGGACGAGAGCTGCGGCCAGTGCGCGCCGTGCCGCATCGGCACCCGTTACCTGCGCGAGTCGCTCGAGCGCCGCCAGGCCGGCAACGGCCGGGACGCCCTGCGCCGCGTGGCCGACGCCGCCTGGCAGATGAACGAAGGCTCGATCTGCGGCCTGGGGCAGGCGGCGCCGCTGCCGCTGACGACGGCGCTGCGTCATTTTCCGGAGGAGTTCGAATCATGAGCAACGAGACTTCGTCGATCGAGGACAAGAAGGCCGTCGCCCGTCGTTTCCGCGGCGACCTGTGGAACTCCGGCGACCTCGCCCTGGCCGACGAGATCGTCGACCGCGACTGCCTCGTTCACGCGCGGATCCCGTTCACCACCGACTTCACCCGCGGTCCCGAGGCATTGAAGCAGCTCGTGCGCTTCTACCACCTGACGTTCTCGGAGATCGAGATGACGGTCGAGGAGATCGTGACCGAGGGCGACATGGCGGCGGTGCGCTGGAGCGCCCGCGGACGCCACACCGGGGACCTTTTCGGCGTGCCGGCGAGCGGCCGCGAGGTCATCACCAGCGGCATCGACATGTTGCGGATCGTGGACGGACGCATCGTCGAGGGCTGGGTGAACTGGGACGCCCTGAGCCTGCTGGAACAGATCTTCGTGCAGCCCGGCCACGGCGGCGGCGCGGATCAGGACCTCAATGCGGACTTCCTGGCCCTGATCGATCGGCTGACGGCTTCGTAGCCCGGACCGAGGCCGGGGCCGATCCCGCGCGGCCGGCTACCTCATCGGGTGGCCCGCGCTCAGCCGTCAGGACCGCAGACCACCCCGTAGGGTGTGGCTGCCGAGGGCGGCGAAGGCGATGATCTGTACACACCAGCCGCCGTCCACGCCATGCCCCGGAGAGCTTCGATGGGCGAGCAAGCAGTCACGCAGTCCAGCGAATCCGGCGAGCTCCAGCGCTTCATGCGGCAGCTCATCAAGGAGGTCCGGGCGCTCGAGCGGATGCTCGACGAGGAACGCTTCGAGACCGGCACCCGGCGCATCGGCGCCGAGCAGGAGCTCTTCCTGGTGGACGCCGGCCTGCGGCCGGCTCCCGTGGCCCTCGAGGTGCTCGCGGAGATCGACGACCCGCACTTCACCACCGAGCTGGCGCGCTTCAACCTCGAGTGCAACCTCGA
>DASWIG010000560.1:0-7959 GCA_036397835.1 Thermoanaerobaculia bacterium
GTCATGTCGACGAGGACGCCGTGCGTGTAGGGAGGATCGGCGTCGTTCGTCGCTTGGGCCTGTAGGAGCCAGAGGTTCCAGTAGGCCACCAGTTCCTCCCAGGTCATGTTGCGCAGATCGAGGTCTTCTTCGCTGAGGAACTCGTCTTCCATCTCGATCATGGGGCTCCTCCGTTCTCGTCGGGTGGAGCCCAGGGCAGGACGCCCTCGGCACGCTCCACGACGATCGCGTGCGCTTCTGCGAGGGGAAGCGCGGCCGCCTGCGCCGCGACCTCAGGCCAGACTGCCGTCCAGGCCTGCATGGCCTCACGGTAGGCCAGGAGGCGTTTTTCATTGGCGCGTATCAGCGCTCGACGTTCGGCGTCGAGAGCCTCTTCCAGGGCGTCCCGGCCGTCCGCGACCCGAAGCAGGAGAGGGCGTTGCCCGGCGAGCTCCTCGACAAGGTCCCGGTGGACCTGCGCCAATCGCAGAAGGTCCCGGGCACTGCGCGAAAAGAGGAGCTGTGACCGCGCCTCCGGCATCTGGCGCGCCAACTCACCGATGACCGCGTAGTCCTTCTCACGGTTGGTCTTTTTGAGCTTGGCGAGCGGTTCCAGTCCGAGGACCGGAGGGTCGGTCGTGGCCGCGTCGTTCCAGACCCGGGCCAACTCCCCCTCTGACAGGCGGGGCGGACGCGTGACGAAGTCGGTCCGGAGACGCAACGGGCCGCGGCGATGCTCCAGGTGAGCGCTCCATCCTCCGGCCAGCCAACGACAGTCGAGGGGTGCTCCGAGCCGGTAGCGCGCTCCTCGTTCACCCAGGACGTCGAGGACGTGTTGCATAACCTCGGCATCCTCTCTCAGGATCCAGGCCCCGTCCTTGCTCATCACCGCCAGGCGGTGCATTACGACGGCCTGTCCGGAGCTCAGGATCGCGCGCAGCCGGCCCTGGTTGAACGCCGCCGTCAGCTCGACGTAGGGGTTCTCGTCTGCCATGGGGCCACTCTAACAGGGGTGAGTCCTCGAGCCCCAGGTGCGTCTCCGGTCGGCGCAGCGAGTAGGACCCCATCCAGGATGGACGACGCCGCACCGACACAGATCACGAGGAGCCGCCGGGCGGCCGGGTAGAGATCTGAGATTCGGGAAGCCATAACATGCCCCAGCGAGACTTACACCATAGCGCGGGCGCGGAAGTGAAGACACCAAGGTATCAATCAATGACGACACCGACCCGGACGAGCGGATCGTCTTCTCCTCCACCCGCTGGCGTGAGCGTCGGTTCCTGCCGCCGCGGGCCAACCATTGGAAAAAGGGCCGTCGCCGAAGCGACGGCCCTGAGGGACGACTTCCGCTCGGAAGGAGGAATCGTCAGAATTCGAACCGGAAGCCGACCTGATACTGGCGTGGGCGTTGCCAGTCGATCGAATTACCGAGCCCGTCGCCGCCGCAGCCGTCTTCGCGCTCGCAGAGCTCGATGGGACGCTCGCTGTCGAAGACGTTGATGACCGCGGCGATGAGCTGCACGCTCATGTCGTTGCCGAAGCGGATGGCCTTGGTGGCCTGCAGGTCGAGCTGGTAGTTATCGTTGCCCTGCAAGCTGCCGCGCGGCTCGATGAGCTCGGTCCCGTAGCCCGCGATCTCCGCCGGCCGCTCGACGTTCCACACCGAGCTCGACGACCAGAAGGCGTTGACGCCGAGGCCGAAGTCGAGGGGCAGGTCGACGTAGCCGTTGACCTTGAAGCGCCACCGCGCCTGATCGGAGAGGTAGCCGAAGGTGTTCGCGTAGTGCTCGGGGAAGAAGTCGAAGTCGACGCCCGCGTTCTGCGTGTACTCGACGTTGCCCTTCGACTCCGACCAGGTCAGCGACGAGGTCAGGTGCAGCCAGTCGGTGGCCCGCGACTCGGCGCGCAGGATC
Organism: Thermoanaerobaculia bacterium; assembly: GCA_036397835.1. Taxonomy (GTDB): domain Bacteria; phylum Acidobacteriota; class Thermoanaerobaculia; order Multivoradales; family J023; genus DASWIG01. Next base: position 1,893 of record DASWIG010000560.1, read on the forward strand.
ACGCCGTCGTACTCGCGGCGCAGGCCCGGCAGGTTGGCCATCACGTAGAAGTCGCAGGCGTGGCCGACCGCCGGGTTCGTGAGGGCGCCGTTGCAGGTGTCCTCGAAAATGTCCTCGGTGTCCTTGTTGACGTAGGAGAGCTCGACCGAGGTGCGGTCGAAGATCTGCCGCTCGACGCCGATGATGATGGTGTGCTGGAAGGTCGGGTCGAGGTCAGGGTCGACCAGGTTCGGCACGCCGGCGCCGGTGACCGTGGCCACGATCCAGCCCTCGGGGTCGCGCAGCCCGGGCTCCTGGACGACGTCGCCCATCCAGCCGAAGTCCGCGGCGGCCCAGCCGGCGAGCACTGAGCAGGGAGTCGGGTCGTCGGGCGCCAGGCTGTAGGATACGGTCCTGACGTAGTTGCACGAGAAGGCCGTGACCGCCGGCAGCAGGTTGGCGCCGCGCTGGGCGAAGGAGGCGGTGGTCAGCGCGCTGGGGTGCATGAAGCGGCCCCAGGAGAAGCGGCCGATGGTCTTGCCGTCGCCGCCGACGTCCCAGGCGAGGCCCAGGCGGGGCTGGATCTGGGAGAGGTCGGCGCACGATCGGGGGGCGCCCAACCGGAACCTTCCCGGTGAGGGCTCTGCGGGCGCCGCCTGCTCGAGAGAGCGTCTAGAACCGGTACTGCACGCCCACCGACGCGATGTCGAGGCTGCCCTCGGCGAGCTTGAAGACCTCCCACTCGGCGCGGATGGAGAAGTGCCGCGTGAGCTGGAGGTCGACGCCGACGCCGCCCATGGGATCTTCGTCGTCGAGGGTGAAGGGCACGGCCCCGGCGATGGTCACCAGCGTGCCGTCGGCCTCCCAGGCGAGGAAGCCGGCCTTGGCGAAGAGGCGCAGGCGGCTGATCGGGATGCCGGCGACCGCGGCGACCGAGACGCCCGTAAGGTCGAGGGCGAAGCCGGCGTCGGCCACCTGGTCGCAGCAGGTCACGGTGCCGAAGTCGTGCCAGGCGGCCTCGACGCCGAAGATGCGGCCGATCCCGAGACCGGCGAAGACCTTCCAGGTGTCGTCGCCTTCGACGCCGAAGTCGCCCACGTCGACGTCGAAGTCGCTGGGGTCGAGGTCGGTCTTGTCGCCGACGCTCCCCCCCACGTAGAAGTTAAGGGGCGCCGCCTCAGCCGCCGGGGACGCGGCGAGGAGGAGGATGAGGACGAAGGTGTATTTCCATGGTGCGCTCATGGCGCCGATCATAGCACCGCGCACTCACTGCGACCATGCGGTGGGCTCGCGGTCCCACCGGTGCCTTCGCAGCTCGCTCATCAGGCGCTCGGACAACGGACCGCGGTCGCTCGCGGCCAGGTTGGCCTCCACGTGGCGCAGCTTGCGCATGCCCGGAATGGTCGTCGCCACGCCGGGGTGGCCGAGGATGAAGCGCAGGGCCATCTCGGGCATGGTCACGTCCGCCGGCACCAGGCGCTTGAGCGCGTCGGCGCGCTCGACGCTCGCGGCCAGGTTCTCGGGCACGAAGTAGGTGTTGCGCCAGTCGCCCTCGGGCCACCTGCTCTCGCGCGTGAGCGTGCCGGTCAACGTCCCTTCGTCAAAGGGCACGCGGGCGATGACCGCGACGTCCATCTCCGCGCAGGCCGGGAACAGCTCGTCTTCCGGGTTCTGATCGAAGGCGTTGTAGATGACCTGCACGGCGTCGACGTGACCGCCGCGGACCGTGCGGATCGCGTTCCAGGGCTCCCAGCGGTTGACGCTGATTCCGATGCCTTCGAAGAGGCCGCGGCCGCGCAGCTCCGCGACCTTCTCGATCCAGCGCGGGTCGTCCGCCCAGGCGTCTTCCCAGACGTGGAACTGCACCAGGTCGAAGCGGTCGAGGCCGGCGTTGGCGAGGCTTTTCTCGAGGTATTCCTCGACGTGGTCGGGCGGAAAGACCTCGTCGAGCGCGGCGCCGCGCCTGCTCGGCCAGCGGCGGTTCTTCGGCGGGATCTTGGTGGCGGTGTAGAGCCGTTTGTCGGGGTTGGCGCGGACGAGTCGGCCGAGCAGCGCTTCGCTGCGGCCGGCGCCGTAGGCCCAGGCGGTGTCGAAGAAGTTGCAGCCGAGGTCGACGGCGCGCTGGAGCGAGCGCGCCGACTCCGCGTCGTCCGATTCGGTCCACCCGGCCATGCCCCACATGCCGTAACCGATCTCGCTGACTTGCCATCCCAGTCGTCCGAATCTGCGGTATTTCATGACGATCTCCTCACCTGTTGGCGCAGGGGTCATCGTCGGCGGTCGATCCTCAGTAGATAGTGATCGACCCGGGCTTCCATTCCATCGGCTGTGATGGAGCGGCAGGCAAAGCGAGCTGTGATCGGCGAAGCGGAATCGCTCCGGCGCTCAACCTCGACTTTCCACGGCTCGAGACACTCCCGTTGATAGCGGTCAGGCCAATCGGAGTGTTTCCGGTCGGTCAACATGACCACGGCACCCGCCGCGACCCGGTTCGACCAGTAGCTCTCGATCTGGCGCTGCACCTCCTGGTGGCGCCGTCCCCAGATCTTCAGCTCGATGACGGCCACTTTGTCGCTGTCCTCTCGTCCTAGCTTGAGGTCGGTGCGGCCTGCCCCGTACTGCGCCTCCCGCTCGACCCGCCATCCGAGGTTCTGGAAGCCCATCGCGAGCATGCCGGAAAAAGACGCCTCGGGCACGAGGTGCTTGGTGCGTTTCCCGGTTCCTGGCCGGAAGAAGTCGGCGCTCAACGCGTGCAACTGGGCCAGGAGGCTCTCGAGATCGCCCAGGAAGCGATCGCGGAAGTCTTGCGCGGTGGATGGCTGTGACGGCAGATTGAGGATGCTGGAAATCGGTTGCAGGACCACGGGATTGGCGTTCGCCGACCCTTGCAGCCGCACCAAGCCGGCGGTCCGGAGGAGATCGAGCACGTCGACGAAATCCAACAACAGCGGCTCCTTGGAGGGACCACATGCTGCTTGCAGCTCGCGGTGGAAGACGGGACCCGTGGAGCGTCGGACCAGCTCCCATATTCGCTGCGGAGCCCCCGAAAGGCGCTCGTCGGCGAAGGATCGTTGGAAATCGCGCAGATATTCTCGGTGCCGGCTTTGGAATTCTGCGAAGACGCCCGCAACAGTCAGACCTGCTACCGACTCCATGGACCACAGCCGTTCAAGACCGTAAGTGACGAGGGCGGGATTGCCGCCCGTAGCCAGCAACAGGAGCTCCAGGATCCCTTCCGAAAGCGGATTGCCGCGTTCAAAATAGGGCTGTGCAAGCTGCCGTAGCTCCGGCCGTTCGAAGGGTCTCAGCAACACCTGTTCGGCTCGCGACAGGAAACCCGATCCGAGGACGTCGCGGAAGACGAAGACGCCGATGCTGCCGGCGGCGAGGATGCCGACAGGGTATTCCTTGCGCATCGCTTCCAGATCGTTGAAGAAGTCGCGGCCGGGGTGCTCGGTGGCAGAAGGAGGGTAAGGGCGCGCGTAGCGGTCGAACTCGTCGTAGAGCAAGATCAGACGACGAGGCGCGTCGGCCTGGCGCAGGAAGCCCGCGATGAGCTCGCCTGAATCAAGAGCATCGGCGGTGTCGGCTCCGAGCTTGTAAGCCAGCGCCCGGAGGCAAGCGCGATAGCTGAGCTCCGGGGGCGGTGCCGGGAAACGCAGAACCCGCATGTCGGGAAGCTCGGCAGCCGCGGCTTCGAGTTGTTGGAGAAAGACGCTCTTGCCCATGCCGCGGCCCGCGAGCACCACCGCGCTGCCGCCGCGCTGCAAACGCGCAAGCACGGAGGCCACCTCAGGCCTCAGGACCACCACCTGCGGCCGATAGCCCTGCCAGTCGTAGGGATTTGCGCTCGAACTCACGCGTGGGCTCGCTGGCGGGTCTCGATCGTGCGCAGGTACCAGGCGAGGGCTTGCGGTAACCGCGGCGCGTTAGGGGTCGCGAGCAGAAGGCCGAAGTCGCGCAGGGTGCGTGCCGCTGGCCGGCGATCGGCAAAGGCCCGCTCAAGCTCAGCATCATCGCGGTGGCTGAGGTCGCCAACCAGCGCCGCGGACTCGGGGTAACGCGTGGAAAGGAGATGGAAGATCTCACGGCATATCGTGAGTACTGCGCGTCGATCGAGGAAGTAATCTACGGCTTCGTCGCAGAAGGGATCGGTGGCGATGTGCTCGCTCAGCTCGCGAGCATTCGGCATCTTCTGATAAACCCACTGGAGCAACGCCGAGCCGAATTGTCTGTGTAGCAGCGGGTGACCGCCGCTCCAAGTGCGCGCCAGCTCCCGCGTCTTCGGACCCGCGTCAAGGGCGACGCGACGCCCGAGCCGGCACAGAAGGGTGTCGGCGTCGACCGAAGACATCGGCCCCAGCCACCGGCTGACGAACCATCCCAACATGGGGTTGGTCCGGCCTCCCATCTCGGGCCGCTCGAAGAAGGTGGGATCCCGGCCGATCACCACCAGGGCCAGTCGGGCGCTTTCCTGGGCGTGACCGCGCAAGAGCTGGAACAGCTTCTCGATCTGCGATACCGCCGGCTCACCGTCCGAACCTTCAAAGAAGAGATCGTACTCATCAAGCACCAACGCGATCGGCTTGTCCGAGGTGCGCAAGGCGTACTCAAGCAAGCGGTCGAGACCTTGCAGGCTCGGTGAAGAGAGCTCATCGGGCGGTAGGAGCACTTCGGCTTCGAGCCGGCGCTCGAGGGCACGCTGCAGACGCCCGGCGACCGCGTCGAGGGTGCGCTCATAGGCGCGGCCGGCGTCGAGCCAGGCGACGCGCATCGCCAGGGGGGTGTCGTCGGTCCACTGCCGTTCGGTCGGCACGAGGGAGAGCCGGGCGCTGATCGGGTCGAGGCGATCGGTAGCGGCACGCACAACCGTGGTCTTGCCCATTTTGCGCAGTCCGAAGATCCCGATCGCTTGCGCCCCGAGCAACCGTCGGGAGAGATCGGCGATCACTTCACCGCGGCCGATGACCTGGCGTCCGCGGACGGCGTCCGTGCGCTCGAAAACGTCTTGGGTGGGCAGGTACTTCCGAAAGGTTGCTGCCAGTGGCGGGAAACCACCCTCCTTCCGCACCCAAGGTACCCACTGACCTTCAACCTGAAACATGCGCTGAAGGCGCTCGGACAGATAGGGGCGATCATCGACCACCACCAGAAGATCGAGGTCGAGGTCAAACTCGTGGCGGTGAAGCTCTTGGCGTGCCTGCTCGAGATCACCACCCTGCACCTCCCCTTCCACCACTACCACCAACACCTTCGGAGCCGTGCTGTAGGCTTCCTGCAGAGGGGTCGGAAGGGCGACGCTGAGCAGCCACCGGCCCGCGCCGATCGAGCGCAAATCGGTCAGACGGCTGCCGTCCTGCTCACAGCGCGCGACAAGGGCAGGGCCCCAAGTGACGAGTTGGGTGAACTCTTCGAGCGCCATCGGGTGCCGAGGCTGCACAGGACTTAGAGATTGCTTAGCCGCCTCGGGTTGGTCTGTGACACGCCGATAAAGGGCTTCGTAACCGTCCGCTGAATCGAGGGCGTACGAGGGTACGGCGCGAAGAACAAGCGGAATATGTTCACGATCCGTTTGAGAGAAGACAATCGGAATGAATCTAGTCTTGGGTGCCGCCGTGTGAATGAATTCCCACTTTATGATCGCCCCCTCTAAACTGATACCCAGTCCTCGACCTGGTACTTCTATACCTGTGAAACGCTGACCGTAACTCTGAGTGCATACCACAAGAACGAAGTCGGCTGACGCGATCTGCTGTTGCGTCCACTCAGGCCAGCCTTCGGGGGGTGCGGGCTCGTACTGATCGATCCAGGCGTCTACCCCGTCAACGCGCAAGCGGTCAGCCAGCGCCAGGACGCGCTCCATGTGGGCGGGGCTGTCATGGCTGTAGCTGATGAAGACGTGGGGTGGCTGCGACATTCTCAGGCTCGTGTCGTTATCGTGTCGCTGGGGAGGCTATCCGTTCCATGATTCAACCACAGTATACACGTACTCGAGGCGCGCCAGGGCGATCAAGCCGACATTCCCTCCCGCCACCGCGCGAACGCCTTCGGGCTCGCCACCAGCGGCCCCACGGTGAGCCGCTCCCAC
>DASWIG010000561.1:0-6423 GCA_036397835.1 Thermoanaerobaculia bacterium
GAAGAGTCGATATCCGAGTCATAGTCAGTCCCCTACACAACCACCAGCCATTCCCGCCTTGGGTGGTCGCATCCGCGAGGTTCAGCGGGCGAAGTATACACGATTCTGGCGCTGCAAGCCAGAATTATCCCAGAGACCGCATCGCCCAGCCGCGTCTCGGGCTCGGCGAGGGCCCAGGCGAGCAAGCCGCCCCTCGTCGCCGTGGAGCGACGGCAGCGCCTCTTGCACCAGCCGCCGCACGTCGTCGCCCCAGCGGGGCGGCTCGCGCACCCAGCCGGCGAGCAGCTCCGCCGGCGCGCGTGAGACAGCACCTGCTCGCCCCGCAGGCGTCGAGCAGCTCGGTCAGCAGTCGCCGGTCGACCACGGTGGGCAGCGTGCGGCGCCGCATCTCCTCGGCGAGCCGGAGCACGTGATCGAGCGCGAGCTGCTGGAGCCACGGCGGCTCGGCGCCCACCACCCGCACGCCGAGCGCCATCTCGAGCACGTCCATCACTTGCAGTGAGTGGACGCGCTGGTTGCGGGCAGGCCGCAGCAGGTCCGGCGCCTGCCATGCGTCGTGCCAGCTCCTCGGGCAGCACGACGATGATCGGCGCGCCGCGCGCCTGCCACAGAAGCTGGCGCAGCCCCAGCTCGGTCCCGCGCCCGGTGGACGCCGTAGGTCGCCTGCGGTGTCGGGACTTGCGGCGGCAGGTCTTCGAACCCCTCGCCGTCGATCACCAGCACGTAGCCCGTCTCGGCGCGCCGCCCGCCTGCTCCACGAGACGTTTGACAGCAGCTCGGCGGCGCTCACGCGTCGTCGTCCTTCTCAGGGAGGGCCACGGGTAGCGGGAATCATGCATGGTCATCGTGGGGGGATTATAGACGGTGGATGAGCGGGGCAATCTCGGCCCTATTCGGTGGCTGACCAGCCGCGCGAGTTGGCGTTGATGCTGCATTATCAGCCTTGTCGACTTCGGCTGGGCAAGGCTGCTCAGGCGGGTGGCGCGCTGCGCGCTTACCCTGGGCAACGCATTCCTTCTCATCCATCAGCTCAACACCTACATACAACTAAGTGGCTCGATCGTCTGTTATGGACGTTGCAAGTCGTCGCCGCCGAACGACTTGCCTATTAGCCGCCGACGGAGCCGGTCGGCTGTATGGGCAGGTTAGCCAGTTCTATCGCATCCCTGATCCTCTCACACGCAGGTTCGACTGCCGCGGCGAGGCTCTTCAAGTCTGGGTCGTATGACGCCGTGCTGATTCCAGCCAAGTCAGAGGGAAGGGCGACGCTGTCGCCCTTCGGTTTCACGACGAACGCACGCAAGCGCCCCAGGCGACCGGCAAAGAGGCCCATCTCAAACACGACATTGTCCCGCGCAACCGGCTTGCTGCTGCCTCTGCTAAGAAGCTCATCGTCGGGAGTAAAGACAAAGACGCCAAAGTCGTAGGAGCTCACCGTGTTCTCAAGGGCCTCGAGCGTCGCCCTCCCCAAACCGAAGACAGTTCCCTGATCCCAGATCTCTACCTCAAGCCCCGCGGACAGACTCGCTTGAAGCTCACGTGCAACAGGCAATCCCTCCGTTGAGGAACCTATGAACACTCGCTGACGCGGACGGTGGGGTAGGCCGCCGTTCCGTAGGATCTTCCCGCTTTCTGCGTAGAGCAGCTCCAATGCCTCGAACTGAGCAGGGCTGAGGGCGCGCTCCCCTGAAACGAGGACTGTGCGGCAATAGTCACAGAATGCGCCAGCTCGCATGCTCTTCAGGAGATCTAACTTCTCAACCTTCCGATCGTAAATGCAGCCTTTCGGAGATGGTTCGTCGTGATTCTTGTGCTCGGGCGCAATGTACGAATGCGCAAAACTCGCGAAGTAGTACAAGTAGTAGGAGCTCATCGCTGAGGGAGGTTTGATGATTACACCCGGGACGTTCGCTGATGTTAGCACTCCTATCCCAGCTTTTCCTCGGCTGCTACAGAAGAGATTGCCGTAGTCACTCCCGTCGACGGGGGCATCCACCACAGCGACCAGGAATGGATGGTATCCCTTCATCTGCTTGCGCAAACTGTCGATGGAATCTAGGAATCGAGGAGCATCTATTCTCTCGAAATCAAGCATGGTGAACCGCTGTTCAGCATGAGGAGCGAGACGACAGTATTCAAACTCACTTTGAAGCTGATTCGCGAGTCTGATGGCCTCGGTGACCGCAGACTCCTGTTTCTTTCCAATGAGGATGATCTCGATGGGCATTCTGGCCATAGGTCACTCTCGCTGGCTAACGTCAGCCCGCAGGGCTTCGTCCGCTGGCTTGATAATTCGTCCCTGCTTTGTGCGACTTCCGCTCAATTATGTGAGAGCTTTTCGGGATTCTCCCGAACGATCTTTTCAAGTCTTGAAGCGGCGCCATCAACAAGGCGGGTGGTGAAGTCGCCCCACTCCGCCGGAGGATCATTAACTCGATCTCCTGTTGCTTTCGGTTCGTACAGGTGATCCAATGGATTTAGCTGTGTATCTCTGATGCGCGCGGCATGCCCACGATACTGAATCATCCAGTCACCACCTCCACCGGCGCCACCTGCCTGGAACACCATTGTTCCCTTCTCGGCCTCTACGAGTTCACGCAGCTCCTTATAGGCTGGTCGGGTCATTCTTCTCTCCTCAAATCAGAAGTCGTACAACGGCAGCGATTCGAAGGACTCCCTCGCGGCTTCCCAGCCGAGCAGAAGAGTCGATATCCGAGTCATAGTCAGTCCCCTACACAACCACCAGCCATTCCCGCCTTGGGTGGTCGCATCCGCGAGGTTCAGCGGGCGAAGTATACACGATTCTGGCGCTGCAATCCAGAATTATCCCAGAGACCGCATCGCCCAGCCGCGTCTCGGGCTCGGCGAGGGCCCAGGCGAGCAGCCGCCCCTCGTCGCCGTGGAGCGACGGCAGCGCCTCTTGCACCAGACGCCGCACGTCGTCGCCCCAGCGGGGCGGCTCGCGCACCCAGCCCGCGGGCAGCTCCGTTGGCGCGCGGGACCGGACCTGCTCGCCGGCGCAGGCGTCGATCAGAAGCTCGGTCAGCAGCCGCCGGTCGACGACGGTGGGCAGCGTGCGGCGCCGCATCTCCTCTCTGAGCCGGTCCACGTGATCGAGCGCGAGCTGCTGGAACCACCGCGGCTCCGCGCCCACCCACCCGCACCCCGAGCGCCACCTCGAGCACGTCCGTCACCTGCAGCGAGTGGACGCGTTGGTTGCGGGCCCGCCGCAGCAGGTCCGGCGCCTGCCGGATGCCCTGGGCCAGCTTCTCGGCGCCCGACGTGAAGCGCCCGGCGCGATGACTTCGTCCTCTGCCAGTTGACGAGCAATCGCTACGCGGATTCGAGAGCCAACTTCGCGAATGAGGGTGTTTATGAGTGGCCATTCGAGCGGAGCGGGAACGTCGACGTCAAGAGGGCCTTCACCCGCCGGACGACCTCGTCGACGGTGAAGCCGAACTCGCGGGTGAGGTCCTTGTAGGGGGCGGAAGCTCCGAAGCCGTCCTGGGCGAGGACGTCGCCTTGCCGGCCCACGTACTTGTGCCAGCCGAGGGAGACGCCGGCCTCGATCGCCAGGCGTCGCGGCACGCCCGGCGGCAGGACCGCGTCGCGGTAAGCCTGGTCCTGGGCGTCGAACAGGCTCCAGCACGGCATGCTGACGACGCGGGTGGCGATGCCTTCCGCGAGCAGGCGGCCGTGAGCCTCGCGGGCCAGCGCCACCTCGGAACCGCTGGCGATCAGGATCGCGGCGGCCGCGCCGGGCGCCTCGGCGAGCACGTAGGCGCCGCGCGCCACGCCGCCGCCGGCGCGGTCGACCGTCTCCGCCAGCACCGGCAGGCTCTGGCGCGTCAAGGCGAGCACGGTGGGGCCGTCGCGATGCTCGATGGCCAGGCGCCAGGCCACGGCGGTCTCGTTGGCGTCGGCGGGGCGCAGCACGAGCACCCCCGGGATGGCGCGCATCGAGAGGAGTTGGCTCACGGGCTGGTGGGTGGGTCCGTCCTCGCCGAGGAAGATCGAGTCGTGGGTGAACACGTAGATCGTCGGCAGGCCCATGAGGGCGGCGAGGCGGATAGCCGGCCGCATGTAGTCGGAGAAGATGAGGAAGGTGCCGCCGTAGGGCCGCAGCAACCCGGAGAGCGCCATGCCGTTCATGGTCGCGCCCATGGCGTGCTCGCGCACGCCGAAGTGGAGGTTGCGCCCCGGCGCCGCGGCGGAGAAGACCGCCTCGCCCTTGAGGTACGTGTTGTTCGAGGGCGCCAGGTCGGCCGAGCCGCCGACCAGCCGCGGCAGGACCTCGGCGAGGGCCGCCAGCACCTGGCCCGAGGCCTTGCGGGTGGCGACGGCGCCGTCCTCGGGCTTGAAACGCGGGATCTTCTCTTGCCAGCCCGCGGGCAGCTCGCCCGCGCGCCGCGCCTTGAATTCCGCGGCGAGCTCGGGATGGGCTTTCTCGTAGCGGACGAAAAGCTCGTCCCACTCGGCCTTGAGCCGCGCGCCGCGCTCGCGGAGCGGGGCGAAGGCGGCGCGCGCCGCGTCCGGAACATGGAATTCCGGCGCCAGGGGCCAGCCCAGGTTCTTCTTGGCCGCCTCGCGCTCGGCGGCGCCGAGCGGCGAGCCGTGGACTTCGGCGGTGTCTTGCTTGCTCGGGGCGCCGAAGCCGATGTGGGTGGCGACGCGCACCAGCGTGGGGCGCGCGGCCTCGGCCGCGGCGGCGCGGATCGCCGCGTCGAGGGCGGCGAGGTCGTTGCCGTCGTCCACGTGGAGCACCTGCCAGCCGTAGGCTTCGTAGCGCTTGCCCACGTCCTCGGAGAAGGCCAGATCGGTGGGTCCGTCGATGGTGACGTGGTTGTCGTCGTAGAAGACGGTGAGCTTGCCCAGGCCGAGGTGGCCGGCGAGCGACGCGGCCTCGGAGGCCACGCCCTCCATCATGTCGCCGTCCGAGGCCAGGACCCAGATCCGGTGGTCGATCACCGGGAAGCCGTCGCGGTTGAGCTGGCTCGCCAGCAATCGCTCGGCCATGGCCATGCCCACGGCGTTGCCCAGCCCCTGGCCGAGCGGGCCGGTGGTGGTCTCGACCCCCGGCGTCAGACCGTGCTCCGGATGGCCGGGAGTCCGGGAGTGGAGCTGGCGGAAGCGCTCGAGCTCTTCGGTCGGCAGGTCGTAGCCGGCGAGGTGGAGCAGGGCGTAGAGGAGGGCCGAGGCGTGCCCGCAGGAGAGCACGAAGCGGTCGCGGTTGGGCCAGTCGGGCGCCTGCGGACAGGCGCGCAGGTGGCGCGTCCACAGCACGTAGGCGAGGGCGGCCTGGCCCATGGGGGCGCCCGGGTGGCCGCTGTTCGCGCGCTCGACCATGTCGACGGCGAGGAACCGGATGGTGTTGATGGCGACCTGGTGCAGATCGCTCCCGAGGTCCCCCAGGGCCGTGGCCAGGGGTCCGTCAGCGGCGTGGTCTCTCATAGGCTCGGATAGGGCGGAAGGGAATGAAAGTCTTGGCGGAGAGGGAGGGATTCGAACCCTCGGTCCAGGTTACCCCGGACAACTGCTTAGCAGGCAGCCCTGTTCGACCACTCCAGCACCTCTCCGGGCGGGTCGAAGGGGTGCGATTGTACTGTCGGCACCGGCGGAAGTCAAAGGATCCACGACCCAGGTCGCCGCCCTCCGGGTCGTGGTGCGGGCGTCCCGCCTGCAGGGGGCCGGGCCGGCTGCGGTGTCGCCGTCAGGTTGCAGGTCGTGGATGGCGAGTAGGGTAGAATGGACCCATGGCTCGACTCACCCCACCACCGATGCTCGCGAAGTCGCCGGAAACGACGAGCCGCGCACAGCCTCGACGCGAGGACGGTCCGCTTCACGCCCGGGACGCGGATCCCGAGGGCGTCTTGCAAGAGATCCTCTCCTACCTTGGCGAGGTGCGCTTTCGCGCGGCCCAACGGCTTGCCGGAGAAGCCGCTGTCCGCTTCCCCGCCCACGCCGGAATCCGCAGGATGAATCGGGCTCTGAACGAGTGGCAGGTGAGAACGCGTCCAGCCACCGGACGCGACACCACCGAAGAGCTCGACTGGATGCGGAATCCGCCGGCATCGGCCCGCGGCAAGTGGGTGGCCCTGATTGGCAGCGAGATGATCGCCGTTTCCGAGGACCCGGTGGAATTGATGGAGTCGTTGCGCTCCAAGAACCTGCCGAAAAACCCCTTGGTCATCCGCGTTGACTGAGTTCGACCCCCTTCTGCTGGGCGGCAGAGCTCGCGCCCCTGGCCGCGTTCTCACTGAGAAGTCTCATCCAGAAGCTCTTGTTGGACGGCTGCCTGCAGCTCCGGACGCGGCACGAAAGGCCGCCCGTCGGCCGGCAGCCAGACGAGGAAAAGCTCGGTGAGCTCGCCCCGGTAGGTGACGCCGTAGTCGCCGGCGGCGAGCTCGAAGACCGGCGACGCCA
>DASWIG010000562.1:0-20041 GCA_036397835.1 Thermoanaerobaculia bacterium
TCACTGTGGAGGACTTCCACCTCCTACGCTCCGCCGGTTTTGACCGGCGCTTTCCGGCAGGCGGAGCCTGCCCTACACGGAGCTCCGCTTGTTGCGCAGAGCAAGGATATCACCGTTCGCGAGCGCAGCGAGCTAAGTTCGCAGGGTCTGCAATGCACTTGTTGAGAACAGGGGACGTGCCCACGAGCGGCCGATTCGAGATGACCTCATCTCATATCGCGAGCTCTCTCCTCAGCCGCCCTCCGCCGTAGGGGCGGACCCCACCCCCGTGTCCGCCCAGGACGCTTGAGCGTCCTTCCCGGAACCACGGCTGAAGCCGTCCAAATCCTCCCTTGAAAAAGGGGGGACCGAGGGGGGATTTCCGCGAATCCGCCAAGAAAAAGGCCCCGGGCGCCGTGGACGCCCGGGGCGAGGGGAAGGCGGAGAAAGCGATCAGACGGAGAACGCGATCAGGTCGCGGACGCCCGTCCGCGGGAGGTGAGGAAGACGGGGAGGGTCGGTTCCTCTCCGGTGTCGTCCTCGGGCTCGTCGGGGAAGGGCTCGGCCGGCGCCGGAACGTCGGGGGCCGGCTCGGCCGGGGCGGTCTCTTCGGGGGTCGTGTCGTCGGGGCCCGTCGCCGGCGGGTTGGTCCCCGGCGGCCGGCCCGGACTGCTGGTGGCGGGCCGCAGGCGCTCGGCCAGCTCGGTCTCTCCGGCGAGCTGGTAGTAGCCTTCCACGATCCTGGCGGTCCACACGGTGATGGTGCGGTGCTCGTCCATGCGCCGCTGCTTCTCCTTGCGCGAGGCCTGGGCCACGCGCCGGGAGCGCTCGAATTCGGCTTGCTTGACGCGCAGCTTGTCGGTCATGGTCTCGAGCCCGGCGGCCATGGCCGCGGTGTCCACGGTGACGCCCGCGATGGCGCCCTGGATCAGCTTCACGTTGGGGGACTTCAGGCGGGGCAGGGCGAGGTCGACCTGGCGCACGAGCTTCTTGGCCGTGCGCCCGGTGGGTCCTTCGAAGGCGGCGAGCACGAAGGCCTTGCCCTCGCCGTGGAGATCGTCGATGACGCGGCGCATGGTGGAGAACGTCTGGTAGACGCTTTCGGTGAGGTCGTCGCGCTCCTCGCGCAGCTCGATGACCTTGCCGAGCTCATGGACGTGGACCCGGTCGGCGTCGTTGAGGGACGTTGCCGAGGTGTTGAGGCCGTCCCTCAAGTCGAGCAGGTTCCCCAGGTAGTCGGGCGGGGTGGCCGCCTCGAGCTGGGGGGTGGTGGAGTCGGGCGGCGCGGCCTTGGCCGTCCACTTCTCTTCGAGACGGGTGGCGACCTCCGCGCCGTGGATCTCGATCGAGCTGACGATTTCGTCGGAGATCGTCAGCAGACCGAAGGCTTCTCTGCTTTGTCGTTGCATGGCGGATTTCCTTTGGGTATTTCGTGGTTCGGTGTTCGTTGGCGCTCCGGCGTCGGCCGCCGCCGGGGGCGCCGGCTTCGACTGACGGGCAGGATAAAGGCGGGTCTACACGGGCTGTTTGGCGAATCCGTAGGAAAGTGACTTTCGGGTTGGCGAAAACTCCTGGGCGGGGGCGCTAACTCTGAGCCCCCCTTTAAGAAAGGGGGGTTGGGGGGATTTGGCCGACGAAGTCGGCCTTCTCACGCGCGGCTGGAGGGTTTCCGGCCGCGCCTCTAGGCGGGCGGCTGCGGGTAGAGCGTCTCGAAGTAGTCGAGGAGCTCGCGGGCTTCCTCCAGGGAAAGCTCCTGACGGCGGAAACGCCGCCAGAAATACCACGAGAAGACGTGGCGGGGGATCGAGCCGGCTCGCTTTTCAGCCGCCGTGGTGCGCTCGCGGAAGTGGGTGGGGCTCATGCGGCACCAGTTCCGGAAGAGGTTGGCGAACGAGGCCATGTCGACCCAGCCGACGAAGACCACGATGTCGCCCACCCGCCATGAGGTGTTTCGCAGCAGCCATGCCGCCACTTCGAGCCGGCCCTCCTGGATGAGGCGCCAGGGCGTGATGTCGAGCGCGGCCTTGAAGGCGCTTCTGGGCCAGTTGCTCAATCCGGCTCCCACGTCTTTCAAGAGTTTTTCCACGGAGTATTCCGGCTCGATGAGGTGGGCACGGATCTGGGCCATGATGGACCGGCAGGAGCGCGACAGGCGTTTTTCCAGGCGCAGGAGGGTGTCGAGGGTAGGCTGAACGGCCTGCTCGAGCACTCGTTCGACGTCGAACATGAGCGTCTCCTAGTCAGAGGGTGGGTGGTGGTCGAGCGCGGGGTAGAGCTCGCGGATCTTTCGGATCATGGCGGCGCCGCGCTGAGGGCTTTCGTCCCAGGCCGCGGCTTTGCGCCAATCCCGGTCCTGCCAGTCGGTCGTCTGGCCGGCCGGCGGCCCGGTGTCCGGCTCGTCGCCGGAGCGCATGGTGGTGGGTGCTTCGCCCGTGCGCCACTTGAACCATTTGGTGAAGAGCTCCGGGTCGTCGAAGCCGAGCCCGGCCGCGATCTCCAGGATCGGGAGGGTGGACTCGCGCACCAGCTCCAGGGCGGTCTCCAGGACCTGCCGGTCGCGGTAGGCTCCCGGAGTGATGCCGAGGGCTACCCGGAATCTCCGCCACGCGGCCGGTTCCACCGCTGCCTCGGCCTTCCAGCCGGGTGTGAAGAGGTTGGCCGCGATGGCCGCGAGCACGGGCCCGAGGCTTTCCGGGTAGCGTTGCCGGTCGTGGTCGATTCGTTGGCGCGCCCGGTCCTTGGCCGCGGCCAGCGGGTGCGGGCCGCCGCCGGGACCATCGGGCGTCCGTTCGGGTATGACGAGGGGTTTTTTCATGCGCGTGAGATTAGGCATCAGGCGTTGGGGTGTGAAGGGCCATTCGGTGGAACTCTCGAGATCGGAAGAACTGGGCAAAAGGGCCGCCCCCGGTCCGATCGTCCTCCCGGACGGCCGGGCCGGGGGCGGCGAAACAGTCAGTTGACTTTCATCGCTGCTCGATTACTCGATCGCTCAGTTCTCGAGCTCGTCGAGGTCGTCGCCGTCGAGGTCGTCGTCATCGAAGTCGAGGAGCTCGTCATCGAAGTCGAGGAGCTCGTCATCGATGCCGTCGTGATCGAAGGTGGTCCCGCGCACTTCCTCGATGGCGGCGTCGATCATGCCGGCGTACTCGTAAACCGCGTGGGTCAGGTAGTCGGCGCTCACGGGCTTGACGGTGATGGAGAGGGAGCGGCTGAAGAGGTTCTGGGTCACGCGGATCTCGTCGCTCTCGCCCGCCAGCTCGTCGGCGTAGATCAGGAAGAGGCCGGCTTCGAGGACTTCCTCGAATTCGAGCGACCGGGTGAGCGTGGGGGGTCTTTCGATCCAGGGGCCGCCGTCGTCGATCGGCGGTCCGAACTGGATGCGGTCGGGTTTCATGTTCCAGATCATGGTTTCGTCTCCTGTGGGATTCGTGGTTCGGGTTTTCGCTCGCGAGCACGGGCCATTGTGGGGACGGTGGAAAGGACCCGTTTGGCGAATCCGTAGGAAAGAAACTTTCGGGTAGGCGAAAACTCCTGGGCAGACCCGGGCCTTCGTCCCGCGGGTGCGGGCCTCCCCTCCCTCGCGCGGGCTCGTTGTCAGGGAGAGGCGTAGATCCGGAGCTCGGATCCCACGCGGTCGGCCATGACCATGGCCGTTTCGATGTCGGGATGGCGCAGGATCAGGTAGCCGTCGGAGATCAGCGTCTGCTTCCAGTTGCGGCGCGGCGCGCCGATCGGCGACAGGTTCACGCAGGTGACCCATTGGCCGAAGTCGCGCAGCAGGCGCTCGAGCCCCTCGATGCGGCGGATGCGGCCCTGGCCCTGGGCGCGCTTGAAGATGACGGCGGCGTTGTACTTGCGCTCCACCTTCTGGCTCAGCTTGCGGTGGCACACCGCCTCGGCCCAGCCGCTGAAGACGTCGACGTCGCAGCCGTAGTTCATGAGCTCGGTCGAGCGCGCGCCGGGCGGCCGGGCCGCGATCTCGCCGAAGACGGCTTCGCCGTCGGGCTTGATGAACCACTCCATGTGGGTGAAGCCGGTGCGGAAGCCGAGCGAGCGCAACACCTGGCGCCCCATCTCGCGGCCGCCGGCCAGGTAGTCGGAGTCGACGTCGCGCAGCGTCATCGTCTGCGGGCTGACCCACTCGTTGTTGCGCCCGATGAGCACCTTGGGGCGGTACCAGGCGAGGTTGTAGTAGAGGATCTCGCCGCCGGCGCAGATGGTGTCGAAGGTGTACTCCTCGCCCTCGATGAACTCCTCGACGCTGACCTCGGGCACGTGGCCGACGAGCGGGATCACCCGCTCGAGCTCGGCCTCGCTGTCGACCCGGTGGGTGTCGGCGGAGCCGGCGCCGGCGATCGGCTTGACGCAGATCGGATAGCCGATCGCCTCGGCCGCTTCGCGCACCTCGTCCACGGTGGCGGCGCGGCGGTGGCGCGGCGTGCGGATGCCGGCGGCGTCGAGCGCTTCCTTCATGCGCTCCTTGTCGCGGAACGGCACGGTCTCGGCGAGGGTCATGCCGGGCAGGCCGAGCTCCTCGCGCAGCCGCGCGGCGAGCAGCATCCCGGGCTCCCAGAGACACTCGGCGCGGTCGAGCGGCCGCCGCGCCGTCCATCGCCGCACCTGGTCGACGACCGCCTCCTCGTCCCACAGGTTGCGCACTTGGAGGTAGTCGGAGAGCGCGGCGCGGGCGACGTCGGGCAGGGCGCCGGGCGGCTGGTCGCCGATGCCGAAGACCCGGGCGCCGACCCGTGCCAGGCCGCGGGTGAAGTACGGCATCTCCGCCGGAAAGCCGGGGGAGAACATCAGCACGTTCATGGACGGGAGCTTACTACGCGGGGGCGCCTGGACGTCCGCCGCGCCCCGGGTTAGACTCGCCGCCTCGACAGGGCGAAGCGACGGCCTTTCCCGCAGCCCTGCGGCCCCCCATCATCCGAGGAGAAGACGGTGAACGTGTTTCACGAGCTGGGGTGGCGAGGACTGGTCTACGGCGCGTCGGAGGGCGTCGAGCAATACCTCGCCGAGAACCGGGCGACGCTCTACATCGGCTTCGATCCGACGGCGGCCAGCCTGCACGTGGGCTCGCTGCTGCCGATCATGAGCCTCGCCCGCATGCAGCGCGCCGGCCACCGCCCGATCGCGCTGGTAGGCGGCGGCACCGGCCTCATCGGCGATCCCAGCGGCAAGACCCAGGAGCGCCAGCTCCTCTCCGCCGAGCAGGTGGAGGAGAACTGCCGCGGCATCCGCGAGCAGCTCGCCCGCTTCCTCGACTTCGAGAGCAAGACCAACCCGGCGCTGCTGCTCAACAACGCCGAGTGGCTGACCTCGATCTCGCTGGTGGAGTTCCTGCGCGAGATCGGCAAGTACTTCACCGTGAACTACATGCTGGCCAAGGAGTCGGTCAGGAGCCGCCTCGAGCAGGAAGACGGCATCTCCTACACCGAGTTTTCCTACCTGCTGCTCCAGAGCTACGACTTCCTGGTGCTGCACGACCGCTACGGCTGCACGCTGCAGATGGGCGGCAGCGACCAGTGGGGCAACATCACCGCCGGCGCCGAGCTCATCCGCCGCCTGCGCCAGGGCCGGGCCTACGGCCTGGTCTGCCCGCTGGTGACCACCGCCGGCGGCGTCAAGTTCGGCAAGACCGAGGCCGGCGCCGTGTGGCTCGACGCCGCCCTGACCTCGCCCTACCGCTTCTACCAGTTCTGGCTCAACACCGCCGACGACGACGTGGCCCGCTACCTCAAGTACTTCACCTGGCTCGGCGAGGACGAGATCATGGAGCTCGAGGCGGCCCAGCGCGCCGCGCCCTCCGAGCGGCCGGCCCAGCGCCGGCTGGCGCGCGAGGTGACGGCCCTGGTCCACGGCGAGACGGCGGCCGAGCGGGCGGTGCGTTCGTCCGCGGTGCTTTTCGGCGGCCAGATCGACGACCTCGGCGCCGCCGACGTCCTCGAGATCTTCGACGACGTCCCGTCGAGCCGGCTCGCCGGCGGACGCCTGTCAGGGGAGGGCGCGGCCCTCGTGGACCTCATGGTGGAGTCGGGCCTGGCGGCGTCGAAAGGCGCGGCCCGGCGCCTGATCCGCGACGGCGGCGCCTACGTGAACAACCGCCGCGCCGCCGACGAGCGCCTCCGGCTGCGCGGCGGCGACCTCGTGGACGGCCGCCTGCTGATCCTGCGCAAGGGGCAGAAGTCGTACCACCTGCTGACGGTCGGGGACGATGCCGATGCACGCGAGCCGCGGTAGGCCGCGGCTCGAAGCCGAGCTGCGGCAGGCCCTTCCGCTTCTCGGCTACGCCCGCCGGCGCGTGCGCTTCCTCCTGGGAAGCGACGAGGACATCGACCACGAGACCCGGGTGGCGCTGGTGCCGCGGCACGTGGAGGCGCTCGGCGAGGCGCTCGGCGAGGCGGGCCTCGAGCTCGAGGTCCTGGTGGCCAGCGGCGCCGGCGACCGCGCCGGCTTCCGCGACGCGGAGTACGCCGCCGCCGGCGCGCGCGTCGTCGGCCGCGACGAGATCGCCCGCCTCGGGCCGGTCGACGTGCTGCACGCCTTGAAGGAGCCCACGGCCTGCGAGAGCGAGGTGCCGGGTCCGCTGCTGCGCATCGGCGCGCTCCACCTGGCGAGCTACCCGCCGGGCCTGTGCCGGATGCTCGCCCGCCGCAACTTCGCCGCCATCTTCGACGGCGGCACCGTGGGCAGTTGCTCCTACCTCCTCGACGGCGGCGACCGCACCCCGATCGTCGCCTCGATGTCGCGCTTCGCCGGCTCGGTGGCCGGCCGCAAGCTGGTCGAGGGGCTGACGGAGAAGGGCCTCGGCGCGGGCAAGGTGGTGGTGGTGGGCGGCGGCGTGGCCGGTCTCGCCGCCATCGGCGAGATCGGCCCCAAGACCGCCAAGCTGGTGGTGATCGAGCGCTACCCGCCGACCCGCGAGCGCCTGCCCGGGCTGCTGCGCGCCCACGGCTTCCGCGATTTCGAGATCGTGCCCGACCTGACCGACGAGGCCCTGCGCGACGCCGTGGGCGTGATCTTCGCCCACCGCTCGGGGGCCAAGGCGGCCGAGAAGGTCTGCACCTTCGACCAGATCCGCCTGATGCGGACCGGCGCCGCGGTGGTCGACATCGCCATCGACCAGGGCGGCAGCATCCGCCACGACGGCTATTGCGAGGACGACAACGCGGCCGCCAGCCGCGACAAGTATCGCGCCCTGCTCCGCGACTACTACTACTTCTCGGAGACCAACATGCCGCGGGCGGTGCCGCGCGAGGCGTCCGAGGTCCACGGCGACGCCTCCTGGGTCTACGTGGCCTCGCTCCTCGCCCTGACGGCGCTCCACGGCGGCCCGTGCGAGGCCACGCGGGAGATCTTGCGCCACCAGGTGCGTGCCCTCGGCCCGGCGGACGGCGTCGGCGGGCGCGACCTGGTCGGCTGCCTGGTGCAGGACCTGCGCAACGGCCTGCAGATCGCCGCCGGCGAGGCCGGCGTGCGCATCGAGGACCCGGAAGTGCGCAACAACGACATCCTCGCCCACTGGGTCCACGCCTGCGCCCAGGGTTGAGAGATCTCTGCCGGAGGCTCACCGAGCGTCGGCGGGGCGGCCCCAGCCCCAGGTCGAGATCGGCCTGCTCTAAGATACCCCGGATGAACGTGAGCGAGGCTGCCCTTTCGCCGGCGGTGGCGCCGACCGCGGCGCAAGCGGGCTGGCGGCGCTTCTGCCAGGCGATGACGGCCATCTTCTACCGCCGCCGCGAGACCTGCGGCGTCGAGAACCTGCCGTCGCGGGGGCCGGTGATCCTCTGCGCCAACCACGTCAACGCCCTGGCGGACGCCGTGGTGGTGCAGGCGAGCTGTCCGCGGCCGATCCATCCGCTGGCGCGCAGCGGGCTGTTCCGCAACCCGCTGCTGCGGCCGCTGCTGGGCCTGATCCAGGCGGTGCCGATCTACCGCCGGCGGCCGGGCCAGGACGCCGCCGCGGCGGCGAACGAGGACTCGTTCCGGCGCTGCCACGAATACCTGGACGCCGGACGGGCGATCCTGATCTTCCCGGAGGGGCAGAGCCATTCCGATCCTATGTTGCGGCCGCTCAAGACCGGCGCGGCGCGGCTCGCCCTCGGCTTTCACGAGCGCCGCGGCGTGCTGCCGGCGGTGGTGCCCGTGGGCCTGACGTTCCCCCAGAAGGGGCGCTTCCGCAGCGAGCTGCTGGTGCAATACGGAAAGCCCGTCGAGCTCGAGACCGGCGGGGACGATCGCGAGGCGGCCGTGCGGCGCGCCACCGACGCGATCCTCGAGGGCCTGCGCCGGGTCACCTTGAACGTCGAGTCCTGGCAGGACCTCGAGCTGATGCGCCTGCTGCAGCGGTTCTTCCTGCTGCGCGGCGGCCGCCACGAAGGAGCCCGCGGCTCCCGGCCGGGGCGCAAGCTCAGCGAGCGCTTCCAGTCGCTGCAGCGCCTGATCGAGGCCCATCGCTGGCTGCGCCTGACCCGTCCGGACGAGGTGAGCGTCTTCCGCGAGAAGCTGCGGCGCTTCGAGCGGCTGTGCCGCCGCTACGGCGTCGACGACTACCACCTCCACCTTCGCTACCGTCCCGCCCTGGTGGCGCGGTTCGTGTCGCGTTCGCTCGTCTTCGCGCTCTTCGTCTTCCCGCTGGCGCTCTGGGGCCTCCTGTGGTCGTCCGTGCCCTATCTCGCCACCCGCTGGATGACGCGGCTGACGGCGCGGGGACGCGACCAGTACGACACCGCCGGCATGCTCTTCGGGCTGGCGTTCTTCTTCCTCTTCTGGGGCGTCCAGACGTTCGCCGCCTGGTGGCTCTGGGGGCTGCGGACGGCGGCGCTCTACGGCGCCAGCCTGCCGCTGACGGCGGCGGTGGCGCTGGTGGTGGCCAAGGAGCGCAAGCGGATCACCGAGAACGTGCGCGTCTTCTTCCTCTTCGTCCGCCGGCGGCAGGTGCGGGAGTACCTGCGCCTCAAGCGCCAGGAGCTGGAGATCGAGGTGGCGCACATGGTGCGCCTGGCGCGCCAGGGCGCCTGAGGACGGCCATGCGGCTCACCACCGTCGTCCGCGCCGGCACCCTGGCCGCCATGGCCGCCTCCCTCGTCCTCGGCTTCTTCTGGCCCGGCTTCTTCACCGCGGCGCGGACGACCCTCTTGTGGCTGATCCCGGCCTGGATCGCGGTGCTCTTCCTCGTCCAGACGCTGACGACCCCCAACGCGTCCGGGACGACGCCGCTCGAGGCGGCGTGGAACCGGCTGCGCGGACGCACCTGGACCTGCCCGCGCTGCGGCCGCCGGCACCTTCTCCACGTGCCGCTGTGCGGCGAGTGCGGCGAGCTGCGCCCCCTGGACGCTCAGCGCGGCTGAAGCGCCCTCGCCGTCTCGAGGTGGCGGCGCGCGCGCTCGGTCTCGCCCCGCTGGCCGAGCAGGTCGGCGAGACCGAGATGGGCGGCGGCGTATCGCGGGTCGAGCTCAACCGCCTGCTCCAGGTGGCGGATCGCTTCGTCGCGGCGGCCCGCGGCGTCGAGGATGGCGGCCATCCCGTGGTGGAACCGCGGATCCTCGGGCGCCAGCTCGAGGGCCCGACCCATCGACTCCACGGCCTCGTCGAGCCGGCCGCTGTCGCGCAGCGCGGCGGCGAGCCCGGCGTGGGCTTCGACCCGCGTCGGCTCGATGGCGAGCGCGGCGCGGTAGGGGGCCATCGCCTCCTCCGGGCGGCCCGCCAGGCGCAGGCCCTCGGCCAGGTTGACGAACGCCACCACGTTGGGAGAGGTGACCGCGAGGGCGTGGCGGAAGAGCGTCACCGAGTCTTGCCAGACCGTCACCTGGCCCCGCGCCAGCCCGGCCAGGACGAGCACCGCCAGGGCAGCGGCCGCGGCCGGCAGGCGCCGGCCGGCGGCGGAGGCGCCGGCGAGGTCGGCCAGCCCCCACGTCAGGGCGATGACCACGCCGACGCCCGGCAGGTAGGTGAAGCGGTCGGCCATGGCCTGGTTGCCGACCTGGGTGAGACCGATCACCGGCACCAGGGTGCCGACGTACCACAGCCAGCCCACCGTGAGATAGGGGGCCCGGCGCCAGGCCGCGGCCGCGAGCGCGGTCGCGGCCACCACCACGGTGGCGGCGGCGACCGCCTTCCAGGCGGGGATCGGGGCGTGGGGGTAGAAGACGGCGAGGTCGCGCGGAGCGAGGATCTTGCCGACATAGGCCACGTAGGAGACGGCGGCGTTGGCCAGCCGGTGCGGCCAGTCGAGGAGCTCGACCGTCGCCAGGGCCGCGCCCTGCGCCTTGACGGTGACGTAGGCGAAGACGGCCGAGAGCGCGAAGAGCGGCGCCTTCTCGAGCGCCAGGGGGCCGAGGGAGCGCGCCGCCGCCCGCCACGAGGTCCGCGGCAGGCGCGCCAGCGGCCACAGGTCGAGCAGCAGCAGCACGCACGGCAGGGTCACCGCCATGGGCTTGGCCATGAGGGCGCAGGCGGCGGCCGCGCAGAGCGCCAGGTAGCGCCCCCACCCGGGCCGGCGCACGTAGGCGGCGTAGGCGACGAGCGCCAGGAAAAAGAAGAGGCCGCACAGCACGTCCTTGCGCTCGGCGATCCAGACCACCGATTCGACCCGCAGCGGATGGACGGCGAAGACCGCCGCCACGAAAGCGCTCCGCCCCAGGGCGCCGGTCATGCGGCGCAGCGCCGCGAAGAGCAGCGTTGCGGCGCCGATGTGGAGCAGCAGGCTCGTCAGGTGGTGGCCGCGGGGGCGCAGGCCGAAGAGCTCGCAGTCGAGCATGTGGGAGAGGAAGGTCAGCGGATGGTAGTTGCTGGCATGGAAGCTGGTGAAGGCCCAGCGCACGCCGGCGGCCGTGACGCCGCCGCGCACGTGCGGGTTGGCGGTGACGTAGGCCGGGTCGTCGTAGTTGACGAATCCGTAGTCGAGGGCGCCCTGGAAGGTGAGCAGGCCCAGCAGGGCGAGGCCGAGGACCACGAAGAGCGGACGCCGGTAGGGCCGCGCCCCCTCGTCCGCAGGGGAATCGGGAACGGCCGCCGGGCCTCCGGGCAGCATCTCACTCGGCGACGAGCTGCAGCAGGTCGAAGGAGGTGACGATGCCGCGGAGCTGGTCGCCGTCGGTGACCAGCAGCCGGTGGACGCCGAGCTCGAGCATCTTGCGGGCACAGGAGCGCACGCCCGTGTCCTCGGTCACGGTGTGGATCTGACGCGACATGAAGTCGCCCACCGTGACCTCGGTGTCCACGACGCGCAGCCGCTGCAGCTCCTCCGGATTGAAGTGGTCCTCCCACTCGCGCACGAAGTAGCTCGGGTCGGAGCGGTCGGGCGCCGCGTTGCGGGAGCCTGCCAGGGAGTGCACGAGGTTCTTGAGCGACACCACCCCGACGAGGCGGCCGCCGTCGTCGACGACCGGCGCTCCCGAGACCTCGTTGTCCTCGAAGAACGCCGCCAGGTCCTCGACGGTCATTCCCTCCGGCACGGAGAGCACGTCGGCGTTCATCACGTCTTTGACGGTCTTGTTCAGCATCGGCTTGTCCCGTTGATGTCGTCCCCAGCTCAGGATATCGGACGCGTCGCCGCCGGATCGCCGTCTATCCGGGTAGGTGCGGGCCGGTCAGTTGGGGGGATTTGTTCCACTTCGACCAGTAGAGGCCCAGGTCGTGCATGAGGTCGGAGAACCTCTGGAAGTCGATCGGCTTGACGAGGTAGCTGTTGGCGCGCAGGTCGTAGGCGCGCGCCACGTCGGCCTCGGCTTCCGAGGTCGTGAGGATGACCACCGGCAGGCGGTGGAGCTCGTCGCTGGACTTGATCTGGCGCAGGACCTCGAGGCCGTCGATCTTGGGCATCCTGAGGTCGAGCAGCACGAGGTCGGGACGCGGGCTCGAGCGCGGATCGCTGTAGGCGCCCCGGCGCTGGAGGTAGCTCAAGGCCTCTTCGCCGTCATGGACGTGGGTGATCCGCACCTGGATCCCGTGCTCCTCGAGGCTGCGGACCACGAGCGTTGCATGGGCCGAATTGTCTTCGGCGAAAAGGACCCGCAGAGGACCGGCTACCATGGTCGCGCTCCTTTCGCGTCGCCGGAATCGTCGATCGCGGGAAGAGCGAAGCGTGGCGGATCCGCCCCCCCCAGCGAAAACGCGGGGATTATACACGAAATCACGTCCCGGCGCCGTGCGTCTCGGGGCTGCGCTTCAGGATCAGCCGGCGCCCGAAGGCCTGCTCGAAGAGCGCGGCGTGCTTCATGGCCTCCCACATCTCGACGACGGGCTCCTCGCGGGCCAGCAGCTCCAGGGTCGCCGTCTTGGGGCCGATCCACACCCGCACGTCGCGGACCTGGCCGGCGCGCGCCCGTTCCAGGTATTCGGCCAGCCGCAGGCACGCGGCCAGGCGCAGCAGGAGCCCCTTGTCGCCCGGCTCCACGAGCTCGCGCCACACCCCCAGGCTCGGCGAGCCCCGGCGGTGGTAGCGCACGAGCAACATGACGAGCACCTGCTCGCGGTGCGTGAAGCCGTTGAGCAGGTGGGTGGTCTCGACTAGGTAGGCGCCGTGCTTGTGGTGCTTGTGATACCCCACCGTCATGCCGATGTCGTGGAGCCAGGCGGCGGCGTCGAGCAGCTCGGCCGCCGCCGGAGGGAGCTGGTGGAGCGGCGCCAGGCCCTCGAAGATCCGGCGCGCCAGCCGCCGGACGTTGGCCGTATGGGCCCGCGGCTGCGCATAGAGCTGAAAGAGGTTCTCGACGCTGAAGGCGCGCACGTCCGGGTGCAGGTGCGGCGGCGGCAGGAAGCGCTCCAGGAACGCCCCTTCGCGCACGCCGTAGCCCGAGATCCACAGACCCTCGCGCTCGGCGCGGGTCAGCAGCCAGCGATAGACCAGGGCGCCGGCGAGGATCACGTCGGCGCGGTCGGGATGGATGCCGCCGATCCGCCGCCGCTTGTCGAGCGGCAGGGCGAGGAGGTCGGCGGTGAGCGCGGCGAGGTCGGCCGTCTTCAGGAAGTACCCGTGGACGCGGCCCAGGGGATAGCCGCACCGCTTCTGGACGGCGCGCGTCAGGTTGCGGATGGTGCCGCCCATGGCCACCAGCGGCAGCGGCCGGCCGCGCATCGCGAGCGCCGGCTCGTCGAGCTCGGCGGCGAGAGCGGCCTCGAGAGCCGCGACCTCGGCGCGGCGCGGCGGATCGCTGGCCAGGTGGGCCTCGGTGAGGCGCAGCGCGCCCAGCGGATAGGCCCGCCCGGCCACCCAGGAGCGCGCGCGCATCTCCGAGATCTGCGCGCTGCCGCCGCCGAGATCCATCACCCAGGCGTCCTCGACGGCGAAGGAATTGGCCACCGCACGCACCCCGAGCGCCGCTTCGGCCTCGCCGGAGAGCACCTCGACGCTCAACTCCAGGTGACGCGCCCGCTCGAAGAAGCGCTCGGCGTTGGCGGCGTCGCGCAGGGCGCTGGTGGCGATCACCCGCGGCCGATCGAGGGCCGTGGCGGCGGTGAAGTGGGCGTAGAGCGTGAGCGCCGCGACCGCGCGCTCGATGGCCTCCGGCTCCAGCGCGCTGCCCCGCCCCATGCCCTCGCCGAGGCGGACCGGCTCGCGGATCTCGTCGATCAGACGGAACCACAGGCCGGGCTCGTAGCCGAAGACCACCAGTCGGGCCGTGTTCGAGCCCAGGTCGACGATGCCGAGACGGCGCATGGCGGCGAAAGTCTACACGCGCCACGCAAAGGAGCCCACGAAAAAAGGCCCACCCTGCTCGGAGAGCAGGGCAGGCATCGGGACGCTGTAGAATGTGGCTCCGGTGCCTGCGACGGCGTTCGTCAGAGGTGCTCGAGCAAGAAGTCGTAGCGCCGCTGGCGCAAGAAGTCGCGATTTTCAATAAGCAAACCGCATGCCAGAATGCGAAGACCGGCCGAGTCGCCGAGAGGAGCCCGGGCGGTCGACCTTAAATGTTGACAACAATAGCCTTACTCGAAGCGCGCCAGGACGGGGACGGGCCTGACCCGGCGCACAAATTCTCAAAGTTGGGACTGGTGAATTCTCAACTTTGAGAATCAGATGTGAGAGAGTAAGGCTCCCGCGAGTCGCGGCGGTGCCCTCCGGCACCGCCGGGAGGAACCCAAAAGCCCATGGCCTACCGAGCTGTCGCCAAGTTCGACGATCAGACCATTCGCGCGATCCTTCACCCTGGGCGTAACCTCATCGGCTCCGATCCGAACTGCGAGGTCTGTCTGCCGAATCCCACCGTGTCGCGGCGCCACGCGGTGCTGACGGTCGACGGCGACCGCGTCGAGCTCGCCGACCTGGGCTCGACCAACGGCACCCTGGTGCGCTCGCGCCGTATCGACCGCGAAGAGGTGCAGCCGGACGACATCTTCGTGATCGGCCGGGTGCTGGTGGTCCTCGAGGAGGTTTCCGACGACGATCTCGAGATCGGAATCCGGGTCGGCGTCGATCCCAGCGGCAAGATCGTCGACCTCGACGCCCAGCAGGAACAGACCGACTCCTACTCGCCGCTCGACCGCTTCGCCCTCGATCACCTGCCCTGGCTCCTCGATCACCTCTTCCAGGAGCTCCCGGCGCAGGACCTGGCGCAGAGGGTCGGCTACGCGCTCTTCGAGACGATGCCGGTGGCGTCGGTCGAGATCGCCGAGGTGAGCACCAAGGACAAGGGCGTGCTCTTCACCGCCGATCGTCAGGCCGAGCTGGCCACGCTGCCGCACTGGACCGAAGCGTCGCGGGGGCGGTTGCAGGTCCGGGCGTGCTTCCACCACGCCCGTGCCGCCGAGCACTTCCAGCCGGTGGTCGACTCGGCGGCGTTGATCCTCGCCCTCGCCGAGCGCGGGCGCGCCGCGGAGGCGCCGGCCGCGCCGCCGAAGGCCGCGCCGCCTCCTCCCGAGCGGCCGCAGCCGCCCACCGTGGATCCCGAGGTGCGCCGGATCTACGACCAGGCCGAGCGGGTGGCCCGCGGCGACGTCGGGGTGCTGATCTACGGCGAGTCGGGCACCGGCAAGGAGGTGCTGGCCAACTTCATCCACACCGCCTCGCCGCGGACGGGCCGGCCAATGATGGCGATCAACTGCGCGTCGTTGCCGCGCGACCTGCTCGAGGCCGAGCTCTTCGGCGTCGAGCGCGGCGTGGCCACCGGGGTGGAAGCGCGGCCCGGCAAGTTCGAGTCGGCCGACGGCGGCACGCTGTTCCTCGACGAGATCGGCGACATGGCCCCGGAGACCCAGGCCAAGATCCTGCGCGTGCTCCAGGAGAAGGAGGTCTACCGCATCGGCGGCAACACGCCGCGGCCCGCCGAGGCGCGGATCATCGCGGCGACCAACCGGCCGCTGGCCAAGCTGATCGGCGAAGGCCGCTTCCGCAACGACCTCTACCACCGCATCGCCACCTGGGAGGTCGAGCTGCCGCCGCTGCGCCACCGCCGCGCCGACATCGCCAACCTGGCCGCCTACTTCCTCGCCCACGAGGCCAAGCGCCACGGCGTCAAGGCGCGCGGCATCTCGCGCGCCGCCCTGCGCGCGCTGCGGCGCTACAAGTGGCCCGGCAACATCCGGCAGCTCAGGAACGAGATCTCCCGCGCGGTGCTCTTCCTCGAGAACAAGGAGCTGCTCGACACCAAGCGGCTGAGCCCGGTGATCCACGGCGCCGACGACCAGTACGGCACCACGCTGGCCGATTACCTGGCCAACGTCGAGAAGGAGGAGCTCCTGACCGCCATCGACGCCTGCGGCGGCGACGCCCAGGCGGCCGCCGACCACCTCAAGATGAGCCGCTCGACCTTCTACCGCCGGCTCAAGGTCCTGGGCATCGAGACCAAGGTCCTCAAATAGAATAAGGCCCTCGGCGCGCACGTATGCCGTGCCGAGGCCCCCGCGCGGGACACACCCGAGATCCTCATGCCTTTCGGAGACTCACCATGGCGAACGCTCTCACCCTCGACGGGGTGACCAAACGATTCGGAAAAGTCACGGCGGTCGACCGTTTGTCGCTCGCCATCCCCCAGGGCTCGATCTACGGCTTCCTGGGGCAGAACGGAGCGGGCAAGACCACGACGCTGCGCATGGTCATGTCGATCCTCTACCCGGACGAAGGGACGATCCGCGTCCTCGGCGAGGGCAACGCCGAAGCGGTCAAGGACCGGCTGGGCTACCTGCCGGAAGAGAAAGGGCTCTACAAGAAGATGACGGCGGCCGAGATCCTGACCTACTTCGGCCGCCTCAAGGGCCTGGGCGCGTCCGCCGCCAAGGGCCGCGCCCGCGAGCTTCTCCGCCGCTTCGGCCTCGAAGACTGGGCCGACGAGAAGTGCGAAGCCCTCTCCAAGGGCATGGGGCAGAAGGTCCAGATCCTCGGCACGCTCATCCACGATCCCGAGCTGGTGATCCTCGACGAGCCCTTCTCCGGCCTCGACCCGGTCAACGTCGACGTGATGCGCGACGTGATCCTGCAGATGAAGCGCGACTGCCGCACCGTGATCTTCTCGACCCACGTCATGGAGCAGGCCGAGAAGCTCTGCGACGCCATCTTCCTCATCCACCGCGGCCGCAAGCTGCTCGACGGGCCGCTCTCCGAGATCAGGGCGGCGGGCGACCACGGCATCCAGCTCGACTACGACGGCGACGGCCGCTTCCTCGCCGAGCTGCCCGGAGTCGAGCGCGTCAGCGACTCGGGCAAGCACGCCGAGATCTTCCTCGCCGCGGGCGCCGACCCCCAGGACGTCCTGGCGCGGCTGGTGGGGCGCCTGAGCGTGCGCCGCTTCGACCTGCGCGAGCCCTCGCTCCACGAGATCTTCGTCCACGCCGTCGGAGGTGAGAACCATGAATGACAAGACGATCCTGGTCGCCAGGCGCGAGCTCGTGGAGAACGTGCGCACCAAGAGCTTCTGGATCGGCATCTTCTTCTTCCCGATCCTGATCTCGGCGGCCATCGTCATCCCGATCCTCGTCGAGAAGAACAAGGAGGCGCGCCGCTACGCCGTGATCGACCGCTCCGGCTGGCTGCTCGCGGCCATCGAGCAGACCGAGGGCGCGAGCCTGGCGGCGAGCCGCTTCGTGCGCGAGGACGTCGGCGGCGACTCCGCGGCCGCGCTCGACCCCGAAGCCCTGCTCGAGGACCTCAACCGCCGCGTCGGCGACCAGGAGCTCTTCGCCTATTTCGTCATCGGCGAGGACCCGGTGGAGGGCGCGGGCGAGTTCAAGTACGTCTCGTCGAACCTCACCGACGACGGCCTCCTGCGCTGGTTCGAGGGCCTGGCCTCCGAGGTGGTGCGCGCGCGGCGCTTCGCCGCCAGCGACGTCGACGAGGAGGTGGCCGCCTGGGTCCAGAAGCCGCTCCGGTTCACCCCGCGCAAGGTGGTCAAGGGCGGCGCCGAGGAGGACGTCGAGACCCAGGACAAGGTGCGCCAATGGGCGCCGGCGGTCTTCGCCTACGTGCTGTGGTTCGCCGTCTTCATGATCTCCCAGGCGCTGCTGACCAACACCATCGAGGAGAAGGCCAACCGCATCATGGAGGTGCTGCTCTCGTCGGTCTCGCCGCTCCAGCTCATGGCGGGCAAGATCGCCGGCATCGCCGCCACCGGCCTCGCCATGCTCGGCTCCTGGGTGGTCTTCTTCTACCTGGCGACCAAGCTCATCCCGCGGGCGATGGGCGTCGAGCCGAGCTTCGACCTGAGCGTGATCGCGACCGATCCGGTCTTCATCGGCTCGTTCCTGGTCTACTTCCTGCTCGGCTACCTGCTGTTCGCGGCCCTGCTGGTGGGCGTGGGCTCGGTGTGCAACTCCCTCAAGGAAGCGCAGAACATGCAGATGCCGGTCACCCTGGTGCTGATGGTGCCGCTCTTCCTGCTGATGCCGGTGGCCCAGGACCCCAACGGCACGCTCGCCCGCGTCGCCTCCTACGTGCCGCCGTTCACCCCCTTCGTGATGATGAACCGCGCCGCCGGGCCGCCGACCACGTTCGAATACGTCGTCACCACGGCCCTGCTGGTGCTCTCGCTCGGCGCCGCGCTGTGGGCGGCGGCCAAGGTCTTCCGCATCGGCGTGCTGATGACCGGCAAGCCGCCACGGCTGGCGGAGATCCTCAAGTGGCTGCGCGCCCCGGTGGGGCAGGTGCCCGAGCGCCGGGAGTGAGACTGCTCTGCCCGCGGCACCTTGGCGAGCTCTACCTCGCGCCGATCGACGGCTGGCTCGAGCTCTGGGGCTGGTGGCGCCAGGAATCGAGCTCGGCCAAGGCGACCTGGAGCGGACGCTCGAGGTTCGCGAGGCGACGCGTACGTCCTGTTTCTCCAGGATCTCGGCCTGCCGCGCGAAGAACCACGCGACCTTCTCGCGGGCGCCGGCTGCGAGCGCGAGCCGCGCCAGACCTTTTCCTCTTGCTCGAGCCGGATCCAGCGATCATTCCCGGCGTCGTACCAGTGGAGATCGCGGGCCGCCTCGTCGCCATGAAGTCCGTTCACATCCGAATTTCTTTTATGGCGAGATCCGCGGAGGCGCGCCGGCGACCGGCCGCAGCTCCGCCAGCGGCCGCAGCTCCCCGCCGCGGACGACGTAGCGCAGCCGGCGCAGGTTGCCCACGTCGGCGGCCGGGTCGGCGTCGAGGACCAGGAGGTCGGCGACCTTGCCGGCCTCGACGGTGCCGATCTCGGCCTCCTTGCCCATGGCCCGCGCGCCGCCGAGGGTGGACGCCACCAGGACCTCGAGGGGCGTGAGGCCCGCGGCCTGCATCGCCTCCATCTCGGCGTAGACGGACGGACCGTGGAGGGTCAACGGATTGCCGGCGTCGGTGCCCATGGCGATCGGGATCCCCGCCCGGTGGACGCGCAGGAGGTTCTCGGCGCCGATCCGGTCGCGCTCGGCGTTGCGCTCGCGACGCGCGGCGAGACGCTCGGGCGTCAGCTCGCCGAGGTCGATCTCGGCGCCGAGGCCGGCCGTCCGCGCCACCTTCCCGAGGGTCTCCGCGTCGACGCAGCCGTTGGGGTCGTCGACCGCCGGCGGCTCCCCTCTGATGGCGGCCTCGTACATGTCGAGGTAGCCCTTGCCGACGGTCAGGGTCGGGCAGTAGACGGTGCCGCCGGCGCGGGCGAGGTCGAGGAACTCGTCGTCCACCGGCGCGTCCCAGACGCTGTGGACGAGCAGGCGCGCGCCGGCCCGCAGCGCCACCTTGGCCTCGCGCAGCTCGGTGGCGTGGACGATCAGCGGCACCTCGCGCTCGCGGGCCGCGGCGCCGGCGGCGAGCACCGCGGCGTCGAGCTCTCCGGGATCGCGGTCGCGGGCGGCGATGAACCAGACCTTGACCGCGGCGGTGCCATGGGCCGCCAGGTAGTCGACCCCGCGCGCCGCGGCCGCGGGGTCGGCGAGGTGGATGAACTGACGCTCGGCCGGCAGGTTGAGCCAGTGGTCGAGGGTGGAGAGCAGAGGGCCGGCCGCGGCGACGTGGGGAGCGCGGCCCTCGCGCGCGGCCCGCTCGGCCAGCCCCCAGGTCCAGGGATAGCCGCCGACGTCGAAGACCGCCGTGACCCCGGAGCAGAGGTGGGCGCGCCAGAAACGCTCGGGGTGGGCGCGCAGCGACGCCTGGACCTCCTCGTAGGGGTAGAGCGAACGCACGTCGAGGCTGTCGGGACGGCCGTCGGCCCAGGCGGTCTGGGAGAAGTGGACGTGGGCGTCGACCAATCCCGGAGCGATCCACAGGCCGGCGAGGTCGACGCGCTCCACTTCCTCGGGCACCGGACAGTCGGCGCGGGCGCCGGCGCACTCGATCCGGCCGTCGCGGACGATCACCGCGGCGCCCTCGAGAGGCGGCGCGCCGGTGCCGTCGACCAGGGTGGCGCCGAGGAGCGCCAGCGGCGGCGGCGCGGTGCCGGGCGGGGCGGGGAAGGCGGTGGTGACCGCGATCCTCCAGCCGCCGGGAGTGTGGAGGAAGGTCCTTTCCGAGAGCCCGGTCTGCTCCTGATCGCCGTAGCGGACCCGATAGCGGTAGATGCCGTAGACCGTCCCCGGACGCACCGGCACCAGCCGCAGGTCGCGGGCGTCGAAATGGTCCGGCCAGCCCTCGCCGGCGCTCGCGGCGAGGCCCTCGAAGCCGAGGGCGACGCCG
>DASWIG010000563.1:0-5389 GCA_036397835.1 Thermoanaerobaculia bacterium
GACTCGACGATGCGGCCGTAGACGTACCAGTCGGCGCTCGCCGGCGCCGGCTCGGTCTCGAGCTCCAGGGACCGCAGCAAGCTCTGATAAGCCTCGGCGGGACGGTCGAGCTCGGCCTGCACCGCCGCCAGGGTGAGGAGCATGCCGCGGTCGCGCTGCCGCGCCGCGTCGGCGCCGCCGCGGGCGAGGGCGAGGGCTTCCTCGGGGACCGGGTCGCGGAAGAGGAGCAGCCACGCCCACAGGCTCACGTCCTCGACGCTCAGAGCGCCGGCCGAACGCAGCCGCTCGAAGTACCGGACCGCGTCTTCGGCGGCGAGGCGCCGGAGGGCGGCGCGGGCCAGGAAGCGCAACGCTTCCGGATCCTCGGGCAGCAGCTCGAGGCGCGCCGCGGCGAGACGCTGCACCTCGTCGGGGCGGCCTTCGTCGAGCAGGGCCTCGCAACGGCCGACGAAGGCCAGGACGCTGCGCGGCGCGCGCTCGAGCAGACGGGCGCTCAGGGCGCCGAGCCGGGTCTCGTCGCCGAGCCGGCCGTAGGCGCGCAAGAGCGCCACCTCCACCGCCGCGCGCGAGCGTTCGTCGTCGAGGGCGGGCAGGGCCTGCTCGAGCACCGGCACCGCCGCCGCGGCCTCCGGCTGATCGGCCATCAGGATGGCGGCGCCGACGCGCATCTTGTCGCGGAAGGCGCCGGTGCCGCGGGTCCAGAAGTGGGCGAAGGGCTCGAAGCCGTAGGGGTCGCCGGCTGCCTCCGGCGCCTCCTCGCCGCGCGCCCAGTCGAGCCATTGGTGGGCGCCGCGCAGGTCGTCGCGGTCGAGGCGCCGCCACACCTCCTTGCCGATCTGGCCGCGCTCCTCCCCGAGGGCGGCGATGACCAGGCGGCCCTCGTGGAGGGTGACGTAGGCGGTAAAGGCCACGTCCTCTTCCATCTCGTTGCGCATGCGCACGCGGTAGCCGCGCTGCGCGTCGCCGTCGACGGCGGGCTCGAGGATCGCCAGGGCCATGTCGAGCACCGCGTCCGCCGGCAGGTCGCCGCCGCTCGTGAGCTGCTCCTGGCGGATGCGCTCGAAGGCCGCCTCGAGGTCCGACTCGGCGCCGCCGCGCTCGCTCAGGTATTGGGGATGGAAGAGCGCGGCGACCTGCTCGCGGTCGAGCCGGGGGCGGCCCAGCACCAGCAGCAGGCTCTTCGCCAGCGCCGCCGGATCGGCGGTCGTGACCGCGAGCTCCTCGTGACGGCGGGCGCGCGCCAGGACCTCGGCCCGCGCCAGCAGCGGCGCCGGATTCGCGGCGTCCCGCGCCAGGCGCCGCACCAGCGCCGCCGCCGGCCGGTAGCTCCGCGCGATCATCAGGTGCTGCACCGCGGAGGTCAGGAGGCCGCGCAGCTCCTGACCCTCGGCCATCGTCTCGGCTTCGCGGATCGCGGCGCCGGGCCCGCGCAGCACGGCGAGGGCCACCAGCCTCAGGTAGCGGCTCATCGGGGCCGATTCCGCGTCGCGCGCCGCCGCCTCGAGCTCCGGCCAGCGCTGCGCCCAGTAAAGCGCCGACAGGAGGTTGGCTTCGAGGTTCGGGGCCTGGAGCTCGTCGCGCAGGAGGCGGTACTCGGCGATCGCGCGCTCGAGCTCGCCGGCGTCGGCGTAGCGCCGGCCCGCGGCGTCGTACTCGCGCAGGATGGCGAGCTCGGTGCGCGCCAGAGGATCGTCGGGAGCGAGCTCCACGGCGGCTTCGAGGGCCGCCAGGGCCGCCGCGCGGTCGTAGCCGGCGGCGAAGCGGCGGCCGATCTCGTCGTGCTCGAGGGCGAAGCCGAGCGACCACCAGGCGAGCGCCGAGGCCGCGTCGAGCTCGGTGGCGGCGCGCGCCTGGCGCTCGGCCTCGCGGCCGAGGCCGAGGCGCAGCAGGGCCTGGGCCAGGCGGATGCGGTGGATCGGCCCTTCCGGCTCGAGCTCGGTGAAGCGCCGGAAGTGATCGATCGCCTCGCGGGTCCGGCCCTCGGCGAGCGCCAGGGCGCCGGCGTGGTCGAACCAGACCAGCAGGGGCTCGGCGCCGGCGAAGTCGCGCACCGCGCCGCGCATCTCGCCGAACTGGGCCGGCGTGAGGAAGCGCGGGCCGCTGTCGAAGCGCAGCTCGAGCAGCACCTCCTCGCCCTCGCGGCGCGCCTTGCGGGTGAACAGCGCCGGTCCCAGGCGCCGCTGCTCGTCGGCGGGCAGGGCGCGGAGCACGAAGCCGGCCGGCGGCACGATCCGGTAGCGCCATTCGGTGACGAAGGGCTGGTCGACGACGAAGGGATGCCGCCGCTGCGCGGCGTCCCCCCCTTCCTGCGGCGTCTCCCGGGGGGGATCGAGGGGGGAGGGCTGCAGGGCCGCCGGCAGGTTGGCCACCAGGCCGTCCTGGAGGATCGCCACCACCGCCTCGGAGAGGTCGGTCATCGCGCGGCCCGACCCCAGGGCTTCGAGGGCCAGGGTGAAGGGCTGCGAGAAGTCGTCGGGATCGCTCTCCTCGACCATCCCCAGCTCCTCGGCGAGATAGGTCGACTCCACGTATTCCCAATAGCCCTGGGCGCGGGCGTCCTCGCCGCTGGAGCGCATCAGGCGGCGTTGCTGGCGCTCCGGCTCGCCGCGGTAGACGCTCGTCTCGACCACCCGGCCGGGACCGTGGTCGGCGAGGAAGACCTCGCGGCGCTCGACCGTCAAGTTGTCGATCGAATTGGCGGCCGGGGTGCGCAGGAGCTTCTCGGTGCCGGGCGCGGCGATCAGCGCCCAGCGGTTCTGGTCGGCGGCCGGGAGCTCGCCGGGCCGCGCCGCGGGCTCGGTGGGGTCGATCCACAGCGGCGGCGAGGTCGCCACGTAGACCAGCGCGTGGTTGAACCGCCCCAGCCCCGGCAGCCGCGGGTCGACGTCGGCGCCGAAGCCGGCGCTCAGGAGGGCCACGTAGGCCGGCACGAGATCGCGCCGCAGCAGGGCCACGAGCAGCGTCGCCTGGTCCTTGCAGTCGCCGAAGCCGCGCTCGAGGGTCACGATCGGGGCCGCCGGGATGAGGCTCGAAGCCCCGAGCTCGAGGCCGGTGTAGCGCACCTCGCGGTGGATCTCGGCCACGATCTGCGCGAGCCGCTGCGGCGAATCCGGCGGCGCACCGAGGCGCCCGGCGAGGGCGGCCAGCCGCGGCGCGTCGAGGGTGCCGGCGATCCGGTCGTCGACGAGCCGCGAGTAGCTCCCCGCCACCGCCTGCCAGCTCTCGCCGGTGGAGAACGCCACGTGGGGCACCCGCGTCTCGTGGCTCGGCAGGCCCGGCACCAAGGGCGCGAGCGGCGGCAGGTCGCGGTAGTCGAAGACGAGCTCGACGCGGCCTTCCGAGAGCAGGCGGCGCGGCTCGAGCTCCGGCATGCCGCGCACGCCGTAGCGCAGGGGAAGGGTGATCGGAGCCACCAGGCGCAGGCGGCCGCGCCGAATCGCCGCGAACATCCGCAAGGGATGGATGCCGGAGACGCCGGCGGCGAAATAGGGCGCGGCGTCGCGCACCACGGTCTCTTCCTCGACCAGCGCGCCCGGGCGCGCCGGCGGCAGCGGCGCCGCCAGGACGCGGCGGTCGGCCACGACGTCGGCGGCCTCGCTCGGCGCCGGCGCGTCGGCGAGGGCCGCCGCCTCGAGCCACTCCTCGCGGCCGCCGGGCGCGATCACCCGGGCGCGCACCACGGGCCGCTCCTGGTGCCAGGGCGCGTAGTCGACCTCGGTCGTCGACCAGGCCTCGGCGCCCTGCACGGTGAGCGGCCGGAACACCAGATGCTGGCGGTAGGTCATGCGCCCGTCGGCGTCGAGCTCGTAGACGGCGTCGCGGTAGAGCACCTGGACGTCGCCGCCAGCCGGCGCCGGCACCTCCCTCGCCGCCGCCAGCATCGCCCGCGGCTCGGCGGCGAAGGGGCGATCGATCCAGGGCTCGTCGCCGGCCACGGCTGCGGATGCCGCCAGGCCGCTGAGGAGGGCGGCGGCGAGGCGCGTGTGCATGGCGTCAGTATAGCCGAACCCCCGGCTCGTCAGCGTCGACGGGGCGCCGCTGTGGGGCTGAGCCGACGCCGGAGCCGCGTCCCGCAGCCGCTGTTATGACGTCTCGAGATTCTCAAGACGTGATAGCGGCGGCTGTTATGACGGCTTGGTAATCTCAAGAAGTGATAACAGGGGCTGTTATGACAGCTTGAGAATTTCAAGAAGTGATAACAGGGGCTGCTGTCACAGCTTGCCAATTCTCAAGGAGTGATAACAGTCCTGTTATGACAGCTTGGAAAATCCAAGAAGTGATAACAGAGACTGCTGTGACAGCTTGAGAATCTCAAGAAGTGATAACAGGGGCTGCTGTGACGGCTCGGTAATCTCAAGACGTCATAACGGCCGGCGAGGAATCCTGCTCGTCGTCGTCCGCCTGAGCCTCGAGCTCGAGCAGGTCCCTGAGCGAACGCGCCCGCTGGCGCGATCTCTCGCGCATGGGTTTGACGGTGGCGTGGTAGTACGTGCGGGCCCTGACGCTTTGGCCGCACTTCTTGACGTCACACCACTTGCGCGGGCTGCCGGGGGTGCGGTCGACGAAGAGCAGGTCGCACCCCTCGCCGGCGCACCGGCGCACCTGACGGCGGTACTTGCCGGTGAGGACCTCGGTGACGGAGAGGACGACGGGCCAGAGCACGCGGTCGAGGTCGTCGCCGCCGCCGTCGCCGCCCCAGTCCCACCGGTAGCCTTCGGCGTCGGGGACCAGCCGCCGGTAGACGAGCGCGCGGCCGACGACGGCGTTGAGGGCGCCGAGGTCGGCGGTCTCGGGCCGGCGGTGCGCCACGAGCGCCAGCAGGATCCGTTCGGCGGCGGCGCGCAGCTCCTGCGCTTGACGCAAGACGGCCTCGGCGTCAGCGGGCCGCTCGCCGGCGGCGCGGGCGAGCCGCTCGGCGTCGGCGGCGCCGAGGACTTCATGGCGCTGGCCCCAGACCAGAAGGTCGGCGTAGGAGGTGACCGGCGTCCTCTTGGCGCTCGCGGTGTTGACGAAGGCCACGCAGAGGCCGCCGTCCCGGCGCACCAGCTCGGGCTCGCGGGAGGGCGTCCTGGGCTTCCTCGTCGCCACGACGGGGAAGTCTATCGCGCGTGAGCCCCCTCGAATCAACCGCGTGAGGAACGGTAGTGGGTCAGTTTGACCCGGAGGGTCGGGCGCGGCCGGCGCCACGCCCACGGCAGGGGTCATGCGAGACGGCGGGGGTGACGGCGGAGGACGACGAAGAGCGGTCGCCCGGAGGAAGCTGCGCATGTTGAACAACGCCGCCACCTTGGAGGATCTGCGGGTGCCGCCGGGCAATCGACTGGAAGCTCTGCGCAAGGAACGCGCCGGCCAGCACAGCATCAGGGTCAGCGAGCAGTGGCGGATCTGC
>DASWIG010000564.1:0-12862 GCA_036397835.1 Thermoanaerobaculia bacterium
GATCCGGTTTCCCGTGTACGAGGACCGCCAGCGCAACACGTTGCGGACGCGGTTCGTGCCGCCGCGGGCGGTGCCGTTCTCGGTCCGCGGGAGCCTGGGGTGCACCGGCCCGACGGCCAAGTGGGATCCGTCGCTGAACAAGTACGTCTGCGAGGTCGCGGCGGGGGGTTGCGACCTGCGCAGCGTGTGCCGTCCCTCGCTCGAGGTGGAGCGTCCGGCGGTGGGAGTGCTCCTCTTCCCGACCGACGTGAGCCTGCTGCACCAGTTCTTCTCGGTCGCCCTGGTGCTCGGGAACGGCGCCGAGGAGGGGGATGCGCTGGTGCTGCGCGACCTCTTCGCGCGGATCCTGCTGCCGCGCGGTCTGCGCCGCGGCGAGACCGAACCGCCGACCCTGCTCGGGCAGCCGGTGCCGGTGCGCGCCGCCGGTGCCGACGGCGAGGTGGGCACCGCCGACGACCTGACGATGATCGTGGCCCAGGCGCAGGGCAACGCCGAGTGGCTCATCGAAGGTCTGCAGGAAGGCACCCACGTGGTGACGGTCAACGTCGACGGGGTGCTCGACGGTCTGCCGGGCGCGGGCCCGCAGCCGGTGGGCGCCGAGGCCCAGGGTGCGGTGGTGGTGCGCGATCCGCGCCTGGCGGTCCACGTCGCCCATCCGCGGGTGGTGCGCGCGGGCATCGAGTACTCGCTCTACTACACGGTGACCAACGTCGGCACGGCGCCGGTCAACCTCATCTCGCTCAAGCTGCCGGCGCACGCGCTCTCGGGCGTGGTGATGATCGGTCCGGGCACGCGGGCGATCGAGGCGCTGGCTCCGGGCGACTCGGAGACGGTGGAGTTCCGCGTCGAATCGCAGCGCACGGGGCGCATGATTTCGAGCTCGGTCAAGACCGGCAGCTACATCTCGCCGAGCTTCGAGTGGGCGGTCCGGGTGGGCGGCGGCGAGCTCTCTCCCGACGTCTTGAACCTGCCCGACGCCGCCGAGCACCTGCCGCCGGACCTGCTGGAGCCGGCGCTCGGGCTGGTCGGGCTGGGCTACTCCCTGGCCACCGCGCCGCCGTCGCTGGGCAGCGGGCTGCCGCGCGTGGGCAGGGCCACGGTGGACGACCGCGTCTACCAGCTCTCTCAGGCCGGCCGCCACGTCGACCTCGGCGAGGAGGCGTTCGAGGTGGCGGCGATCCTGGCCACGGATTTCCTGGGCCGCGACTGGGAATGGGATGAGCTTCGGCGCGGCAGCCGCAAGGGCGGACAACTCTCGGCCGCCGTGGCCGCCCGGCTGAGCGCGGAGGCGGCGAGCCCGGTCGAGGTCTTCGAGCGCTTCGCCGCCGCCACCCACTACCTCGGGGCGCAGATGGCCCTGGCCACCGGCGCCGGCGTGACGCTGGAGGTGGCGAGCCGCACCAGCGGCAAGAGCGTGGCCGGCGGCGGCGTCGACGGCGACCGGGTCCGCGAGCTGCCCTTCGCCGAGCTCTACGAGCTCGCCGGCGGCGAGATGGTGGTGGTCTCGGCGCCCGAGGACGGCGGCTACGCGGCGCGCCTGCGCCACGCCGCCGGCGGCGCCGCGGGTCTGCGCCTGCTGGTGCCCGATGCCGGCGGCGAGCCGCGCGCCGTGCGCTGGAGCGGCGTGAGCCTGACCGGCGCGGGCGCCGCCGAAGTGCGCTTCCGGGCCTCCGACGAGGACTTCGTGCTCGAGATCGACGAGGACGGCGACGGCGCCGCCGACCGCCAGGAGGCCGGCGTGGTCGAGACGGTGACGCCGCGCGCCTTCGCCGCGCTGGCGGCGGTGCAGGTCTCGGGCGTGGACCCCTCGGCCCACGTGGTCGACGTGCTCTTCAGCGAGCCGGTGGACCTGGCCTCGCTGGTGCCGCGCGAGGCGCGGCACTTCGAGCTGCCGGGCAACGTCTCGAACGGCGGCCTGATCCAGGTCGAGGCCGACATCACGCTGGGAATCCTCGAAGGTTACGGCACGATCGAGAACCCGCTGGCGGGCCTCAGCAATCCCCGGGTCGTGCAGGTGGTCTTCGACAACCCGGTGAGCCCGCTGGTGCCCAACACGCTGACGGTGCGCGATCTGGTCGGCGAGAGCGGCCGCGTGCTGAGCGCGCAGCAGGTGCCGGTGAGGGCCACCGCCTCGACCAACGCCGTCCAGGTCGCCGGCACCGTCTACGACCCTTTCGGCCAGCCGGTGCCGGGGGCCACCGTCGCCCTCTACGAGTCCGACCTCAGCGGCGTCGGCGGCAACGCCAGGTGCCTGCGGCACGCGACCACGGCGAGGACCACCGACGCCGGCGGGCAGTTCCAGTTCGACTACGTGCGCCAGACCGAGTGCGGGAGCGTGTTCGAGGTCAGGGCTCAGGACCCGGCGACCGGCTTCCACGGCGTCGCGACGGGCAAGGTCCGTCTCCTGGGGGAGACGTTGCGCCTGGACGTGACGATGCCGGGCCGCGGCAGCGTCCGCGGGCAGGTGCGCTACAACGACGGCACCGTGCCGCGTAACGTCCGGGTGATCGCGTCCAGCCGCGAGCGGAGGAACGACCGCGGGCGCCTGGCCCACGTCGACGCGGCGAGCGGCCGCTACGACCTCGACCACGTCGTCACCGGCGTCGTCACGCTGGCGGCGGACGACCTGGAGGGCAACTTCGTCTACAAGACGATCGAGCTGCCGCAGCCCGGCGCGGTGGTCGAGCAGGACCTGGTGATCCTGCGCCGCAGCGAGCTGGTCTCCACGCCCCCCGGCCAGCTCCGCGGCCGGGTCCGGGACGCCGTCGACGGCTCGCCGGTCTTCGACGCTTTGGTGGCGATCAGCTACAACGAGGACTCCTACGCCGCGGTCCAGCGCACGGAGGGCGACGGCAGCTTCGACTTCGGGCCGCTGCCGACGGGCGTGGTCAAGATCGAGGTCTTCAACGAGAAGTCGACGGTCTCCGGCGACAGCGCCGCCCAGGTGTGGGCCGAGATCTCGCCCGACCGGGTCACCGACGTCGACGTGCTCCTGCGCAACGTGGCCGGCACGGTCGAGGGCCACGTCTACCTCAAGAAATGGAACGGCCTGGTGACGCCGCTGGCCGACACCGTGGTCTGGGCCGAAGGCACGCCCTACCACGCGATGACCGACGCCGCCGGCTACTACCGGCTCGAAGGCGTGTACGAGGGGACCTGGCGAATCCGCTCCGCCTTGTTCGAGCTCGAAGGGTGGGGCGAGGAGTCGGTGGTCGCCCAGGAGGAGGTGACGATCACCTCCGCCGGCGGCGTAGTGAGCCGCGACCTCTACTTCCTCGAGCCGTTGCCGCAGGGCGGGATCATCGGCCAGGTGCTGGACTACGACGCGGTGCCGGTGGCGGGCGCCCTCGTCCATCTCGCGGGCGGCTACGGCTCGATCCGGTGGCACCACGAGGCGGTCTCCGACGCGGGCGGCTATTTCAGGATCGACGAGCTGGGCGCCGGGACCTACGGCGTACACGCCATGAAGGGCGATGACGGCGGCATCGGCTGGGCCGAGATCCGCTATCCGGGGGACACCGCCTGGGTCTCCGTGCGCTTCCGCCAGGGGACGATCCGCGGCCGCACCATGGCCCGCACCGGCGCCGACGGCACGCCCGTGGGCGTGCTCTCGCAGATCGCCTACCGCGCCACCCACGTCCACAGCACGTGGCAGATCGTGGTCATCGACGAGAACTACACCTACGTCGAGACCGACCCCAACGGCTACTTCGAGATCCCGGCCCTGGTGGGTCCCTACGAGATCAACGTCTACAACGCGTTCCACGGCACCAGGAGAGCGTCGGGGGCGCTCGACTACGACGGACAGGTGGTGGAGCACGAGCTCATCTTCGAACCGAACGGCACGGTCAGGGGAGTGGTGGTCGACTACGACGGCGAAACGCCGGTGGCCGGCGCCCGGGTGAGCATCAAGGGCGGCAACGTCGCCGCCTATGACGTCCACACCGACGCCGACGGGCGATTCGAATTCCCGCTGCTGCCGCCGGCGCCCAACGGCTACCGCGTCGAGGCCTTCCACGACGACGGCGCGATCTTCCGCCGCGGCACGACCTTGGCCCACCTCCACAAGTTCGGCGAGGAGGTCGAGGTGGAGGTGACGCTCTCCGAGCAGGGCTCGGTCGTCGGCTGGGTCGAGGACGCCGGCGGCAACCCGGTGCCCGGCGCCGTGGTCACCCTGGTCGAATACGACTATCCGCAGCGGCGCCTGGTGCACAACGCCGACGCCGAGGGCAACTTCGCGTTCGACAACGTGTTCGTGGGCAAGGCGATCGTCACCGCCCAGGCGCCGGCGCTCGGCGGCCTGGGCGGCCGCAGCGTCGTGCCGCTGACCGCGGAAGCCGAGGAAGTGGTGGCGGTGGTGAGGCTCGAGGCCGTCGGCGAGGTGGTGGGCCGGGTGACCACGCCGGTCGACGGCTCCGCGGTGCCCCGGGCCGAGGTGCGCGTGGTGGGGGGCGCCGACTTCGCGACCGCGGACGATGCCGGCGACTACCGCTTCCGCCTGCTGCCCCTCGGCTGGTATCGGATCAAGGCCTACGACCAGGCCACCGGCCGGCGCGGCAGCAGCGAGTGGGTCGAGATCGCCGCCAACGACCAGGTGGCGGTGGCCGACCTCGTCCTCGAGAGCCGCGGCGTCGTGGACGGGCATCTCTACGACGGCAACAGCGGATTGACGATCCCGGGAGCCATCGTGACGCTTCGGATCCTGGACCGGTTGAAGGCCTTCGCGGTGACCGACGTCGACGGTTACTACGAATTCGAAGGCATTCCGGAAGGCCAGCTCTCTCTCGAGGCCACGGATTCCACGCACCGCCGCCTGGTCCGGGAACAGGGGATCCTGGCAGAAGAGGACGAGCGGGTCACGATCGACCTCCACCTGGCGCCGACGAGCCAGGTGACGGGCCAGATCCTGAACCCCGTGGGGCTCGCGGCCGGTCCCTTCGCCGGCAGCGTGAACGTGCGTCTGCTCCAGAGGGGGGCCACCACCTCCCGGACTGAGGTGATCGACGCCACCTTCGACAACCCGTACGCCCTTCAAGGCCTGGTGGCGGGGCTGAATTTCGTGGTCGAGGCGGTGGAGAACGGCGGCCTGCGCCGCGGCGCGGCCAGGGGCCGGCTCGACCTCGCCGGCGGCGAGCTCGTGATGGACATCCGGCTGCAGGCGATCGGCTCGGTGACGATCGCGGTCGTGGACAGCTTCGGCAATCCGGTGTCCGGGGCGAGCGTGGTCCTGATCAATCGCCACGACTACGGTCAGGAGTCCTTCTCGGCGAGCACGGGCGGCGGCCATGCGGTGGCCTTCGCCGACGTGCGCGAGGGCAGCCTGGTGGCGCGCGTCACCGACCCGGTGAGCGGACTGCGGGGAACGTTGAGCGGCGAGCTCACGAGCGAGGGCGAGCAGGTGACGCTCGAGGTGCAGCTCCAGGACACCGGCACGGTCCGCGGCCGGGTGGTGCTCGCCGACGGCGTGACGCCGGTCGCCTTCGCCCCCGCGGCGCTTCGCCGCGGCAACACCTGGTACTTTGACGAGACCGACGAGGACGGCAACTTCAGCTTCACCGCGGTGCCCCTCGGGAGCTTCGAGCTCTCGCTCCAGGAGCCCGACGGTCTGGGTCTGCGCGACGTCTTCGGGGCGCTGACTGCCAACGGCGAGATCATCGAGCTGGGCACCTTGGCGCTCGACGACCGCGACCCCTGGATCGTGTCGTTCGAGCCGCCGAGCGGCGCTCGCGACGTGCCGCTGGCGGCCACGGTGACGGTGACCTTCAGCGAGCCCATGGACGCCTCGCGGCAGGTCACGAGCACCTTCGTGCTGCGCCGCCGCGACGGCATCGCCATCGCCCGCGGCTACGCCTGGTCCACCGATCAGAGGGCCCTGATGATCATCCCGACCAATCCGCTGGCGAGCGGCACGACCTACGACGTCTACGTGGCGGAGGAGACCTACGACCTCGCCGGCCGCTCGCTCGACTGGCGCCAGCGCTCGAGCTTCACCACCGCCGACGTGATCCCGCCGGCGGTGATCGACACCCTGCCGCGGGGCGGCGACGTCCAGGTGCCGCTCGACACCTTCATCCTGGTGACCTTCTCCGAGCCCGTCGAGCCGGCGTCGCTCTCGGGCGGCGCGCTGCAACTGACCGACCTCACCGCCGGCCAGGGGCTGACCACCACCTTCCAATTGCGGCCGAGCGAGCGCGAGGTGATCCTCACGCCGGTGGATCCGCTGGTTGCCGACCGGGACTACCGGCTCACCGTCCAGGCCGT
Organism: Thermoanaerobaculia bacterium; assembly: GCA_036397835.1. Lineage (GTDB taxonomy): Bacteria > Acidobacteriota > Thermoanaerobaculia > Multivoradales > J023 > DASWIG01. The sequence continues at coordinate 6,262 of DASWIG010000564.1, forward strand.
CCGCGACCTGGCGGGCAACGTCATGGCGGCCCCGGCGGTCGTGAGCTTCTGGACGGTCGACGAGACCCTGCCCGAGCTCACCTGGCAATCGCCCGCCGAAGGCGCCACTTTCACCTCCGGCGAGACCGTTCCGATCGTGGTCGACGCCGGCGACAACCGCGGCCTCGACCGCATCACCTTCGCGATCGGCGCCTGGTCGACCACGCTCCAGGGAGCTCAACAGCCGTCCGCCACCTTCAGTTGGGAGGTCCCGGCGCCGATCGTCGCCACGTCCGGCGCCGTGACCATCACGGCGGTGCTGCGGGACCGCTTCGGCAACGAGCGGACCTCTACCCGCGACGTCGTCGTCGAGCCGCTGGCGAACGCCGGCGTGCCGGCCGTGGTCTCCGACTGCCCGCGCGACGGCGACCTGGTGGTCCCCGGCCTCGAGATCCCGATCCCGTATGCGATCGCCGACGACCAGTCGATCGAGAGCTTCTGGTTCGAGGTCGACGGCGTGCGCGTCGAAGCGGTCACGCTCTACAACCAGGCGACGGCGGCGGGCACCTACCTGTGGGCGCCGCCGGCCGGCGCGCTGCCGGGACGGAGCTTCGACGTCCGCCTCGGGGCCCGCGACTTCGCCGGCAACGTGGGCGAGCACGCGGCGAGGGTGGCGGTGCCCGCCGGGATGCTGCTGACCGGCGAGGAGGCGATCGACGCCGGCCATGCCGGCCAGTCGCTGGCCCTGGCGGCGGGCACCTTCACGTGGAGCGAGGAGGTGCCGCTCGTCGAGCTGTCGGTGCTCCACGGCGGCGAGCTGCTCGCAGTGTCGCCGGTGATGAGCCTCGACCTGACCGGCCGTCTGCACGTCCAGTGCGGCGGCCGGATCGCCGCCAACGACGTGGGCTACCCGGGCGGCGACGCCGGGGACACCACCGGCCGGGCGCCGGCCGGTCTCGTCGGCTCGGCACCCGAAAGCGCCGGCAGCCACGGGGGTCATGGCCAACAGCGCGGCGCGGGCGCGCCGGGCGAGGTGTACGACAGCGTCTACCTGCCGGCGCTGCCGGGCGGCGGCGGCTCCAAGACGGGCACCCCCGGCCCCGGCGGCGGAGTGCTGACGGTTACGGCTGCCGAGGTCGTCGTCGACGGCGCGATCGAGGCGCGGGGCAAGCGCGGGCTGGCGAGCGGCGGCGGCGGCACGATCCGCGTCCATGCCGGCGCGCTGCGCGGCACCGGCACCCTCGACGCCGGCGGCGGCGAACGCGGGAGCGTCCTGATCAGCGGCGGCTACCAGTTCCGTGCCGCCGGCGGCGGCGGCCGTATCGCCCTGTGGGTGGACGACGTGAGCGGCTTCGACCTCGCCAGGGCGACGGCCCGCGGCGGCTGGGACGGCGCGGCGCCCGGCACGGTCTTCGTCCATACCGCGGGCTCGACCTACGGCTCGCTACGGGTGGACGGCGGTGACGCCACGGCGGCTTTGCCGGTCACCGAGCTGCCCGCCCTCGGCGAGGTCACCTTCACCGCCACCGAGACCGTCGGCTCCGACCTCCTGGTCACCGGCGCGTTCCCCTTCCGCGAGCGTTGGCCGGGCACCTGGATCGAGCTGCGCGACGGCGGCGGCGCCGGCCTGGGCTCCTTCAGGGTCGCCGAGCGCGACGCCGGCGGCCGCCTGCTGGTGGCCGGGGCCGGCGGGCTGGCCGGCGCGGCGAGCGGCCGCGGCGAGTACCGCTTCGACAGCATGGCATTCGGGCCGGGCGCCAGCTTCACGGCGAGCGATCCGGTCGCCGGCGGCGCCCTGGTCCTCGCCGGCGAGGCGGTGGTCGACAACGAGATCGTCGCCACCGACGTCCTCGTCAAGAGCGGCGCCTACGTCCGCCCGGCGGGCGGCGGCGGCCTGCGGTTCGTCCTCAGCGGCGGAATGACCGTCGAGGCCGGCGCGGTCATCGAGGTCGACGGCCTCGGCTATCCCGGAGGCGACGCGTCCCATCCCGAGGGCCACGCTCCGGCGGGGCTGGCGGGCCCGTGGCCGAGCGCCGGCGGCAGTCACGGCGGCGTCGGCCACGTGATCGGCGCCGGGCCGGCGGGCGAGGTCTTCGGCAGCGTCTACCGGCCGCGCGACGGCGGCGGCGGCGGCTCCTCGGTGCGCACGAGCCCCGGCTCCGCCGGCGGCGGCGTGCTGACCATCGAGGCCGGCGGCGCCGTCGTGCTCGACGGCGAGCTGCGCTCGCGCGGCGAGAAGAAGCTCAGTCGCGCCAGCGGCGCCGGCGGCACCGTCTTCATCCGGGCGGCGTCGCTGGCCGGCAGCGGCACCATCGACGTCAGGGGCGCCGACATGGCCTCGGACCTCGTCACCGGCAGCCAGAGCTACTACGGCGCCGGCGGCGGCGGCCGCGTCGCCCTGTGGGTCGACGACCTCGCCGGCTTCGACGCCCTCTCCCAGGTCCACGCCGAGGGCACCCACGTCGAGGCCGGCGTCGGCACGCTGTACTACTTCACGGCGGAGTCCACCTACGGCACGCTGGTCGTCGACGGCGGCAGCGTCGACCCGGTGCCCCACACGCCGTTGCCCGCTCTCGGCAGCGGCGGCGTCGCCGCGGTCGAGACCGCGCTCGCCGATCTCTGGGTGAGCGGCGAGAGCGCGTTCCGGGTCCGCTGGCTGGGTGCGTGGGCCGCCCTCGCGGGCGCCGCGGGCGAGGACCTCGGCAGCTACCGCGTGCTCGAGATCGACGCCGCCGGCCGCCTGCGCCTCGCCGGCGCCGCCGCCGCGATCGGTGCCGCCGGCTATGCCGGGGAGTACCGGTTCGACGAGGTGCGGCTCGGAGAAGGGGTCGTCCTGGACGTCCAGGACCCGCTTCGCGGCGCCGACTGGATCTTCGAGCAGGACGTCGACGTGCTCGGCCCGATCGAGGCCCGCAACGTGACGGTCAGGAGCGGCGTCACGGTGAGCGCGTTGGGCGGCGCCTTGCGCCTGCACGCGACCGGGACCGTGACCGTCGAGGCCGGCGCGGTCCTGGACGTCAGCGGTCTGGGCTACGACGGTGGGACTTCGAGCGAGCTGTCCGGCGCGCCCGAAGGGGTCCTCGGTTCCCCGTATTTTACCGGCGGCAGCCACGGCGGCAACGGCCGAGCCGAGAGCGGCCGCGTCGCGGGCGAGACCTACGGCTCGGTCTCCTATCCGCGCCACGCCGGAGCCGGCGGGGGCGGGGGCTCGCAAAGGGGCGGCGCGGGCGGCGGCACCATCGAGATCGACGCCGGCGCCGTGGTCCTCGACGGCGAGCTGCGCGCTCGCGGCAGCGCCGACAAGAACGGCAGCGGCGCCGGCGGCAGCGTGCTGATCCTCGCCGGCAGCCTGAGCGGCAGCGGCGCGATCGACGCCCGCGGCGAGGGCCCGCACTGCGTCAAGGCGGGCGGCGGCGGGCGCGTCGCCGTGTGGGCCGGCGACCTGACGGGCTTCGACGTCACCGCGCGGGTTGACGTCACCGGCGGCCCCGCGAGCTGCACCGTCTTCGGCGGCGTCGGCACCATCTTCGTCCACGGCCCGTCGTCGACCTGGGGCGACCTGCGGCTGGTCCACACCCGCGGCGGCCTCGTGGATCCCACCTGGCTGCCGTCCATCGAGAGGGGCACGGTGGGCACGGCCGCGGCCGATGCGGACGACCCGGCGAACCTGTGGATCACGCCGGCCGAGCCGGAGGCCCTCTTCAGCGTCGGCGTCGTCGGCATGTGGGTGCGCGTCCAGGGCGTCGACTATCCGGTGGTGGCCGAGGGCGGCGACAGACGCAGCCTGCTGCTGGGAGGCGCCGCCGGCGTCGTGGCAGTGGGCGACGCCTACCTCGGCCTCTACAAGTTCGACACGGTGACCGTCGCGGGCGGCGCCCGCCTCGTGCTGCGCGACCACAACGAGGTCGCGACCTGGGACGTCGACGGCGCTTCCCAGGTCACGCTCCTCGACGTCTCGCCGCCGGTGTTCGGCAGCGTCACCCCGGCTTCCGGGTCCTCGTTCACGTCGGGCGAGACCGTGACCGTGACGGCCGACGTGACCGATCAGGAGACCTCGGTCACGGGGGTGGTCTTCGAGTGGGCCGGCCAGACCTACGTCGACGGCGAGGAGCCCTGGAGCTGGACGACGCGGGCGCCCGCGGTCGCGGCCGGCACCGACACGGTGCTGACGATCGAAGCGCGCGACACCGAGGACAACCTGGCCACGGCGACCCGGACCATCCGCGTCGAGCCGCTGCCGCCGGCCGGACCGCCGGCGGTGGCGATCACCTGTCCCGGTCCCGGCGCGCTCCTACCCACCGGCGCCGGCCTCGACGTGGACGTCGCGGCCAGCCACGAGAATGACGTCGAGAAAGTCGAGGTCTTCCTCGGCGCCGACCCGGCGCCGGTGGCGACGCTGCGCACCGCGCCCTTCCTCTACCGTCTCGAGGCGGCGCCAACGGCGGCCGACGGCGACGTCCTGCAACTGCGGGCGGTGGCGCGGAGCTACGCCGCGACCAGCGCCGAGGCGGCGGTGTCCGTCACGGTGGTCACCGGCAGCGTGCTGACGGCGAATACGTTCCTGGCCGCGGGCGACCTCAGCCTGGACGGCGGGACGGTCGTCGTCAGCGGCGGGACGCTGACGGTCGAGGGACCGCACAGCTTCCGCGACCTGGTGGTGCTCGCGGGCGCCACGGTGACCCACCCGGCGACTTCGGCGAGCGCCGTCCACGCCCTCGACCTGACTCTCGAGCGGCACCTCTACGTCGCCTGCGGCGCCGCGGTGGACGCCCTCGGCCGCGGATACCTCCCGGGCTACGGCTACCCGAACGAGCTCGTCGAGGGCGCGGCCGCCGGCATCGGCGCCAGCCACGGCGGCCGCGGCGGCAGGTTCGACTCCGGCAGCGCGGCGGCCGGCCGCACCTACGGCAGCCTCTTCGATCCCCGTGATCCGGGGGCCGGCGGCGGCGCAACGGGCAGCGCCGGCGGCGGCGTGATCCGCATCATCGCCGGCGGCGAGGTGACCGTCGACGGGGCGATCAGCGTCCGCGGCGCCGGCGAGGGCATGTTCCGGGAGCACGGCGCCGGCGGCTCGATCCGTCTCGACGGCGCGGTGCTGCGCGGTCTCGGCACGATCGACGCTTCCGGAGCCGGCTCGTCGGGCTCCCGCGCGGGCGGCGGCGGCGGCCGCGTGGCCCTCTACGGCGCCACCATCGACGACGACCTCCTGGCGCGGGTCTTGGTCACCGGCGGCAACAGCGGCATCGTCGTGGCGCGGGGCGCCGCCGGCACCCTCTTCGTCAAGCGCGACGCGCAGGCCTTCGGCGAGCTCTTCATCGACAACGGCGCCATCGCGTCGCCGCAGCTCACCGAGCTGCCCTCGGTCGGCCGCGGCTTCGTCACCGCGATCGACGCCACGGGCTTCGCGGACGACGCGGCCGACTTCGTGCACAGCCTCTTCGGCGTCGAGGTGGCGTTCGGCGGCAACCTCGCCGAGCTCTGGCCGGTCACCGCCCACGACCATCACGGCCGGCGTCTCGAGCTCGACACCGCGTCGGCGGCGCTGACCGCCCAGGTGGGAGACGCCTACGAGGGCGTCTACCGTTTCGACCGCGTCGTGGTCCGCGGGGGGGCCCGGGTACTGGCGCGGGACCAGCTCGTCCTGGGCCAGGCCGCGGACGTGGAGCCGGGCTCCGAGCTCATCGCGGGCTATTTGCCCGGCGTCGTCATCACCGAGCCCGCCGACGGCGCGACCTTCACCGCCGGTGACGCCATCAGCGTCGCCGCCACGGTCGACGACCTCTACGGCGTGACCGAGGTGCGCCTGACCTTCGACGGCCAGACCCAGGCGGGCACCGCGCCCTACGCCTGGACGATCACGGCGCCGGAGGTGGCGCAGGCCACGGACATGCCGGTCACGATCGAGGTCGACGACCTCTCGGGCCACCGCCTGAGCGCGACGCACACCGTCACGGTCCAGCCGAACCTCAACGTCACGCCGCCGGCGGTGGCGATGGCCGCCTGCCCGGCGGACCAGGACCTGGTGACGCCGGCGGCCACGGTCGACTTCGCCTTCACCGCCACCGACGACGACGGCGTCGCGAGCTACGGCCTGCTCATCGATGGCGTCGAGGTGGACGGCTGGAGCGGTCTCAGCCAGACGGCGGTGAGCGGCGTCCTGAGCTGGACCGTGCCGGCCGGCGCTTCGCCCGGCACCGTGTACCAGGTGCGCGTCGAGGCGCGCGACTTCGCCGGCTCGGTGGGCTTCGAGACGCGCCAGGTACGCGTGCCCACGGGCACGCTGCTCACCGGCGACCAGAGCCTCGACGGCGCCTACGACGCAGCGAGCCTGACGCTCGGCGACGGCGTCTTCACCGTCACCGAGCCGCTGTCTCTCGCCGGTCTGCACTTGGCCCACGGCGCCACCCTCCGCGGCGAGGCCGAAGAGGTGTTGGATCTGACCGTCAGCGGCGCCGTCACCTTGCAGTGCGACACGTCGATGGACGTGACGGGCCTGGGCTTCGCGCGCCACGAGACCTACCCGGGCGCGACGGTGCCGGGCGATGCTTCGGGCGGCAGCCATCTCGGCGTCGGCGGGCAGTTCAGCACTTCCGCGGTCGGCTCCACGTACGGCAGCGTCTAC
>DASWIG010000565.1:0-4149 GCA_036397835.1 Thermoanaerobaculia bacterium
CCCTACGCCGCCGCGTGACGCTTGTCGAGCAGCTTCGCCTTCAGATAATCCCTGTTCATCCGCGCGATGAAGTCGATCGAGATCTCTTTCGGACACACGGCCTCGCACTCCCGGTGGTTGGTGCAGCCGCCGAAGGCTTCCGACTCCATCTGCGCCACCATGCTCAGCACGCGCCGGGAGCGCTCGGGCTGACCCTGCGGCAGCAGCCCCAGGTGCGAGACCTTGGCCGCGGTGAAAAGCTGGGCGGCGCCGTTCGGGCATTGCGCCACGCAGGCGCCGCAGCCGATGCAGGCCGCCGCCTCGAAGGCCAGCTCGGCGTTGAGCTTGGGCACCGACACCTCGTTGGCGTCGGGCGCCGAGCCGGTGTTGACCGAGACGTAGCCGCCCGCCTCGATAATGCGGTCGAACGCCGAACGCTCGACCATCAGGTCTTTCAACACCGGGAAGGCCGCCGACCGCCAGGGCTCGATCCAGATCTCGTCGCCGTCCTTGAAATGACGCAGGTGGAGCTGGCAGGCCGTGGTGCCCGCGAGCGGGCCGTGGGCCACCCCGTTGATCATCATGCCGCAGGCGCCGCAGATGCCCTCGCGGCAGTCGTGATCGAAGGCGATCGGGTCTTCGCCCTTGGCGATCAGCCGCTCGTTGACCACGTCGAGCATCTCGAGCAGCGACATCTCGCGGTCCATGTCGCGGGCCTCGTAGCGTTCCATGCGGCCGGCCGCGTCCCGGCCGGGCTGGCGCCACACGTGCAGGATGAGGTCCATACTGCAGCTCCTTTTTATTTGTAGCTCCTCTGCGTCAGCTTCACGTATTCGAACTCGAGCGGCTCCTTGTGCAGCTCCGGCGCCTCGCCCACGCCCTTGAACTCCCATGACGACACGAAGCGGAAGTGGTCGTCGTCACGCAAGGCTTCGCCTTCCGGCGTCTGGCTCTCGACGCGGAAATGGCCGCCGCACGATTCGCCGCGGTGCAGCGCGTCGTGGCACATCAGCTCCGCGAGCTCCAGGAAGTCCGCCACCCGGCCGGCCTTCTCGAGCGACTGGTTGACGTTGTCGCCGGCGCCGACCACCTTCACGTCGTCCCAGAACTCCGCGCGCAGGCGCGGGATCTGCGCCAGCGCCTGGCGCAGCCCGGCCTCGTCGCGCGCCATGCCGCAGCCGTGCCACATCACGTGGCCGAGCTCGCGGTGGAAGTCGTCGACCGTCCGTGAGCCGTCGACCGCGAGCAGCTTGTCGACCTTGGCGCAAATCTCGCCTTCCACCTCGCGGAACTCCCGCCGGTCGGTGGAGACCTTCTCGCCCATGTGCTGCGACAGGTAGTCGCCGATGGTGTAGGGCAAGATGAAGTAGCCGTCGGCCAGGCCCTGCATCAAAGCGCTGGCGCCGAGGCGGTTGGCGCCGTGGTCGGAGAAGTTGCACTCGCCGATCGCGTAAAGCCCGGGGACGGTGGTCATCAGGTTGTAGTCGACCCACAGGCCGCCCATGGTGTAGTGCACCGCGGGGTAGATGCGCATCGGCACCACGTAGGGATCCTCGCCCGTGATCTTCTCGTACATCTGGAAGAGGTTGCCGTAGCGCGCCGCGATCACCTCCTTGCCCAGCCGCCCTATGGCGTCGGCGAAGTCGAGGTAGACGCCGAGGCCGCCCGGGCCCACGCCGCGCCCTTCGTCGCACACGTCCTTGGAATTGCGCGAGGCCACGTCGCGCGGCACCAGGTTGCCGAAGGCGGGGTACTTGCGCTCCAGGTAGTAGTCGCGCTCGTCCTCGGGGATGGACTTCGGCGCGCGGCCGTCGCCGGCCTGCTTCGGCACCCAGATGCGGCCGTCGTTGCGCAGCGACTCCGACATCAGCGTCAGCTTCGACTGGTAGTCGCCCGAGACCGGGATGCAGGTCGGGTGGATCTGGGTGAAGCACGGATTGGAGAAGAGCGCCCCGCGGCGATGGGCGCGCCACGCCGCGGTGACGTTCGAGCCCTTGGCGTTGGTCGACAGGTAGTAGACGTTGCCGTAGCCGCCGGTGGCCAGCACCACGGCGTCGCCGGCCCAGGAACGGACCTCCCCCGTCACCAGGTCGCGGGTCACGATGCCGCGCGCCCGCCCGTCCACCAGCACCACGTCGAGCATCTCGGTGCGCGGGTGGACCTCCACCTTGCCGGCGTGCACCTGGCGGGCCATGGCCTGGTAGGCGCCGAGCAGCAGTTGCTGGCCGGTCTGGCCGCGGGCGTAGAACGTCCGCGACACCTGGGCGCCGCCGAAGGAACGGTTGTCGAGCAGGCCGCCGTACTCGCGGGCGAAGGGCACGCCCTGGGCCGCGCACTGGTCGATGATGTTGACGCTCACCTGCGCCAACCGGTAGACGTTGGCCTCGCGCGAGCGGTAATCGCCGCCCTTGACCGTGTCGTAGAACAGCCGGAACACGCTGTCGCCGTCGTTCTGGTAGTTCTTGGCGGCGTTGATGCCGCCCTGGGCGGAGATCGAATGGGCGCGGCGCGCGCTGTCCTGGAAGCAGAAGGCCTTCACGTCGTAGCCGAGCTCGGCAAGGGTGGCCGCGGCCGAGGCGCCGGCCAGTCCGGTGCCCACCATCAGGACCTCGAACTTGCGCTTGTTGGCCGGGTTCACGAGCTTGAGCTCGAAACGGTGCTTGTCCCACTTCTGCTCGATCGGGCCGGTGGGGATACGGGCGTTCATTTTTCCGTTGAGCGGCATGGTCTAACCCCCAAGCCTCACGGCGCCGGTGAGCACGGCGATGGGAAAGGAGACGTTGCCGGCGCAAATGACGACGGCGAGGACCGCCGCCATCCGCCGGCGGAAGACGTTGACGCGCGGCCCGTTCCAGCCCAGCGTCTGGAAGAGGCTCCACAGGCCGTGATAGAGGTGGAGGCCGAGGGCGATCTGGGCCGCGACGTAGAACGCCGAGACCCACGGGTTCAGGAAGCCCGTCACCACGTTGTGGTACACGGCGCCGGGCTCGAAGTCGGGGTGGACGTCGCCGGTCGTGAAGTGCAGCAGGTGGTAGACGACGAAGAGCGCGATGACCGCCCCGCCCCAGATCATCGTCCGCGACGCGTACGTCGAGGCCTGGGGGGTGGTCTTGACGTAGCTCTTGGGCCGCGCCCGCCGGTTGAGCAGCGTCAGGGTGACGGCGGCGTGGACGTGGACGGCGAGGGCGGCCAGCAGGCCGAGGCGGACGATCCACAAGACCTGGCCGCGGGCGAAGAAGGGCGCGCCGAGCTCGCGCAGCGCCTCGGCGTAGTGGTCGAGGTGCTCCGGCCCCATGTAGAGCTTGAGGTTGCCGACCAGGTGGCCGAGGACGAAGCCGAACAGCGCGATGCCGGTCACCGCCATCACCGCCTTCTTGCCCATGGCGGTGCGGTAGAAGTCGACGATCCAGGACATCCTTGATCTCTCCGGTCAACCGCCGGCACGGCGCGCCGGCGGCGAGGGTCGAGGGTTGCGGCGCCCCGGTACGGCTCACCGCGGGCGTCGGAGGGCATCATAGCACCCGCCCACCGTCACCGGCTCGCCCCTGACCGCTGGGCGCGGATCCGGTTCGTTCTCGATGCGCTCCTGGATCGGGCCGTGCTCGTGACCTCCAACCTGCGGGACTTCGAGGCGGCAGGCCGACCGCGACCCGGCCGATGGCGGCCGCCAGCGCGTCCTGATTATCAATCCGAGCGGTGGTGGAGAAAGTGACATCAGCTTCATGCAGTCTGTCCGTTTTCAACTATGCCTTCCCTCCGGAATCCCAACGGGATCCGATTCTGAAGCCCAGGACAAGCGCAGCGCCGTCCTGGGTCGGGGCGCCCCCACGATCCCAACCCCAACGGGGGTTGTATAAGCCGTCCCTCGGCTGACCGTAGGCCTTCAAAAGACGACGATACTCGTCCTTGAAGCTCTCCTTCTTGTGGTGCTCCTCCTGTGCAGCGATATATCGTCGAAGCGCTGGCAGGCCCTGACCTCGATCTCGATGATCTCGGAATCCTGTGGCATTAGGCGACTCCTTATACAACCCCGTTGGGGTTGGGATTGTGGTGGCGCCACAACCCAGGACGGCGCTGCGCTTGTCCTGGGCTTCGGGATGAAACCCCGTTGGGGTTTATTGCTCCTTCGTCGCTTTTCGATCCTCTTGCTTCGAACCGCCTCGGAACTGC
>DASWIG010000566.1:0-2020 GCA_036397835.1 Thermoanaerobaculia bacterium
ATCGTCCGCCTCCACCGGGTCCCTCCGGAGCACGTGGAGATGTACGTCAAGTGCGAGTTCTTCAACCCGGGAGCCTCGGTCAAGGACCGTCTGGCCATCGCCATGATCCAGGACGCCGAGCGCCGCGGGGTCTTGAAGCCGGGCATGACCGTGGTCGAGCCGACCTCGGGCAACACCGGCATCGCGCTGGCCATGGTGTGCGCGGCCAAGGGCTACCCCTTCGTCGCGGTGATGGCGGAGAGCTTTTCGATCGAGCGCCGCAAGCTGATGAAGCTCCTGGGCGCCAAGGTGGTGCTGACCCCGAAGGAGAAGAAGGGCACCGGCATGGTGGAGAAGGCCCAGGAGCTGGCGAGGACCCACGGCTGGTTCCTGCCGGACCAGTTCTCCAACCCCGCGAATCCCGCCTATCACCGCAACACCACGGCGCCGGAGATCCTCCTCGACTTCCGCGACCGCCGGCTCGACTACTTCGTCAGCGGCATGGGCACCGGCGGCACGATCACCGGCGCCGGGCAGATCTTGAAGGCGGCGCGTCCCGACGTCACGGTGATCATGACCGAGCCGGAGGGTGCGCAGATCCTCGCCGGCAAGGAATGGAAGCCGCACCAGATCCAGGGCTGGACCCCGGATTTCGTCCCCGAGGTGCTCGACCGCGAGGTCTACGACCGCATCGTGCCGGTGAGCGACGTCGAGGCCCGCGACACGGCGCGGGCGCTGGCGTCCAAGGAGGGCATCTTCTGCGGAACCTCGGCGGGCGGCACCGTGGCCGCGGCGCTGAAGGTGGCCGCGGACGCCGCGCCCGGGTCGGTGATCCTGGCCATGCTACCGGACACGGCGGAGCGGTATCTGTCGACGTTCCTCTTCGAGGGGATCGACGAGAGCTCGGACGCGGTCGAGGGCTGAGGTCGCCGCCGTCGTCGAGGGGTCCGTGGTAGGGTATCGGTATGCGCCCCGTCTTCGCCGACCCCAAGACCGACTTCATCTTCAAACGGATCTTCGGCTCCGAGCCCCACAAGCACCTGCTCATCCAGCTCCTGAACACCCTGCTCGAGCTCGAAGGCGACCGGCGCATCCGCGACCTCACCTACCTGCCTGCGGAGCAGATGGTGCCCCTGCCGGAGATGAAGCTCTCGATCGTCGACGTCAAGTGCGTGGACCAGAGGGGCACGGAATACGTCGTCGAGATGCAGCTCTTCAACGTCCAGGGCTTCGAGGAACGCGTGGTCTACAACGCCTCCAAGGCGTTCGTCATGCAACTGCGAAGCTCCGAGGACTATCCCCACCTCGCGGACGTGGTGGGCGTGACGATCTGCGACTTCGAGCTCTGGCCCGAACTGGGCGGGTCCTCGGTCCCAATGCTCTCGCGCTGGCGGATGCAAGAGCAGCACACTGGAGCCAACGGTCTCGGACAGGTGCAGTACGTTTTCCTGGAGCTGCGGAAGTATGAGGGTGGCCCCCACCCGCGGAGCTTTCTGGACAAGTGGACGTTTTTTTTCCGTGAGGCGGAGAACCTGCAAGTGATCCCGCCGGAGCTCGACGAAGCCCCTTTCCGTGAGGCGCTCGAGGTGGCGCGGATGGCGGGCATGACGGACGCGGAGTACGAGGCTTACGAGCGGGCCAAGATGGCCGAGCAGGACGCCCGAGGTGCTCTCGAAAAGGCCAAGGAGGAAGGCGAGGCACGAGGCCGCACCCGGGAGCTCCGCCTACGCTTGGCCGAGCTCTGCGAGGTGCTTGGGATCGAGGTGACGGACGAGCACCAGGAGGTGCTCACCACGGGCAACTTGGCCCGTCTCGAAAGACTATGGGATCGCATCCGGGAGGAACGACGTTGGCCACGGGAATTTTGAGCTCGCTCATGAGCCGTCCGCGCTGAGCTGGCCGGCGTCCGCGCATTGGCGCTCGGCGAATCGCCGTAAAGCGCCGTCACCGCCGACGCGGCCTCTGGAGATCGACTATCGGGGGTTATAAGTGTCTGTGAGCCACTCGCCGCCGCCGCGGTCGGGAAGGCCGCGGGCCGGTA
>DASWIG010000567.1:0-6558 GCA_036397835.1 Thermoanaerobaculia bacterium
CAAGCGGCGAGCGTCTGTCTTTGGTGAACGGGCGAAGTGCTTCGGCATCCGTGCTCTCTTGGAGCTTGTTGCGCTTCTTCCAGCTCACTCCGAAGTGAAAAGCGTACACGCTCGTCGGTCTGAGGCGGAGCCTCGTTAGACTTCAGACAGCAAAACTAGATGTGAAGACTCTGTTTCCTCCAGACCCCGCTTTCGAGAAGTTCAATGACACCTGCTTCTTAGAGTGGAAGCGCGAAACCTGTGAACTCTGTCTGAGACGGACCGATATCCCGACCTTGACGCTTGCCGGGTACCTGCGACCGTGGTCGCCCGATCCAACCTTAAGGATTCCGTCTGTCTTTCTTGAACGGCTAAAAGAGGAAGCCGACAAGATCTCACCGGCTAAGGTCTGGCGCAGTCTTTTGCGCGATCATGATCTTGATACTGTAGAATGCGCCCTTTGTGCCGGTGCTCCTGACGTATATGCTCGACTAATACGACGGCTCGTGGCCGCCCCACAGAATCTCACTGGAGAACGATTCTGGCGCTGGACTTTGGAGGTGAGAGAGCACTACCTTGCCTTGAGTGAAGACGAGAAGAGGATTGTCTATCGATACTGGGAGACGCTATCCAAGAAGGAGCAACTGGAGTCGCGCGAACGTAACGAGGAGACATTCTTGTTCTTGTTGATCTTCCCGGACTGGAGTCCCTCTGAACAGCTAAGCTACCTTCTCCAGCGATCGGAGGAAGCGGGGGATCCTGAGTTGTGTGAGATCTTTTTTAGACCGTTCGCGGGGGCGCCTCAGATCGAAACCCTGCTGGATGAGGCCGGTAGGTCGATTGACGTCAGGCGTCTGATATGGTTCCATGGTTTTCATCAGCGAATACTTTCGCCAGACACATTCAATGCAATTTCCCGATTCGGTTGCCACGAAGACTCGGTGACGCGAATGGTCGTGTTGCGCTTGCTGTACAGATCCAGGAGCTCTACGCCGCATGATGTGCTAAAAGAAGGTGGCTGGCGCGCTTCTCGGGATGGACTTCTCAGTGAGAACCATTGGGGCAGCATGCTCTTGGCAGATCGAGGTCGCCATATGAGCCTCTCCGATCTTGCCAGACGTATTGATCCACTCTATTTAGGTTTTGCTGTCGAGAAACGCGGTCTCCTTGCGGAAGAGGTTCGGTGGTATGCAGAAAAACTGCACGAGATCTGGACGGGCATTGAAGGCCCACCCCTTGAAAACGTTCCCAGGGCCGGACTGGTGGCTCACGTGGAATCGCAGGAACCTGAGTTTTCGCGCCTGGGCGCGATGTTCGAGGCGGACTACTTGATGCAGTACGTTAACCCGTACGCGTATTGGGGTAGGCCGGTTAATGACCGTGTACCGCACGGTGATCGTCTGCAAAGGTTTTTCAGCGGCGAGGATATCCAGGATCGAGATAGACTTCTTGAGGAGGAGTTCAATAGACAGCGGCGACTGGGAAACGTCTGGTTCGGTCGGATCTTCTTCACAAACGCCCTGCCACAAGTCGTTCAGCTTCGGTGGGACCTGGTCGAGCAATGGCTCGCCGGAAGCCGGGACAAACTCCTGATGGCGTCGACCTTTTACGAGGGGTTGTGCGACGTTCTACTGCGGCAGTCTCTTAAGGGCGGATTCGAGCTCTACTGGCGTCTGAAGAGAGAACCGCTTCCGGTGCAGATTACGGCAAACGGGATTGAAAGGCTGGACTATTTTCTCTTCAAGACTCCTTCGACGAAGGAAGCCCGCGAGGAGTGGGGGAGACGTCTCGACTACTGCCGGACCGACCAGCAGCTTCTCGAGCTCGTGTTGGTGGCTGAGCACGGCAATGGTGCGGCGTGGTTGTGGAATCTCTGTCAGGAGGATCTGAGCTCCGGGATTGTAAAGAGACGCGCTCGCGCTCTTATCCTGCTGGGTTTTTCTAGCGTGAGCACGGCACTCGATATCCTCGAGGCGCATGCCGCGCAGAGGCCCGAGTGCTGGCTGACGAGGGTTGCTGACAAGGCGCTCGATAATTGGCGCCGCAACCAATGGGCACAGCACCAGTACTCTCGCTTTCTCGCGGCTGAGGACGACATCCATGCATGGGCAGCTTTCCGGCTCCTGTTGCTCTGTGTTGATCGGCGGTTCTGGAGATGGTTGCCGCGATTCGAAGATCTCTCGCCCGAGCTGCCCGGGTTCAAGCGGCGCCGGGCGTTCTTCGAGAACAACCGCGATACCCTGAGGAACCGCATCCAGAATAACGAGAAGCAACTGGCGAAGAGCTTCCTTGGCACCAAGGTCCTCGAAGGAGAGGTACACCCTTGGCTCGAATAAGAACCAGGTCTTGGCCTACGCCGGTTCTACGCCCTCGATCCACTGCTCCACCAAACGGCACCTCCACCGGGCGAGCTTCCCTGGGGTGCTGGAGGCAGCCAGTCCGGAGCCGAGGGCAGAAGGACTGCATGACGTCAGGTCAGGCTCGAAAGAGATCGACGTCGTCCCGCAACAGGTTGGGGACGATGGGCCTGTTCAACCAGTGCGTTTCCGGCTCCGTCACCGCCGTGAGGAAGCTCGAACGGATCCACTTGAGTCGATCGACGACGCGGCCGTCGGCCTCGACTTTCACGTAGAGCCCCTCGGCGGCGTCCGCGGGATCCGTCTCCCTCACCACGCGCTCGACGTCGAGCCCGTGCTCTGCCGCCTGAGAGCGCAATCGGTCCCGCCAGTGAGGTCCCTTGTAGAGGGACCGGACGACCATGGCATCGGGTCGCGGCAGGTATCGTCCCAGTCCCTGACGCAGCACGGGGACCGAGACGACCGGCGAGGATCGGAGCATTTCCCGGCGGCGATCGGTGTCGAGAAATTCCCCCGTGTCGCGATCGAAGACGTCGAACTCGAGGAAAAAGTGCGGCAGCCGGTCATAGAAGGTCGTGTGCTTGGCGAAGACCCACTCTCCGTACATCAGGAACCGGCTCCCCAGGATCTCCCACAATCTCTCCCGGTGGCAGGCGGCCCAGGTTTTGAGCAGCGCGAAATGTTTCTCGCGCGCGCCGCCGGTGAGGAAATGGCCGCGGCTTTGGAGGAAGAGACGGCCGTTCGCGTCGAAGCTGACGCCGGCGTTGGCGCCGTCGACCTTCTCTTCGATCACCAGCCATCGATCGGCGAGCGACGACCAAACGACCTGCCCGAGGTCGTCGTCGCCGGGTTGCAGCCGTGAGCCCTCGAGATGGCGGGTCCGCGGATATTTGTGGAGATGCGGCGCGTCCATGGCTATACCTTGACCACCGCGATCCGGTGGTTGAGGACGTGGCTCGCCCGGACGAAGGCGGCGGCCAGCCGGTACCGGCGTCTGAGGAACTCTGACCGTCACGACGCAGACGCCCCAGGCGTCAAGACCGCAATCCCCTGTTGTCGCGCTGCTTCCGCGAGTCTCACATCGTACGCAATGAATGCGCCGAGATCGGGCTGTAGGACGATAGCCGACGCCAAGTGAATGGCGTCGAGGCTGCGGAGAACGGGTGGCCCGAGCGCCGCGGCTATGTCCAATACTTCGGTATCGATGGTTATGAGCGACGGGTAGGACCAGCTTCACCAGGGCGGAGGAGTCCAGGTACAGGAACCCTTCCGGCATCTCATCTCTCGGAGCGCTGGTCGCTCAAAGCGTCGCTGATAGAGATGTCGTGAGGGGCTGACGGGGGGTACCCGAGGTCTACGAGCCGCAAGGTCGCTTGCCTGATCCGGCCCTGCGCCAAGAGTCGCTCGAGAGCTGAAGTGGTACTCATTGAGTCATACTCTGTGACGGTCTCGCGGATGATGCTAGCATGAGCTCTGGTCATTCTAGGCTCCTGGCCAGTCCGGTACCGAGCCTACCACAGGATCGCCCCAGCGAGCTGGACGAGTGGCCACCTATCGCCAGCGGGAGCTGGCCTCGCTCGTGGGCGAGGCGCTCGAAGCGTTGCCGGTCGTGGTCGTCACGGGCCTGCGCCAGGCCGGCAAGACCACGTTCCTGCGCCAGGATCCCCTTCTCCTGGGTCGCCGCTACTACTCGCTCGACGATTTCGCCACGCTCGAAGCGGCCCGCCAGGAGCCGGAATCGCTGCTCCGGAGCGATCAGCCGGTGACGATCGACGAGGCTCAGAAGTGCCCTGAGCTTCTCCAGGTCATCAAGAGCGCGGTGGACAAGAGCCGCGTTCCGGGGCGGTACCTGTTGAGCGGCTCGTGAATCGCCGCGAACATCTTGCCGCGGAAGGGCGTACCTATCGCTGCCGACCTTCGATAGGGGCCGACGACGGTCCCCCTCCCGACCCGATCATAGGAGACCTTTCATGACCCACGTGCAAACGGACCCCCCGACCCCCGGCAAACCGCTCCGCCTGTGGCCCGGCGTGGCGGTCGTGGCGCTGCTGTGGCTGCTGCGGCTCGTCGTCCCGGTCTTCCAGCCCGAGGCCGGGCTCTTGGTGATGATGAGCGGTCTTCTCGGTGGGTTGGCGGTCGTCCTGTGGTGGCTCTTCCTGAGTCGCGCGCCCTGGACCGAGCGCCTGGGCGCCGTCGTCCTGATGGTCGCCGCGCTGGCCGCGACGCCACGGTTCCTCCACGAGTCGATCGGAGGCGGGACGGGGGGACCGATGCTCTACTTTATCTTCGCCGTCCCGGTCCTGAGCCTCGCTTTCGTGCTCTGGGCGGCGGTCAGCCGTCGCCTCGCCGCCGGGCCCCGGTGGGCGGCGATGGCCGCCACCATCCTGCTCGCGTGCGGCGGGTGGGCGCTCTTCCGGACCGGCGGCGTCTCCGGCAGCTTCCATTGGGACCTCGCGTGGCGGTGGACGCCGACTCCCGAGCAGCGGCTCCTGGCCCAGCCCGGCAAGGCGCCGACGGCGGCGACTCTCCCCGGCTCCTCCGGGGCGCCGGCGGACGGGCCCGACTGGCCCGGCTTTCGCGGACCCCATCGCGACGCCGTCGTCCGCGGCGTGCGGATCGCGACCGACTGGTCGCGGACGCCGCCGGTCGAGCTGTGGCGGCGGCCGATCGGACCGGGCTGGTCCTCGTTCGCCGTCAGCGGCGGCCGCCTCTACACTCAGGAGCAACGCGGCGACGACGAGGTCGTCGCGTCCTACGACGCGGCCACCGGCGCGCCGGTGTGGAGGCACAGCGACGCGGCCCGGTTCTGGGAGCCCGCCGCCGGCGCCGGTCCGCGCGGAACGCCGACGGTGAGCGACGGCCACGTCTACGCCCTGGGCGCGATCGGGACCTTGAACGCCCTCGACGCCGGCGACGGCGGCGTCCTGTGGTCGCGCGACGCGGCGGCCGACGCCGGCGTGAAGCTGCCGGGCTGGGGCTTCGCGAGCTCGCCGTTGGTGGTCGAGGACCTGGTCGTCGTCGCCGCCGCGGGCAAGCTCGTCGCCTACGAGCGCGCCACCGGCGATCTCCGCTGGATCGGCCCTGACGGCCGCGAGAGCTACAGCTCGCCCCAACTGCTGACGATCGACGGCGTGCCGCAGATCCTGCTATTGAACGGCGCCGGCGCGGCGAGCGTCGCGCCGGCCGACGGCACGCTCCTCTGGCAGAGCTCGTGGCCCGGCTTCGATTACCTGCAGCCGGCCCTGACCGCGGACGGCGACGTCCTGTTCAGCATCAGCACCAGCGGCACAGGGCTCGGCATCCGCCGCCTCGCTCTCGCGCGCGGCGCGGGCGGATGGACCGCCACCGAGCGCTGGACGTCGGCCGGGCTGAAGCCCTATTTCAACGACTTCGTCGTCCACCAGGGCCACGCCTACGGCTTCGACGGCACCATCCTCGCGTGCATCGACCTCGCGGACGGCCGGCGCACGTGGAAAGGCGGACGCTACGGCAACGGCCAGCTCGTCCTGCTGGCCGACCAGGACCTGCTGCTGGTGCTGTCGGAGCGGGGTGAGCTGGCGCTGGTAGGGGCGGCGCCCGAAAAGTTCACGGAGCTCTCGCGCTTCCCGGCGATCGAAGGCAAGACCTGGAACCACCCGGCGCTCGCCGGCGACCTCCTGCTGGTCCGCAACGGCCAGGAGATGGCCGCGTTCCGGCTGCCCCTCGCGGACGGCTGACACGTGGACGCCGACGCGGCCGCGGATGGATTCGCCGCCTCGAGACCCGCACTTAGTCCTTGAGGACCGCAGGGCTTGCGCTCCCGTCGAGATGACGGGCCAGGGCCCTTCCGAAAGCCGCCGGACGCTCGAGGTTCGACACGTGGCCGGCGCCCTCGAGGACGACGAGCTCGCTGCCGGGAATCCTCGCGTGCAGCCACCTCGCCGTCTCCGGCGGCGTGGCCACGTCCTCGGACGCTCCGACGACCAGAGACGGCAGACGGATCTTGTCGACCTCGCCCCTGAGGTCCGCGTCGCGCAGCGCGGCGCAACAGGCCGCGTAGCCCTCGGGGCGGGTGCGGAGCAGCGTGGCCCGCGCCCGCGAGAAGATCTCGGGCTCGCGGTCTTCGGGATCCGGTCTCGTAGGGCAGGCTTCGCCTGCCGATTCTGGTTTTCGGGATCCGAAACGGCCGGAAAAGAACCTCGGGACGACCTGGTCCGCGATCGACGCCATGCCGCCGGCGCGG
>DASWIG010000568.1:0-15142 GCA_036397835.1 Thermoanaerobaculia bacterium
CCCTCGATTACATGCACGCCAGGTATTGTAGTCCCGGTCTGGGACGCTTCGTGGCCGTTGATCCGAAGTCACAGCGGAAACCGACGATGACTTCGCAGCGGTGGAACCGTTATATGTATGCTGCCGGCGATCCGGTGCGACCGCCCCATCGCCGTCCGTGAGGTCGAAGGGGTGCTCGAGGGCGACCTTGCCGTGAAGGGCGCCCCGGTAGGTCCACAGGCCGGCGGCGGTGTGGACGCGGTGGTCGGGCGGGTCGGAGACGGCGCGTCGCCGCCGGCGAGGAGGGCGCTGTGCTCTGCCAGTCCGGCGCCGGCGACGACGCCGCGGCCGGCGAGAGCGAGGGCGGGCGGCAAGGGCTGGGCGTATTCGTTGTGGAAGAAGACGAGCTTGGAGCGCCACGAGGTCGGATCGGCGGTCGAGGGCGGTCGCCGCCCTCCGGCAGGACGTGTTCGACGACCTTGAGCGCGAGTTGCTGGGCGACTGACCGCCCGACACCGCATGCCGCCGGAGTCACCGGTGGTCTTTCCTCGTTCCTTTTGCCGCAGGTCGCGCGGCGGTTCGCTCCTATTGCACGACGTGAAGCTCGATGCGGTCTGGCCACGGAAACTCAATATCTACGGCCAATCCATCGAGAACGCCGGCGTAGGCTTGACCCCTCACAACCTGGCGCCACGCTAAAACCGAGACCTCGCCCCGCGGAAAGTTGTAGCCTCTCCAGATGCCGTTGGCATCTGCGGATGGTCGCGCGTCTGCCAGCCAAGCCAGTATACGTCCTGATAGCCGGTGGCCGTTAACCCACACCGCAAGCTCGGCTCGTGGAACGGCGTCTTCTCCGGAGGGATCCTTCACGACAACGTGGAGGGGATGATCGGCGCGGGGAGATAGCTGCAAGTGAACCTCTTCTTCACCCTCGATCGGTGTCCAGAGGCGCACAAGAAAGCCTGCTGCGGGATGTCTGGCTAGCAGGATTGCGCCTTGACTCTCGCCGGGTACCTCGACCACTCCCTCGACGTCTGCCCGGCCTGAATGCACCTCACTGCCACCAAGGTCTTGGACAAGGAGAATCTCAGCGTCCGCAGCCGCAGTTCCGTCCGGCAACGTGAGCCGAAGGGCTACGGTCGATCCCATTGGCCGCAGAGGAACTTCGAAGGTCTGATCCTTGTCCGGGTCGATAATCGCGGCTGACACCGGCTCATCCATTTTAGCGTAGCCGTCCGCTAACGCCAGAAGCTCAACGCTGCCACTCCGAAGTGGCGGCAGTAGGGCAACTCCCGAATCGTCAGTCTTGACTTCCTGCGCTACGGTCATGTCTGACTGTGGACGGATGGCGCCACTCTCCTCTTCATCCCCGCCCCTCGCCGCGAACAGATTCCGAAGTAGGATCTGTGCTCCTGGTATGGCTTCACCGCTCAGGGCATTGAAGACCTTGACGCTAAACCGACCGGCTGGCACTCTGAAATCGAGTTCCTGAGTCTCAGAGATTGCGTTGGGGAAGAACTCGAAAAAGGGTGCTTCATCGGTGCTGGCGAGCTTTATAGAAACGCTTCGCAGCGGCTCAATCAGCATTACCTGATAGGCGCCGAGGTCGTCGGCTCGGGCTTCCGCAGTAGTGCGCCGTACGGTGTGAAATTCCAGTTGTGCCGGATGGCCGTCGGTTCCACGGTACACGGTTCCAGAGACGACTATGAGGGCCGGCTCAAGTAGCAAGAAGCCGTCCTCACCCTCAGAAAGATCGACCTGGCGCGAGAAGGAACCGACAGAAGTCTTGAGGACGACCTTGAAAAGGCCAGGTGACAACTTATCAAAGCGAACGGTGCGCATGTTATGGGCAAGCGCCTGAGTTGCGATCACGCTCTCGTCCGGAACAGAAAGAACCTCCAAAGACAAGTCCTCGTCCTCCATCGCTGCCGGAAGGTCGATCTGCACGTCCAGGCCTGGCCGTGCCCTCAGGCTGCCCGTTATGCGCTCAATCTCACCCGGAAGCAAGTCGAGGCTCTGGCGATCCAGAAAGTCATCCGGTGAATCCGCAGCCAGTACGGCCGGTCCAGGATCCAAGTCGTACCAAAAGGCGTAGACGGTGGTCGCTGTCGATACTTTCACGTCCGGGGCCGTCTCAGTGCCTGCGCGAGCAAGCCTCATCTGCACGTCGTACCCGTCAATGGTTGACGCTCCCACGCGCCGTTTGACTTGGACCACCAGGTGCGCGACATCGATGGGCAGCTCCAACGGAGCTTCCACGCTCGCGCCTGCCTTCACTTCGAATGGTCGACTCAGCGCTACATAGGTCTGTCGGCGCCGATCCCAGAGCCCGCCGATAGCCGGTCCATGAGGCATCAGTATCCCTTCTCCGATCTCGTCGGTCCTCCTTCGTCGGGAAAGCTCCCAACGCGCCAAGTGTCCCTCAAGATGATCGACTGCGCGAATAAGCCGCAACTCGAGATGGGAACTCTCGCCGATGCCGGCCGGGACAACGACCCGACCGGCAGCGACTACCGGCAATGCGGCGGGTAGGCCTCGTCCCTGAAATAGTCCTCCACCGTAGATCAGTTTGGACGAATACGGTGACATCTGCCCATTTCCCTCGATCCAGACTCGATAGCGCTTTCGGGCAGGGGGTTGAAACCAAGAGCCGCAGGGGAACACGAGCTCCACCTCAGGATCGTCCTCCGGCGTGAGGTGAGCCTCGAATCCCTGCGGGTCTAAGAACTGATCTACACGGCTGTCGACATATGTGACGGGATAGACGGCTACAGCGATCTTGCCGTCGATTTCACCCGTCGAGGGGTCGAGCAAGTACCCTGAATCCTCAGGCTCTGCACTCCAGACCGGAGGGCAAGTGCAGAGGAGAAGGATCAGACTCAGAACTAGACCGTTGACTGAGCGACGCTCCATCGCTGACAGTTCTCCGTTTCGGTCAGAATCCGCCATCCCCTTGACCGACGTCAGGGCAATCTTCACATGCCGAAGAATCGCCACAGACGTCACCGGTAGCCGACTCCCAGCAGCACCGATCCGCTGGCTCAAAGCACATCCAGTTATATCTCAACTTATCGCACTGAAAGCCACACCATGTATCTTGAGTCTCCTCGTCTCCATCGCCCTCCTCAACAGGCGAGGCGAAGGTCCCACCAAGGATTCCGAGCCCTAGCAACGCCGCCAGTACCACTGCACTCAAGGTCTTCATGTTCTACTCCTTCGTTCTGTTAGCGACAGTAGCGACAGAGGAAGCCTAGAGCGTCGCGGTGTGGCTGTCAAGTATGGGAGAAGACTTACGCCTCGAGCGAGTTGGCTGCCCGCGCGTCGGGCCTTCCCTCACGGTCTCATCGTCTGCCAAGACTGAGATGCGAAGAGTCCGAAGAGGAACGGCGTCCGGCTCGCCCGAACCCCTGCGCCTTCAGGTTCTTGAACCAGAACGTCAGGAAGCCGTTGACCGACTGCTTGTAGCGCACGTTGACGCGCCCCGGGTAGGGATACACCGGGTGGAAGACGGGCGGGATCGCCGGTGGCTGACGGATACGGTGTTTGCGCTCACGTACGAGGAGAAGCCGAGTCAGGCTTGATCGATGAGCGGCCTTACCATACACCCCATGAAAGACTTCCCGCGGCACTGGCGACGCCTCACCACCATCGACGCCCACGCCGGCGGCGAGCCCTTCCGGGTGGTCACCGGCGGGGTGCCGGAGCTCGTGGGCGCGACGATCCTGGAGCGCCGGCGCTGGGCCCGCGAGCACCTCGACGGCCTGCGCCGCGTGCTCATGTGGGAGCCGCGCGGACACGCCGACATGTACGGCTGCTTCCTCACCGCGCCGGTGACCCCGGGCGCCGACCTGGGCGTGGTCTTCCTGCACAACGAGGGCTACAGCACGATGTGCGGCCACGGCGTGATCGCTCTCGCCAAGGTGGCGCTCGAGATGGGCCTGCTGCCGGCCGTCGAGCCCGAGACCCGGGTGGGGCTCGACACCCCCGCCGGCCTGGTGACGGCCTGGGCTCGCCTCGACAACGGACGCGTGGGCCGCGTGCGCTTCCTCAACGTGCCCTCGTTCGTCGTCGAGCTGGACGCCGAGGTGGAGGTGCCGGGGCTCGGGCGCCTGCGCTACGACCTCGCCTACGGCGGCGCCTTCTACGCCTGCGTGGCCGCCGCCGACGCCGGCGTCGCCTGCGCGCCCGGCGACTTCCGCGAGCTGATCGCGCGCGGCACGACCGGCCGGTCCGAGCTCGTCGTCGATCCGGAGGATCCGCTCGGTGAAGGCTTCCTCCTGCGTTGAAGGGCCCCCTGCCCGGCTCCCATCCGTCCGCCAAGCGAAGGATTCCGCCCGCCGGGGTACTCTCACGAGCAAGCCGTTCACCCAGGAGGTCTCATGAGCCGTTCCCTGAGGACGCTTTCCCTGCTCGCCCTGTCCGCTCTGGCTCTCGGGCTCGGGACGCCGTCGCGAGACGACGCCACGATCCCGGAACGTCAGCGCAGTCCTCACGACCGGCCCGACGCCGCGGCACGCTACTACGCCCGGCAGCGCCTACCGCCGGGAAAGAGCGTCGATCCGGCGGCGCTCTACGCCACCGCCCTGGAGCACATGGACCGCCTGCCTCGCCACTCCGCGCGGCTCGGCCGCGAGCTGCCGTCGAAGGCCGAGGAGAGGCGCGGCCGGATCGTGCCCAAGGCCGAGCTCGCGAGGTGGGAGCCTCTCGGCCCCGGCAACGTCGGCGGACGCACCCGCGCCCTCCTCGTCCATCCCGACAAGCCGCGCATCCGCTGGGCCGCGGGAGTGTCCGGCGGCGTGTGGAAGACCGAGGACGGCGGCCTCGGTTGGCGTCCTCTGGACGACTTTCTGCCCTCGCTCGCGGTGAGCACGCTCGCCATGGATCCCGGCGACCCGGACGTGATCTACGCCGGCACCGGCGAAGGACAGTACGAAATCCGGCTGGCGCCGCGCGGCGTCGGCATCTTCAAGACGATCGACGGCGGCGCGACGTGGACGCTTCTCTCCGCGACCGCGGACGCCGGCTTCCACTGGGTCAACAAGATCGTGGTCAGCCACGGCGACCCGCGGCGCCTCTACGCCGCGACCCGCACCGGGGTGTGGCGCTCCCTGGACGCGGGCCTGAGCTGGACGCGGGTGCTGGCGACCGACGTCCGCGGCGGCTGCCTCGATCTCGCCCTCCGCACCGACCGCCGCGTCGACGTGGTCTTCGCCGCCTGCGGCACCTTCGAGCAGGCCACGGTCTACCGCAACCCGCGGGCCCACGCCGGCGGGGCGTGGGTGCCGGTGCTCGCCGAGGCGGGCATGGCCCGCACCTCGCTCGCCCTGGCGCCGTCGAACCAGGACGTGGTCTACGCGCTCGCGGCGAGCCACGTCCCGGGGCCCGGCGGCAACTACCGGCACGGTCTCCACGCCGTGTTCCGTTCCGACGGCGCCGGCGTCGCCGGCAGTTGGCGGGCGGTGACGCGCAACGACGACGCCGACAAGCTCGGCACGCTGCTGCTCTCGAACCCCTTGTACGCCACGGCGCTCTGCGGCGGCGATCCCGAGGACGTCTACATCAACCTCGGCTGGTACGCCAACGCCCTCGCAGTCGACCCGACCGACCCGGAGGTGGTCTTCGCCGGCGGCGTCGACCTCTTCCGCTCCGACGACGGCGGCCGTTCCTGGGGCGTGATCTCCTACTGGTACGACACCCCGCACTCGGCCCACGCCGACCAGCACGCCGTCGTCTTCCATCCCGGCTATGACGGCGCCGGCAACCAGACGCTGCTGCTGGCCGGCGACGGCGGCGTGTGGGTGACGCCGAACGCCCGCGCGGCCAAGGCTCTCGGGCCGCGCGCCGCCTGCGCGCCGGCGAGCGCCGTGCGCTGGCGCTCGGACAACCACGGCTACGCCGTGACCCAGTTCTACCACGGTGCGGCCTTCCCCGATGGCCGCCGCTACCTCGGCGGCACCCAGGACAACGGCACCCTCCTGGGCTCCGACGGCGCCGGCGGCGACGGCTGGGACGAGGTCCTCGGCGGCGACGGCGGCTACGTGGCGATCGGCCCCGATCGTCCGCAAGGGCAGAACGTCGTCTACGCCGAGAGCTTCGGCAAGTCGCTCTTCAAGTCGACGGACGGCGGCCGCACCTTCCGGCCCGCGACGGACGGCATCACCGACCAGGACGGCGGCTTCGATTTCGACGACAGCGGCGACTTCCTCTTCATCGTGCCCTTCGTGATGGAGGCGGGCAACGCCGACCGCCTGTGGTATGGCGGCCGCCGCCTGTGGACGACGGCGGACGGCGCCGCGACCTGGCGTCCGGCGTCGACGGCGTGGCCGAGCGGCGGCCTGACGTCGGCGGTGGCGGTCTCGCCCGTCGACCCGGACCGCGTCGTGGTGGGTCTCTCCGACGGCACCGTCCATCGCCACCATCAGGCGCGGACGGCCGGCGAGGGCACCGTCTGGCCTTCCGCGCGTCCGCGGGCGGGATACGTGTCGTGGCTGGCCTTCGATCCCGTGGACGCGGACCGCGTCTACGCCACCTACTCGACCTTCGGCGGCAAGCACGTGTGGACGAGCGGCGACGGCGGCGCCACCTGGCGGCAGCTCGACGGCAACGGCCCCCGCCGTCTCCCCGACGTCCCGGTCCACACGATCGTCGCCGATCCCGGCGATCGCGACCGTCTCTTCGTCGGCACCGACCTGGGGGTCTTCGCGTCGACGAGCGGAGGAATTCGTTGGGCGGTGGAGAGCACGGGCTTCGCCCACGTCGTCACCGAGACGCTCCAGGTCGTGACGCCGCCCGGCGGCCGGCGATGGCTGTTCGCGTTCACGCACGGGCGCGGCGCCTGGCGGGTGGAGATGGGCGGAGGCGGGCGCTAGAGGCCCGGCCGGAAACCCTCCGGCCGCGCGTGAGAAGGCCGACTTCGTCGGCCAAATCCCCCCAACCCCCTTTCTGAAAGGGGGCTCAGAGTTCCTCAGTCAGAGGTCCCCCCTTTAATGAAAGGGGGGTAGGGGGGATTTCCGGCAGACGGAGTCTGCCGGAGGGCCGGTTGAGGGTTTCCGGCTGGGCCTCTAGAACGGGTTGGTCGCGAAGACCGAGAACTCGGGGATGAAGCCCCGGTCGTCGACCTTGAGCGCGCCGACGATGGCGTCGGCGATGTCGCGCGGGCGCAGCTTCTTCGGCGACGCCTCCTGGTCGAAGCCGGCCCTCGACGCGAAGTCCGTCAGCACCTCGCTCGGGTTGACCAGGATCACCCGCACGTTGTGACGCCGCAGCTCGTCGCGCCAGCACTCGGTCATGCCGCGCAGGGCGAACTTCGACGACGAATACGCGGTCGAGCCGCGGCCGCCCTTGAGGCCCGAGGTCGACGAGATGTTGACGAGGTGGCCCGAGCCTTGCTCGATGAACTGCTTGGCCGCTTCCCGCGCCATCAGGAAGGCGCCGAAGACGTTGGTGCGGTAGACCGCTTCGAGGTCCGCGAGCGACATCTCGACGAGCGGCGCGAAGTAGCCGAAGCCGGCGTTGTTGATCAGGACGTCGAGGCGGCCGTGACGGTCGACGACCTCGCGCACCGTGCGCACGGCGTCCTCCTCGACGGCGACGTCGGCCTGGATCCAGTCGACGCCGAGCTCCTCGGCGGCGCGCTCGAGGCGCTCGCGCTGGCGGGCGGTGATGGTCACGTCGGCGCCTTCGCGTTTCAGGGCGGCGGCGATGCCCTTGCCGATGCCCGTGCTGCCGCCGGTGACGAGGGCCTTGGCTCCCGTGAAGTTCATGCTTGCCTCCTCAGGTGATGGCGTTCGGGCTCATTATCTCCCAGGTCGTCTAAGATAGGGGCCCATGCAGAGCCCCCCACAGTCTCCGGCCGCCGACTTGTCAGAGTCGGTGGCGGCTCCCCGGTCGATCGAGGAGCTCCAGGAGCGTCTCGCCGGCGCGCTCTACTTCGCCGAGCGCAGCCTGGCGACGGCGATCTTCCTGGCGCTCAGGCTCGGCAAGCCCCTCTTCCTCGAGGGCGAGCCGGGCGTGGGCAAGACGCAGGTCGCCAAGGTGCTGTCGGCGATCCTCGGCACCCGCCTCATCCGTCTCCAGTGCTACGAGGGGCTCGACGTCTCGACCGCGGTCTACGAGTGGGACTACAGCCGCCAGATGCTCGAGATCCGGCTGCGGGAGGCGGCGGGCCAGCTCGACCTCGGCGCGGCGCGCCGCAACATCTTCAGCCGCGACTTCCTGCTGCGCCGGCCGCTGCTCGAGGCGATCGAGCCCAGCGACGGCGAGCGTCCGCCGGTGCTGCTGATCGACGAGCTCGACCGTGCCGACGAGGAGTTCGAGGCCTACCTGCTGGAGCTGCTCTCCGACTTCCAGATCACCATCCCGGAGATCGGCACCGTGCGCGCCCGGCGTCCGCCGGCGGTGGTCGTCACCTCGAACCGCACCCGCGAGGTCCACGACGCGTTGCGGCGCCGCTGCCTCTACCACTGGATCGACTATCCGTCCTTCGAGAAGGAGCACCAGATCGTGGTGGCGAAGGTGCCCGAGGCGCCGGCGCGGCTCTCGCGCGAGGTCGTGGCCTTCGTCCAGGAGCTGCGCGAGGCCGACCTCTACAAGCGTCCCGGCGTGGCCGAGATGCTCGACTGGGTGCAGGCGTTGGTGGCCCTCGACGCCACCACCCTGACGGCGGAGAACGTGCGCTCGACGCTCGGCGTGCTGCTCAAGTATCAGGAGGACGTCGAGCTGGTGGACGACGCGGCCGTCGCGCGGACGCTGGAGCGCGTTTCCGGCGTGAGCCGGGCTCAGGAGGTCCCGTGACGATCCAACCTCTTGGATGCATTCCGTTTTCTTCGCGACGTGGCACAACACGGGCTCCGCACTGCAGTCGACGACGCGACGCGCGGGGAGGTGTATCTTCCATTCGCTGCCTCGCAGCGCGGCAACACTCCGATATCGAGGTCGACGGCGCAGATTCACCAGCTTGTCGCCGAGATTCGCGAATTTTTTTAGTCCGGAGATCGACGCGGATCCCAAGTCCTTTAGTTTTAGTGGGTTGCGCTCCATGGACTCCCGTTGCCGCCGCCTCCTGGCAGTTGCCGAAAACCGTTCGCAGGCGTTGCCGGCGCCTCCTGGCAGTTGCCGAAAACCGTTCGCAGGCGTTGCCGGCGCCTCCTGGCAGTCGCCGAAAACCGTTCGCAGGCGTTGCCGGCGCCTCCTGGCAGTTGCCGAAAACCGTTCGCAGGCGTTGCCGGCGCCTCCTGGCAGTCGCCGAAAACCGTTCGCGGCGCTTATGAACGTGTCCGTGCAGTGTAGAGACCCTGTTCATGGAGCTCATGGAAGGCATCCCGCAACCGCCGACAGCGGTTCATGGAGCTCATGGACGGCATCCCGCAACCGCCGACAGCGGTTCATGGAGCTCATGGACGGCATCCTGCAACCGCCGACAGCGGTTCATGGAGCTCATGGACTGCATCCTGCAACCGCCGACAGCGGTTCCTGGAGCTCATGGGCGGCAGGTGGCAGGGGCCGGATCGCCTGCCGACTGCGCATGAGTACCTGAGCAGGCGGATCTCGCGCTCCTCTACCACTGGATCGACTATCCGTCCTTCGAGAAGGAGCACCAGATCGTGGTGGCGAAGGTGCCCGAGGCGCCGGCGCGGCTCTCGCGCGAGGTCGTGGCCTTCGTCCAGGAGCTGCACGAGGCCGACCTCTACAAGCGTCCCGGCGTGGCCGAGACCCTCGACTGGGTGCAGGCGTTGGTGGCCCTCGACGCCACGACCCTGACGGCGGAGAACGTGCGCTCGACGCTCGGCGTGTTGCTCAAGTATCAGGAGGACGTCGAGCTGGTGGACGACGCGGCCGTCGCACGGACGCTGGAACGCGTGGCGCCGTCCTCGTAGGTTCTCGCCAGTTGCTCCACGGCCCCTCGTCGGCGCTCGGACGCCTATTCCTCAGCGTCGGTCTCTTTGGGAACAAGGTCTACTATCGGTTTGTCTTAAGAAAGATTTCAAGAAGAAAAGAGGTGGTGGAGAACGACGGCGCGTCGCTCGAGGTGCTTCTCGAGAGTCAGGGCATGGGGCTGGTGGACGACGCGGCCGTCGCGCGGACGCTGGAGCGCGTCGCGTCCGCCTGATACGCCTCGGAGCATCCCGAGCGATGAACTCGCAGATGGTGTCGACGTCCTCGATGGCTTGAGGCGTCCACCCGCAGGGACGTTTCCACTGCGGCGATCGAGCCGAACGACGGCGAGGCTTCGCCTGGGCTGCAGATCGACGAGTTCGACCGCGCGGACGAGGAGTTCGAGGCATGTCCGCTGCGCCGCTATTGACATTAGCCGCCAGTCGGACTAAGCTCCCTCTATGAGGGAGATCAACCTCCACTTCGCCAAGACGCACCTCTCCCGGCTGGTCGACGAAGCGCTGGCGGGGGAGGAGATCGTTATTGCCAGGAACGGCACGGCGCTGGTGAAGTTGACGCCGGTCGGGGCCAGCGGAAAGCGGCGGGTGCTGGGGAAGGACCAGGGCAAGATCTTCATCGCCGACGACTTCGACGCCCCGATGCCCGAGCTGGAGGCGCTCTTCGATGGCGACGACGCCGATCCTGCTTGACACCCACGTCTGGCTGTGGATGAACGGTGCCGTGGAACGGCTCTCGGAGCCGGCGCGAGAGCTCCTCGTCGAGGGCGGGCAGGAGCTCTTCCTCTCCGCCGCGAGCACCTGGGAGATCGCCATCAAGCACGCGGCCGGTAAGCTGAAGCTCCCCCAACCCCCGGATCGATACATCCCCGCGACCCTGGCGGAGAACGGTATCCAACCCCTTGCCATCCACCAGGGCCATACGTGGAGAGCGGCGGCACTGCCATTGCACCACCGAGACCCATTCGACCGCATGCTGATCGCCCAGGCTCAAGCCGAAGAGATGCGGCTCATGACGGCGGACAGCAAGCTCGAGCCTTACGAGGTGTCCATCCTGAGGGCGGATCGGACGGTCCTCTGACCAGGGAAAGCGCCTGAGGTCCGGAGCGCTCGCCGGGCGACGCTCGGCGTGCTGCTCAAGTATCAGGAGGACGTGGAGCTGGTGGACGACGCGGCCGTCGAGCGGGCGCTGGCGCGCGTCGCGCCGGTCCGATAGGCCTCCGCCAGCCTCTCCACCGCCCCCAGCACCTCCCCCCGCAGACGCCGCAGCTCCTCGACGCCCGGATGGGCGCTGCGCAGCAGCAGGAACGCCCGCGCCTGGCCCTGGAAGTAGCGCCGCCGCTCGTAGAAACGCAGCGCGAACCAGCCCGTCAGCGGCCCGAGCGCCAGGGCCGCCAGCGCTGGCCACAGGCCCCCGGCGAGGCCGGCGGCGATCGACCACGACGTCCACGTCAGCGGGTAGAGGATGAGCGAGCCGAAGACCTTGTAGGTCGCCGGCAGGTCGGGCGAGTCCGCGAGCCGGCGCGCCAACCGGCCCACGGCCCAGTAGGGCGGGTAGTTGACGGCGATCCCCGCCGCCGCCAGGGGCAGGCGCAGCAGCAGCAGCGCCAGGCTCTTCAGGACGAAGAGCGCCACCCGTCCCGTGGGATAGCCCGCCGCCACCTGGACGTCCCACAGGCGATAGTGGGCCAGACGCTCGTCGTACGCGCGCACCGTCCGCGCGACTTCCTCGACCTCCTCCGGCCAGGCCTCGCGGAGGTGGGCGTAGCCGGCGATGAAGGCGCGGCGCAGGTCGAAGCGCTCGCCCAGCGACGGCTCGCTCGGCAGCTCGGCCGACGGCCGCGCGAAGATCTCGGCGGCACGCTCGATCAGCCGCGCCTCCTCCCAGGAAGGGAAGTTGAGCGTCACGGCTTCGAGGGCGTCGCGCACGCGCTCGGTGAGCGAGTACACGGCGGCCTGCGGGTCGCCGGCGTGGAGCGCGAGCTCGGCCGCCGGGTCGAGCGGCTCGCCGATCGCCATCAGCACCCGGGAGCGGAAGCGTCCCTTGTCGTCGTAGGTCAGACCCACCGGCAGGATGCGGCTGCCGATGCCGCCGTACTTGGCCTCGGCCTCGAGCACGATGCGGCTGACGCCGGTCTTGAGCTCGGCGAGGGCCGGCTCGCTGTGGCTGCGGCCCTCCGGGAAGAGGGCGATGGTGCCGCCGGCGGCGAGCACCTCGTGGCACGCCGCGAAGGTCTCGACGTTCTTCGACGCGTCGACCCCCGGGTCCTGGCGCCGGTAGACCGGGATCGCCGCCGCCAGGCCGAGGAAGGGCCGCAGGACGGGATTCGACCACAGGGTGCTCTTGGCCAGGAAGCGCGGACGCACCGGCAGGAAGCCCAGGAGCACCGCCGGATCGATGATGCCGTTGACGTGGTTGGCCACCACCATGAGCGGCGCGTCTCGAGGCACCCGCTCCGTGCCCTCGACCTCGACCCGGCGGAAGAAGACGGAGAGCACGACCCGGGCGAGCGCCACCACGCCGACGGGCCGCGCCGCGGGATCGAAAGGCTTCAAGCCTCCGTCTCCCCCCTTTGAAAAAGGGGGGCCGGGGGGGATTTCCGGATCGGCACGAGCCGCTCTTCCTGGAGCTGCCGCGCCGCCGGCGCGGCAACGTAGTCGCTGTGGCACGACGCCTTGCCGCTCTCGCCGCCGGTCATGGCGCGCCGCGTCTTCGACGCCAGGCGGTGAATCTCCGCGGGGTCGAGCACGCCGCGCTGCTCGAGGATCTCGCGCTGCTCGCTGGTCAGGGCGGCGGTGATCTTCGGGCGGTCCCAGGCGTAGGCCGCGTCCTTGCCCGAGGCGAACTCGGCGATCTCCTTGGAGATGCGCACGCTGCACCAGTCGTGGCCGCACATGGCGCAGAAGTCGGTGTCCACGTCGAGGTCCTCGTCGTGGAAGGCGCGGGCCGTGTCGGTGTCGAAGGCGAGCTCGAAGTGCTCCTCCCAGTTGAGAGCGGCGCGGGCCTTGGTGAGCTCGTCGTCCCAGTTGCGGCTGCCGGGGATGCCGAGGGCCACGTCGGCGGCGTGGGCGGCGATCTTGTAGGCCACGCAGCCCTGCTTCACGTCGTCCCGCTTGGGCAGCCCGAGGTGCTCCTTGGGCGTCACGTAGCAAAGCATGGCGGCGCCGTGAAAGGCGGCCGCGGTGGCGCCGATCGAGCTGGTGATGTGGTCGTAGCCCGGGAAGACGTCGGTCACCAGCGGCCCCAGCACGTAGAAGGGCGCGCCGTGGCAGATGCGGCGCTGGAGCTTCATGTTGTATTCGATCTGGTCGAAGGGCACGTGCCCCGGCCCCTCGACCATCACCTGCACGCCCTTGGCCCAGGCGCGCTCGGTGAGCTCGCCCAGGGTCTCGAGCTCGGCGATCTGGGCCTCGTCGGTGGCGTCGGCGAGGCCCCCCGGGCGCAGGCCGTCGCCGAGCGAGAAGGCGACGTCGTACTCGCGCATGAGGTCGCAGATCTCGTCGAAGAGCTCGTACATCGGGTTCTGGCGGCCGTGGACGAGCATCCACTTGGCGAGGATCGAGCCGCCGCGCGACACGATGCCGATCAGGCGGTCCTTCACGAAGGGCAGGTGCTCGCGCAGCACTCCGGCGTGGACGGTGAAGTAGTCGACGCCCTGGCGCGCCTGGTGCTCGATGGTTTCGAGGATCACGTCGTAGGTCAGGTCCTCGATGCGGCGGCCGAGGATCATCGAGTAGATGGGCACGGTGCCGATCGGCACCGTCGACTCGCGCACGATGGCGTCGCGGCAGGCGTCGAGGTCGCCGCCGGTGGAGAGGTCCATCACCGTGTCGGCGCCCCAACGCACGGCCCAGCGCAGCTTCTCCACTTCCTCCTCGGTGCCTGACGAGACCGGCGAGGCGCCGAGGTTGGCGTTGATCTTGGTGCGCGCGGCGCGGCCGATCGCCATCGGATCGAGCCGGTAGGAGAGGTGAACGCGGTTGGCCGGCACGATCATGCGCCCCGCCGCCACCTCGTCGCGCACCTGCTCGGCGGTCAGGTGCGGCTCGCGCTCGGCGACGCGCCGCATCTGCGGCGTCACCAGGCCGAGCCGGGCTTTCTCGAGCTGAGTCACGGCCTGGTCGGCGCCGCGCGGCGCCGGATTGAAGTCCGCGGCCGTCTGCCGCGACGGCGGCGGCATGCCGGGCGTGTCGGGCGACGCGAAGGCGAGAGGACCGCCGACGTCGGCGCGCAGGGCGAAGCTGCCGGGCGTGGTGCCCTGCTTCGCGGACGATGGATTGGCGGCGCCGTGCAGCGGCGCGCGCCAGCGCGAGGTCGGGGAAGCGGTGGTCATGGTTGGTCTCCTTGGCCGGTCCACGCCTATTCTACCCCGCCAACTACTATGGCCAACGATTGCTGGGATACGAAATCCGCGGATGACCGCTGCGGCCTGTTAAGATCCTGGCAGGCGTTCCGGAGCTCATCGGAGGGCACCGCGACGTCGACCGGATAGGAGAAGCACCATGGAAGCGGTCCAGACCCTGTCGGAGTACGAGCTGGAGCGAGGCAAGCCCATGCCGAGCAAGAACCATGCGATAGCACAGATCAACCTCCTCGCGGCGTTGCTGCGCTTCAAGGACGAGTACTCGATCCTGCCGGAGCTCTCCCTGGAGCTCGACGGCCAGCCGTTCACTCCCGACGTCACGGTCTACCCCAGGCTGGAGACCGACTGGCAGCACGACGAGGTCCGCATGACCGAGCCGCCGCTGCTGACGGTCGAGATCCTCTCGCCCAAGCAGACGATGGACGAGCTCATGCGCAAGGCCGAAGCCTACCTTGCCGCCGGCGTCAAGGCGTGCTGGATCCTGCAGCCGATGATCGAGACCCTCGGCGTCCTCCAGCCCGGCCGCAAGCCGCAGACCTACACCAGCGGCGAGGTCACGGATCCGGCAACCGGTATCACCGTGACGAAGAGATCTTCGTCTAGCCAGCCACGACGTTTACCTCTGCCCGCGTCGTCCGGAAACCGAACACCCGACGGAGATGGCGGGCGATAAAGCCAGAAAACGGACGTGCGGGCAGTCGTGGGAACGCGCGGACGCGGCACGCGGGCGTTCGGACCGCCATGGAAGCCGGCCAATCCTGACAGCGAGCTTCCGACCGCCGTCCCGTCACCCGTTTTGCCTGTAGACGTCCTGTGATCGCCGTCAGCCGGTCGTTTTGACGCGGGATCGGACGTCCATGGACACCGGTTTCTCGCGTCGCCACGGGCTTGGACGTCCCTGGCCGTCGA
>DASWIG010000569.1:0-1536 GCA_036397835.1 Thermoanaerobaculia bacterium
GGCGCGAAGTCGTCGCGCACGCCCACCGCCACCGTCCGGGCGCCGCGCTCGGCGTCGACCTCGAGCGTGTATTCGAGGTGACGGCCGAGCACGTCGAGGATCTCGTCGTGCGCGATGCGCACCGGCACCCGCGCCGAGCGCACCGGCGCGACGCCGCGCTCGAGGTCGCCCGAGGTCACGAACAGCGACAGCCGGCCGGCGTGGACGCGCGGCTCGGCGACCAGGGCGAGGCGGGCGAGCGGCACCTTGATCGTCAGCGGCACGCGCAACCGCCCGCCGCCGTCCGCCGCCGCGGCGCCGGCCTCCGCCGCGGCGCCGAGCGGGTTGTCGGCGGCGCCGAAGAGGAGGGCCGAGACGGTGGCGGCGGCGGCTTCCTGGTCCGCCGTGCGGTGGACGAAGGCGCGGCGGTGGCGCACGGCCAGCTTCTCGCGCGCTCCGCGCAGCCGCACCTCGACCGCGTGGGGCCGGCCGTCGGCGGCGGCCGGCGGGTCGAAGCCGAGGGAGTAGGTGCCGTCGAGCTCGCCGCGCACCTCGCCGAGCGCGGCGTCGAAGTCGCGGGAGCCGGCCAGGGCACGGCCGCCGGTGGCCTCGGCCAGCTCCTCGAAGGCGCGGCGCGACGCGGCGCCCTGGGTGCGGCCGAGGTCCCACTGCGCGCCGCCGCTCTCCCGTGCCAGCGCCAGGTTGCCGCGCGTCGACGCCGCTGCCGCCGATGCCCGCAGCGAGTCGGCCTGGAGAGCGTAGAAGCGCACGCCGTTGGCGCTCGCGAGCTGGGCGACGCGGCCGAAGAGCTCGCCGCCGTCGAGCTCCGCCGCCGGTGCCTGGATCGATTCGAAGCCGGTCGTGCCGGTACCGGGAGCGCCGCCGCCGGCTCCCGGCGTCGCGGGCGTCTGCCAGCGCGCGGACTTGCGGCCGAAGGCGCTCTGCCAGGCGTCGAAGAGAGCGGGCCCCACGCGGACCGGCAACTGGCCGCCCACGTAGAGCACCACCGTCCGCCCCGGCACGCCGGCGAGGCCGGCGACCGTCTGCCGGAGCTGGTCGGCGCCGAGGCGCACGTCGCGGGCGCACTCCTCGGCGAAGCCGTCGATGCGGGAGAGCAGGGCCTTGGCGTGCTGGTCCGGATCGCGGGCCGCCAGATCGGTGCCCTCCTCGAGCGTCCGTTCGATGGCCCGCAGCAGGTCGCGGTAATCCGACTCGACGCGCAGACCGCGTCCCGGCTTCGCCAGCTCCTCGCCCAGCGAAGTGTCGATCGCCGGGACCAGGCTCGTCCAACCTTGAACCACCTCGACCCCGCGGTCGGCGGCGACGAGCATCACCCGGTCCCGGCGTCCGATCCGCTCGTGGAGGAAGCGCCGCAGCGCCGGCACCAGGTCACCGGCGTCGCCCGGCCGCAGGAAAGCGCGGTCGAGGTAGATCGCCAGGTAGAGCGGCCGCTCACGCGGGCGAGCCTCCGCCGGCGCGGGCGCCGCGAAGTAGCGGACGGCCACGCTCTGGCCGTCGACCCGGAGCTCGAAGTCCTCCGGCCCGAGGCCGGTGACC
>DASWIG010000570.1:0-3082 GCA_036397835.1 Thermoanaerobaculia bacterium
GGGACCAGATTATTCGAGCCATCGGCTGAAACGCTGCCGCGCCTCTTCATGCGATACGCCTTGGCCGTCGTCCAGTTGTCGGACCCCTTTTTCGATCTTGTAGAGAAGGTAGACGTTCTCCAGCACTTCCTCGACGGAGACTCCGCCTGCCATCCCTCGCAGGGCTTGCCACATCTTCTCCTTCTCAGCGCGGAAGTCCGTCGCGGGAACGCGCTTCGCCGGCTCGCTCGCGAGGGCGACTCGCACTTCGGCTCCATCCGGCAAGCTGGCTCCCGGCTCCAGGACCACGGTACCCTTCCTGACTGTGCCTTTGTACATTGTCGGCTCTCCTTGCGACGTGACGAGGACCGGCTCGTTCGGTCCCAGCCTACCACACCGGCCGCGCCACCACTCCTGCTCGACGAGGTCCGCCCACACCGCAGGAAGACGACGTCTCCAGGAGGCCGCAGCCTCCTCTCCGGCCCGGAGGACGGTCCGCGGCCCCGCCTCCTTGACAGCCCCCGGAGCCGCCGCTATTCTTCCCGCGCTCAGAGACCAGTGGGGCCTGTCCGAGGCCTCAGGAGCGGAGCTTCTTCGGAGAGCAGATTTGCCGCAGATCTTCCCGCAGTGGACCAACCGCGTGCCGCTCTACCTCGTCGCAGGGCTCGGCATCGCGTCGATCGCCGGCTCGGCGTTCGCGTGGTACTACTTCTCCCCCGAGTACACCGACGTGGGCTACCGGCCCGTCCAGCCGGTGGCCTTCAGCCACCAGCTCCACGCCGGCGAGCTCGAGATGGACTGCCGCTACTGCCACGCCCAGGTCGAGGTCGCGGCCGTCGCCTCGGTGCCCCCTACCCAGGTCTGCATGAACTGCCACTCCCTGGTCAAGCGCGACAGCCCGCTGCTGGCGCCGATCGTCGCCTCGGCCGCCGGCGACCGGCCGATGCGCTGGGTGCGCGTCCACAAGGTGCCCGAATACGCCTACTTCGACCACGGCGTCCACGTGCGCGCCGGCGTGGGCTGCCAGAGCTGCCACGGCGACGTCCGCTCGATGGAGGTCGTCACCCAGCAGGAGCCGCTCTCCATGGGCTGGTGCCTCGAGTGCCACCGGCGGCCCGACGACCACCTGCGGCCTTTCGACGAGATCACTGACACGACCTGGAGCCCGCCGAAGGACCAGGCGACGCTCGCGGCCCAGCTCATCGCCGAGAGACAGATCGCTCCGCCCGAGGACTGCAGCGCCTGCCATAGATAGACCGCCGGACCCTTATCGATCGGGGGATCGAATCCGTTGAAGGAAACCACTCTGCCCACCACCCGTCGATACTGGCGCAGCCTCGACCGGCTGCTCGACTCGCCGGCTTTCCAAGAGGCCGCGACGCCCGAGCTCCCCGACGGCGCCGAGGCGCCGCCGGACGCCGTGAGCCGGCGCACCATGCTGACGATCATGGGAGCGTCGTTCGCCTTCGCCGGCCTCCAGGGCTGCCGCCGGCCGGTCGAGCACATCGTGCCCTACGTGGCGGCGCCGGAGACCGTGATCCCCGGCGTCCCCAAGCACTACGCCACCACGATGCCGCTCTCCACCGACGCCTACGGCGTGGTGGTGGAGAGCCACGAGGGACGGCCGACCAAGATCGAGGGCAACGAGCTGCACCCGTCGTCGCGGGGCGCGGCGAGCGCCTGGGGGCAGGCGTCGATCCTGGGCCTTTACGATCCCGACCGCTCGGCCCGGGTGCGTCGCCGCGCCGCGGAGGGCGGCCACGCTTTCGCCGCCTGGGCCGACTTCGAGGCGTTCTGGCAGGAGCGCGCCGGCGCGCTCGGCGACGGCTCAGGGCTGGCGGTGCTCTCCGCCGCCTACTCGTCGCCGACGCTGGCGCGCCTGCGCGCGGCGTTCGCGGAACGCTTCCCGGCGGCGCGCTGGGTCGTCTACGAGCCGGCGGGCGACGCCAACGTCTTCGCCGGCGTCGAGCTCGCCACCGGCGGCGCCCACCGCCCCGTCTACCATCTCGATCGGGCGCGCGTGGTGCTGGCGCTCGACTCCGACTTCCTCCACACCGAGTCCGAGAGCGTGCGCAACGCCCGCGGCTTCTCCCAGGGGCGTCGAGTCGAGTCGACGGACGACGCCATGAGCCGGCTCTACGCCGTCGAATCGACGTACACCTTGACCGGCGCCGCCGCCGATCACCGGCTGCGGATGAAGAGCGGCGCGGTCGCCGGCTTCGCCGCCGCACTGGCCCGCGAGCTCGGCGTCGCGGCCCCGGCCAGCGACGCGCCCGCGGGCTTCGAGGGCCGGCTGCGGACGATCGCCGCCGACCTGCGGGCCGCCGGCGACGCCGCCCTGGTGATCGCCGGCCGGCGGCAGCCGCCCGCCGTCCACGCCCTGGCCCTGGCGATCAACCAGGCCCTCGGCGCCCTGGGGACCACGGTGACGCTCCACGAGCTCGATGGCGCCGGCTACGGCGGCCCCGACGCCCTGCGTGCGCTGACCGCCGCCGTCGAGTCGGAGGCCGTCGACACCCTGGTCGTCCTCGGCGGCAATCCGGCCTACGACGCTCCGGGCGACGTCGGCTTCGCCGACGCCCTCGGCAAGGTCGCGCACGCGGTGCACCTCTCGACCCATTTCGACGAGACCTCGCGTCTCGCCGAGTGGCACCTGCCGGCCACCCACTACCTAGAGGCCTGGGGCGACGCCCGCGCCGCCGACGGCACCTTGTCGGTCGTCCAGCCGCTCATCGCGCCGCTGCTGGGCGGCCGCAGCGACGTGGAGGTCGTGAACCTGCTGGCCACCGGCGTACACGCGCCGGGCCACGACTTGGTGCGCGCGACCTGGAACGACGTCTTCGGCACGGACGAGAAGGCCTGGCGCCGCGTGCTCCACGACGGCCTGCTCGCGGAGAGCGCCGCAGCCGTGACGACCGCGGTGGGCGACGTCTCGGGCGTGGCCCTGCCCGAGGCCGGCGAGGGCCTGGAGGTCACCTTCCACGTCGACGCCAAGGTCCACGACGGCCGCTATGCCAACGTCGGCTGGCTCCAGGAGCTGCCCGACCCGATCACCAAGATCACCTGGGACAACGCCGCGCTGGTGAGCCCGGCCACCGCCGAA
>DASWIG010000571.1:0-43609 GCA_036397835.1 Thermoanaerobaculia bacterium
TTGAACGCAAAGCGGATGACCTCGCCGTCGTAGAAGGTGATGCGGTACTCGGCCAGGACGGCCCGCTTGGTGTAGCGTCCGATATAGCGCACCGTGGCCCGAGGGTCGAGCAGACTGGCGCCGATGTGGGCATACCAGGTCTCCTGGGCGGGTATACTCCCCCTCGTGCCCTCGTGCCTGCCCATCAAACGTCCTCGACCTCCTCCACCGGCGCGTGGTGGAGGCCCCCGCATCGAGCTCAAGGGGACCTGGGACAAGGACGGTGTCGGCCCGCGGCTGCT
This sequence comes from Thermoanaerobaculia bacterium, assembly GCA_036397835.1. Classification (GTDB taxonomy): domain Bacteria; phylum Acidobacteriota; class Thermoanaerobaculia; order Multivoradales; family J023; genus DASWIG01. The sequence goes on from DASWIG010000571.1 coordinate 282, forward strand.
CGAGACCATCTGCGCCTTCGCGAACGACCTTCACAACTTGAACGGCGGGTACGTCCTGATCGGCGTCGACGAGAGCGGCGGCGCCCCGCTGTTTCCTCCCCAAGGCCTGGCGCCGGAGCAGATCGAAGCCGCCCAGAAATGGATCCGTACCAACTGCCGATGACCCGCCAGCCGTCGACGCTGTTCGGAGTGGTTGTGCCTGATGCACGCAGCCGCCAGACATCAGCGCGAACAGTTCAGAACCAGCCGGAGAGCTGCAGGTAACAGCGCTCCTCAAAGCCCGGTTCAGCATCATGTGGTTTCCACCACCGAGCAAGAGAAACGCGCAGGAGAGCCCCCGCAGGGATCGGGTCAATCGTCGCCAACTCTCCAACGTACGACAGTCCACTGCGAGGAAGGCCGGCCCCATAGTCGTAGTGCTTCCCGTCGTCACGTAGATGGAGGTCGCGGTCCGGGATCCAAAACCCCGTGCTTCCGTCCGGGATACCAATGCGCTCGCACACGTACCCGTTGCCGCTGCCTGTGTAGCGAACGAGGCCCCCGAAGATCTGATCGATGCCGCCTCTCCACGGTGCCACGCGCCCACCGATGAGACGGGGCCAGCTCCTTGACGTGGACGTACCGGATGCCTACGGTGGCGAGCCGGTCCTGCAGCCGGCGGCTGTTGGCGAACGCGTACGTCGAACCGCGAAGGCCTCGGCGTCGCCTGACGTCACAGAACGTGTCGACACCTGCGTTGGTCAGGGCCAAGAAGAAGCCCTCTTCGTCAAAGCCGTAGACGCCTATCGTGACGATGCGAATCTGATTCTCCATCGGCTACTATCCCCGGGTGCCGGCTCATGGTGAATCGACGCGGTACCTATTCCTCGACGTAAAGGTCTCGCCGAAGAGGCTCTTCTGAGCGCCAGTGAGAATCCGGATGATGGCCTGCTGGCTCACCACGTTTCCGTCCGCATCGATATGCCGAACCCGGATGTCTTCCGCCTCCAGCACCTCGCCGATGACCTTGCTACGGTGGCACTCCTCCGGGCGCCCTTCGCTGCACATGATGCACACCCGCAGCCCTTTCTCCCATGCTGTGCGAAGCCTGCCAATGCCCTGGCGGAACGGCTCGGTGATCTTGAGGCGCTCGTAGTCGACTTTCCCGTTGACGTAGCACTCCTCGTCGTTGGGGCGCCCTCCAAGGAGATCCCCCATGAAGACGTAGCGGATGCCGTCACGCAGCAAGGCGGCGGCCAAGGCGTCCTTGGAGAACTCAGGCTTGAACTTTGAGTACGGAGCCGAACGAACATCGACGAGGAAGTCGATGCTGTGCTCCTTCAACAAAGCCACTAGCTCGTCAAGTTCGCGCTTGCCGTAACCTATCGTGTATATGGCTTGTGTCTCCATCGCACCATCTTCTCCTCAAGGACAGGTCGCGAACGCCTCGGTGTCGGTGACGGTCACCGCGGCCCTCCCCAGCGGGTTGGAGTAGCTCTTCGCCGCCCCGGTCTGCGTGTCGACGACCCGCAGCGTGTACTCGACGTTGGTGGTGGCGGCGGCGAAGACCCAGTAGTGCTGGTTGATGCCGCAGCCGGTCAGGACCTTGACGAGCATCTCCCAGTTGTCCTCGGTGAAGAAGAAGAAGAGCCCCGAGTCGTCGGAGCCGAACGGCACTACCTGGGCCGAGCCCCGGTTGCCCTGGAAGTCCCGCCACTCGACCTCGAGGCGGAAGCGGCCGCCGTTCAGGCACATCTCGCCGGCGTTCGGCGAGCAGGCGCCTCCCTTCCCGGCGTCCGCGAGGACGACCGTGGGCGCCGGCCCCACGCTCAGCTCCGCGGGGGCCGGAGTCGCGGCGTTGACGCCGCAGACGTCGAGGGCCCCGGTGTCGGTGACCGCGACCGCGGCGTTGCCGAGCGGGTTGAAGTAGCTCTTGGTGGCGCCCGAGAGCTTGTCGGTCACGCGCAGGGTGTACTCGACGTTGGTGGTGGCGGCGGCGAAGAGCCAGTAGCGCTGGTTGATGCGGCAGCCGTCGAGCACCTTGACGAGCAGCTCCCAGTTGTCCTCGCTGAAGAACCAGAAGAGCCCCGAGTCGTCGGCCGGGCTGCCCAGCACCGCCGAGCCCTCGCCCACTTTGCCCGCGAAGTCGCGCCAGTAGACCTCGACCAGGAAGCGCTCGGCGTTGAGGCAGTGCACCGCCTCGGTGCTGCAGCCGGCGGCGTCGACGTCCGCCAGGTCGACCTCGTCGCCGGCGACGCGGAGGCGGTAACGGCCGTCCTCGTCCACCTCGGCGACGCCGGTCTTGCCCGGCAGGTTGCCGGCGACGCCGTTGATCGCCGCGGTGGCGCCGCCCGTCCAGGCATAGCCCAGCAGGCCGGTCGGCGGCGAGCTCTCGCCCCGCGTCGCGTTGGCGAGCAACCGCGACGGCCCCGCCACCAGGCGGCCGACGCGCGGCGCGCCGGCGAGCTGCGTGTTGTCGACGTCGCTCTTGGAGAACGCCGGGCCGCCGGGGCGAGCGATCACCAGGGCGTTGAGCCCGGCGACGGTATGGTCCACGAATCCGCCGGCCTGGTTGCGAAAGACCTCCTTGCCCGGAGTCGAGAAGAACGCGTTGCCGTTGTAGACGACGTCGTTGAAGGGCGGGCCGCCGACGTTGTCGAACTCGAAGATCGCGACGCCGGCGTTCTCGCTGAACGTCGAGCCCTCCACGACGCCGGTGATGCCCACGTCGCCGTCGACCGCCGTGGTCAGCACGGTGCCCGGAACGCGGTCGTCGGCGGTCGCGTCGTTGTCGAGGAAGAGGCTGTCGCGGATCTCGAGCTCGCCGCCGGCCATGCGGATGGCGCCGCCACGCTCCACGGACGTATTGTTCGCGAAAGCCGAGTCGGAGACGTGGAGGGCGCTTTGACCGAGGAGGAGCATCGCCCCGCCGACGCCGTTCTCGCCCAGGGCGTCGGAGTCGACGATGATCGAATGGTCGAGCGTCACGTCCGCCAGGTTCGCGTGGAGGCCGCCGCCGAGGCTGCGCGCCTCGGGGCCGGTCTCGGCGTCGCAGTCGACGAGCGCGACGTTCCTCAGCGCGACGATGGCTCGGTGGTCGGCGGCGTCGCCGTTGAGGTGGAAGTGGTCGCCGCCGGCGAAGACGCAGCCGCCGTGCTGAGCGGTGGGCTCGGTGGTGCCGCCGAACCGGCCCTGGACGAACGAATCCGCCACGTGGAGCTCGGCCACCGGGCGGTCGACGGCCGTGGTGTCGCCCGAGGTGATGTTGAAGGTGCCGCCGGCGGCCGGCGTGCCTTCGTAAGGCAGGCCGCGGTTGCCGCGGAAGACCGAGTCGCGCACGTCGATGATCGCCCGGTAGCTGCCGATGGCGCCGCCCCAGTTGGTCTCGTTCTCGAGGAAGCGGGAGTCGCGCACCCTCACCGTGGCCTGGTCCTCCACGTGGATGGCGCCGCCGGTCGGCGGGCCCGGGACCGTGCAGCACGGGTTGGGCAGGGCGCGGTTGTCGACGAAGGTGGAGTTCTCGACCTCGAGCAGCGCCGAGGGCACGGAGGAGGGGCTCTTGAAGCTCCCGAGGGCGTAGAGGGCGCCGCCGAGCCATCCCGAACGGTTGCCCTCGAAGCGGCTGCCGGTCACGTAGGCGGCGGCGTCGAAGACGTAGATCGCGGCGCCGGCAGGCCCCGGACCCTGACCCGGCAGGTCGGTGCGGTTGCCGGTGAACTCGCTCCACACGACGCGCGCCTGCGAGCCCTCGATCACGTAGACGGCGGCGCCGAACTGGACCGCGGTATTGCCTTCGAAGCGCGAGCTCACGAAACGCCCGACGCCGCCGCCGAGCACCTGCACGGCGCCGCCGCGCGCCTGCGGGCTCCCCGTGGCGGCGTTGTCCTCGAAGACGCAGCTCGTGAAGGTCGCGTAGGCGGCGTCGATGGTCACGGCGCCGGCGCGGCGCAGGTTGGTCGTCAGACCGTCGCGGAAGGTGATGCCTTCGAACGCCACGGCGCGACCGGTGGCGACGCCCTGGTCCTCGACCAGGAAGATGGCGGTCGTCCCCTGGCCGTCGAGCACCACCTCGGCGCCGCCGCGGGCGCGCAGGGTCAGGCTCTTGTTGCGGGTGCTGAAGCCGCCGGCGGGCGCCGCGTAGACGCCGCCGGCGACGTCGATGACGCCGCCCGGCGACACGCGTTGGAGGGCCTGCTGGAGCGAGCCGTCCTCGGGCACGCGTGCGACCGGCTGCGCGTCGGCGTGGGCGGCGAGGAGAGCGAGTCCGAGGGTCAGGAGGGTGAGTCGAGAGCGCATGCGGTTTCTCCGTGGTCGAGAGTCGATCGAGGCTTGCGGATAGAGTGCGACTATTCTACACCTGTGAGAAGCGGCGCCTATCGATGGAGCGGGGCGGCCGCCGGGGTTCTCTTCATGGTCGTCTCGCTGCTGATCGACCGCCTCGGCCTCGGCCAACCCGGCTTCGGCGAGAGCCAGAGGATCCTGCTGCTGGCAGGTCTGGCGATTCTCGCCGCCAGCCTGGCGGCAAGGTGGCGGCGCAATCCGCCGGCAGCGCGGCCGTCGCAGGGGCAGGGGCAGGGTCCTGAGCCGGAGACGCGGGGCGCCCGTGCGCTGCCAGCCCTACGGCGACGCTACGTGGCGGCGGCCGTCCTGCTGCTCAACACTCTGGTCTTGTTCTTCTGTCTGAATCTCCTCCTGCTCCTGGGCTTCGGCGTTACCGACGCCGCCGGATGGACCACCAGGGAGCCGGCCCGGGGGCTCCTCAGAGCGCTCGCCGTCCTGCGTCTGGTGCGCCTGGCGGCGAACTGGTCGAGCGAAGGCGAAATCTCGGCCTTGAAGCTCGGCGACGCCGAACTGGCGAAGATCTACCCGCGGTGGACGCGGGCCGACGTCGCGCGGCTGCTGCGCGAGACGCGCGAGAGGCCGCTCGGCTATCGAGCGTTCTCGCAATTCGGCGAGCTGCCCTATCGCGGACGTTTCGTCAAGGTCTCCGCGCACGGCTACCGTGAGTCGCGCGGCCAGGGTCCGTGGCCGATGGCGCCGCGGGCCTTCAACGTCTGGGGCTTCGGCGGCTCGACGACCTTCGGCTACGGCTTGCCGGACGATGAGACGGTCCCTTCCTATCTCCAGGCGTACCTGGCCGAAAAGATCGGCGACCGCGCGGTGGCGGTGTACAACTTCGGACACGCTTATTACTATTCGTCGCAGGAGCTGATGCTCTTCTATCGCCTGCTCACCTCGGAGAGCGTCCTGCCGGACATCGTCATTTTCATCGACGGCATCAACGAGCACTATATCGAGCCGTTCTATAGCCAGGCGCTGCGCACCTTCATGGAGTCGCCGTACCTGGCGCCCTACCTCAGCCCGCATGCCGCTCCCGCGGGCACCTCCGAAGCGATCGTGTCGCGGTATTTCATGAACAAGAAGCTGATCGAGGCCTGGTGCGCCACGGCGGGCGCCCGGGCGCTCTTCGTGTGGCAGCCGAGCCCGCTTTGGAAGTACGACCTGCGATTCCACCTGTTCCGCTTCACGGAGCTCGTAGCCGAGCGCGAGGACGGTCGTCTGATGGGGACGTCGCCCCTCTACGCCCACATGGAGCAGTACCTCGGGCAGCGGGACAAGGCGCCGGAGCCCGGCTTCCTGTCGCTCGCGGAGCTCCAGGTCGGCGTCGAGGAGCCGCTCTACGTGGATCACGTCCACTACACGGCGGCGTTCTCGCGGCGGATCGCCGAGCAGATCGGGCAGCGGATCGTCGAGGGTGCGTCCGCTAACCCTGGAAGCTCTCAGGAGTATTAGTAGGAAACGAACAGGAGAACACGGCATGCACCAGCTTCTCACGCCTCTCTTGGCTCTCGCCCTGTCCGCCGCTCCGGCTCTCGCGCAGGACCTCTTCCTGACCGGCGCCCGCGTCGTTGACCCGGCGGCCCGCGAGGTTCGAACCATGGCGCCGGGCCGCGTGTTCGACAGTCCGGGAACCGCGGGCACGGCCAGGCGCATGCTCTACGCTGGCGTCACCGGCTTCCTCGACCTCTTCGGTCACGAGCAGATGCTCTACGACTTGCGCGAGCAGCAGCGCGCCGGCACAGTGGATAGCGCCGGCGGCGCCGAGCTCTTCGCCAGTCTCTCGTGCCTCACCGCGCCCGAGGGGCATTGCACCGAGTACGGCGTCGAGACGCGGGTGATGTCGACGCCTGAGGAGGCCCGCGAGGTCGTCGCCGACCTGGCACGGAAGCGTCCCGACGTGGTCAAGATCGTCTACGCGCCGAGCGGCCGCATGCCGTCGATCGACAAGGCCACCCTGGCCGCCGCGGTGGCGACCGCTACGGAGCGCGGCATCAAGACCGTCATCCACGTCCAGGCCTGGCAGGACGTGCGCGACGCGGTCGAGGCGGCGGCGGCGGCGGTGACCCACGTGCCCGATCAGGAGCCCATCCCCGAGGGTCTGTCGAAGCTGATGGCCGCGCGCGGCGTCGCCTCGATTCCGACGTTGGCGGTGGAGCTCGACATGGCGGACTTCATCCGCCGCGCCGAGGTGCTCGACAACCCGCTGGCCCGGGCGGTGACGAGCGAGGCCGTCCTCGCCGCCTACCGCACCGAGGAGATCAGGCATCACGCCGAGGAGTTCCGCCAGAAGGACCCGGAGCGCGCGGCCCGCGTCCTGGCGTCGGTCAAGGCCATGGCCGACGCCGGCGTCACCATCCTCGCCGGCTCCGATTCCGGCAACGGGGGCACGATCCAGGGCTACTCGGCCCACCGCGAGCTGGTCAAGCTGGTCGAGGCGGGGCTCTCGCCCTGGCAGGCCCTGGCGGCGGCGACGACCGAGGCGGGGAAGTTCCTCGGCCGTTCCTTCGGCGTGAATCCGGGCGACGAGGCGAACCTGGTGGTGCTCGAGGCGTCGCCGATCGAGGACGTCCACAACACGCAGCGGATCGCCATGGTGATCCGGCGCGGCAAGGTCGTCGACCGGGAGGCGCTGCTGGCGTCGCCGTGACGGCGTTTCGCAAGAGCTCACCGCGTGGCCGTGGCGGGGACCTCCTCCGTGGACGGCGCGGGGGCCACCGCGGCGAGCAAGCTCTCATCTCAGGCAGACTCGTGCCAGTCCTTCAGGTCGACCCCGGCTTGACGCAAGAGTCGTGAGAGCAGATCGACGCTGATGTCGGATCGGTGAGGATTGGGGAGAATGACCCGCCGATCTCTTCGTTCCATGAACTGATGGCGGCCGCCCTCGAACGGGCCCTCGAATCCCAGGCGGCGAAACCGTCGGATGAGCTCGCGGCGGGGGACCGGGAAGAGGCGGCTCATCCGGCTTTGCGGAAGGGTTCGATGGTCACGCCGCCAAGGCTCGGAAGCGTGGCGCCGCGCTGCAGGCTGAAGACGATCCAGTCCTGGAGAGCTGCCATCAGATGACGCCGGCACTCTTCGAGCGTAGGGCCGGTGGCCCAGACGCCGTCGAGCCCTGGAATCTTCCCGTAATAGGGCTCCTCGTCCTCGATGAGCTCGTAGGTGGCCCGTTCGATGGCGGCGTCGATGTACTGGCTGAGCACGATTGATCCCTCGCGACTTCGCCCCCAACTTTAGCACAGACAGACGGCACGAATCGGACGTCATCCCGTTACCCGTCCGCAACGGGCTAGGGATCGTCGAGTTCATATAGCCCCAGAGATAGCGCACGGGATCGACGTGCGGCTTGTAGACGACCCGGAAACCGCTCGCGAGCGCCTACCCTTCGAGCAGCTCCCGGACGCGTTTGATCTGCTCGCCGTAAACCGCCGGCGGAGCCGAGTCGACGAAGACGTCGAGCAACGTCCTCGCCGCTTCCATCCGGCCCTGACGGGCGAAGTGCATCCCCATGGCGAGGAGCTTCTCGTATTCGCGGGGGTCGAGGCGCACCGCCTGCCGCCAGTGGTCGGCCGCCTCGTCGAGGCGTCCGGCCTCGGCGGCCAGCACGCCGAGCGAGCGGTGCGCCCGCGCCACGCCGGGGTTCTCCGCCAGCGCCGACGCGAAGGCCGCGCGGGCGCCCTCGACGTCGCCGGCCATAAGGTGGACGGTGCCGGCGTCGACGAGGAGCGCGGCGTTGGTCGGGTCCGCCGCGCGGGCGCGGGCGAAGACGGCCAGGGCGTCGTCCGTCCGCCGCTGCTTGGCGAGGGCGAGGCCGTACGCCACCAGCACGTCGACGTCCGGCGGATCTCGCTTCGCGTAGGGCTCGAGGACAGCCACGGCTTCCTCCGTCCGTCCGGTCTGGGCGAGGGTGGTGCCCAGTTGCGAGACCACGGCCGGGTTCTCCGGGTTGACCGCGAGGGCTTCGCGCAACGCGGACGCGGCGGCGTCCAGGTCGCCGCTCTCGCGCTCGAGGTGGGCGAGCTGGAGCAGGGCGATCGGCATCCCGGGCCGGCGGCGGACGAGCTCGCGGCAACGCGCCAACGCGCTCCGCGCCTCGCCCGCCGCGGCGAGGCCGGCGATCTCCTGGAGCTCCGCGTCGAGCGCGATGAGGCGCTTCGGGTCGTCCTCGGGGCCGTAGGACGACGCCACCGTCCCGCCGCCGCTCAGGTAGCCCAGGGTGCGCAGGCGCTCCCGCGTCTCCGCGTCCTCGGGGCTCGCCGCGGCGCCGCGGTCGCCGGCGCGCAGGTCCGCGAGCAGCGTCCGCAGCTCCGCGAGCCGCCGCGGCTGCGAGTCGGCGAGGTTCTCGGCCTCGCCCGGATCGGCGGCGAGGTCGTAGAGCTCGGGGATCGGCAGGTCGACGGCCTTGGCGCCGCCGTCGAGGACGCCGTAGAGCGGCGCCCAGCCGCGGTTGAGCTGGCCGGAGAGCGCTTCGAAGTAGGTGGGCGGAGCCTCGCCGGCGTCCTCGCCGGCGGCCGGCGGCAGCAGGCTGCGTCCGCGCAGGCCCGGCGGCACCGGCAGGGCCAGCGCGTCGAGCACCGTCGGCAGCAGGTCGACGTGACGCGCCGGCGCGACGACGACGTGCGGCGCCAAGAGCCGCGGCTGGTAGAGGACGAACGGCACCGCCAGCGTCGCCTCGTAGGCGAAGACGCCGTGAGTCGCCTCGCCGTGGTCGCCGAGGGCCTCGCCGTGGTCCGACGTCAGCACCACCAGGGTGCGTCCGTCCTCGCCCGCCGCCAGCAGCGGCGCCAGCAGCGGCTCGAGGGCGGCGTCGGCGGCGGCCACGTCGCCGAGGTAGGGGTCGTCGCGGAAGCGGCCGGCGAAGGGCTCCGGCGGCGCGTAGGGGAAGTGCGGCTCGTAGAGGTGGACCCAGCAGAACGCCGGACGAGCGCGTTCGGCGTCCAGCCACTGACGCGCCGGCGCCACCGTCGCCGGGCCGGGGCGCTCCTGCTCGAGGAAGGTGGGGCGGGGCACGGCGTCGACGAAGCTGTCGTCGTAGACGTCGAAGCCGCGGCCCAAGCCGAAGCGCGAGTCGAGGGGAAAGGCGCTGACGAAGGCGCCGGTGCGGTAGCCGTGCTCTTTGAGCAGCACGGCGAGCGTCGCCACGTCCTCCGGGAAACGGAAGCCGGCGTTGTCGCGCACGCCGTGGTCCTGCGGGTAGAGGCCGGAGAGGATGTTGGCGTGCGACGGCAGGGTGAGGACGTTGTGGGCGTGGGCGCCCTCGAAGCGCACGCCCGCGGCGGCCAGGCGGTCCATCCAAGGCGTGGCGCCGCGGGGATGGCCGTAGCTGCCGAGGGCGTCGGCGCGCAGCGTGTCGACGGTGATCAGGAGGACGTCGAGGCCCGTTTCGCGGCGCACGCCGGCGTCGGGGCGGGGCCAGAAGAGGGCGGCGACCAGGGCGAGGACGCCCAGCGCCGCGGCGATGGCGGAGGGCCGTCGCCACGACTTCTTCGCCGCCTCAGTTGCTCGGGTGTCCCGCGCGCCGTCCTTGGTCGTCCTGGCGCGCGTCTTCCTCTTCCGGCGGGACATGGAGCCGGGATCGTATCATCCCCGACTCTCAGGCCCGCTGCCCCCTCCGGGCTCGACGGCCTGCGTCGTCCTCGCGAAGTGCCGGTAGAGCGCGCCGGTGATCCAGGTGGCCGCGAGGAAGATGGCGGCGGGGAGCAGGATCCCCAGCAGCGGCCACCGGCCGCGGTCCTCCGCGGGCGCCGTCGGCTCGGGGGCCGGCGGCGGCGGCTCGGGGGCCGCGGCGGCGACCGTCTCGGGCGGCGGCGCGGTGCCCGCGAGCCGGGCCACCGCGACCACGCCCGTGAGGATGCCCAGGACGGTCACGGCGAGGACGATCCACGCCGTCGTCGTCATCACCTTCTCGGCCTTCATGGTGCGCTTGCGGTAGTTCACGTAGGCGAGGAAGAGCCCCAGGGAGCTGACCCCGTAGGCCATGGCCATGCCGAGGATCTTGCCGACGGCTTCGTTGATCATGGTGCGGACTCCTCAGAGGTCGCGGCGGGGGCGTGCGGGTCCTCCCACCGGGTCTTCTGGTTCATCTTTTCGAGGTACCCGGCCTGGGTCTCGCCGAAGGCCACGGAGAGCGCCTTCAGCTTCGGGTCGATGATCTTGAACATCAGCCAGGCGCAGACCACGCTGGCCGCCAGGCAGGCGTAGCCCCAGGCCTTCATCAGCAGCGACCCGGCGACGCCGACCGCCACCAACAGGTAACACGCGGCCGACAGCACGGAAGCGACGACGTCGTGCGCCGTCCACATGTCGGCCTCCGCGGGCGTCCAGGTCTTCTGGAAGAGGCCGTGGGCCCGGTGGCTCTCGGTGGCCGGGACCCGCCCCCGCCGGATCGCCTCGCGTTTGACCGGGCCCCAGAAGCCGGCGGGCCGGGCCTGCACGTAGTAGTCGACCAGGTGGTCCATGTCGTCGGGCCTGGTCAGGAAGCACACCGGCACGTAGACCAGGCTCACCAGCACGGCGAGGAGCCAGAAGTTGGCCCAGTCGGGGAGCTGCGGCAGCACGCCGAGGGCGGGCAGCACGAAGACCACCAGCCAGCTCATCAGGAGGTTGGCGATCCAGCTCGCCAGGTAGGCCCAGGAGTTGAACCGCCACCACAGGACCTGCAGGATCGACGGCACCCAGATGCCCGCCGCCTGCAGCCACAGGGCGAAGATCAGCCACGCCGTGATCGACTCCATCGACAGGCCGAGGACGAAGCTGCCGAGCAGCAGGAACAGGGTGTTCCAGCGCCCCATGCGCACCAGCTTGGCCTCGTCGGCCTGGGGGTTGACGTAGTGGTGGTAGAGGTCGCGGGTGGCGTAGAGCGCCCCGAGGTTCAGGTGAGTCGAGATCGTCGACAGGTGGATGGCGATGATGGCGGCGAAGAACATGCCGATGAGCCCCGCCGGCATGTTGTCGAAGCCCAGGCGGAACCAGCCGAACTCGTACTCGCCCTGGCTCGCGATGCCAGGGAGGAGCACGAAGAAGGCGAGGATCGAGACCGCCCAGAACGAGTTGCGGAAGATCGCCGCCAGGCCCCCGGCCCAGATCGAGTAGGCGGCGTCGCGCACGCTCCGGGCGCTCTGGATGCGCTGCGCCTCGGGGTACCAGTCGATGAAGTTGCCCATCCCCAGGCCGCCGACGAGCGCCATCACCAGCAGCGTGATCACGTCGAGGGCGTAGAACTGGGTGCCGTCGAGGCCCCAGAAGGCGTCGAAGTGGAAGGGGTCGGTGCGCCAGCCCTCGCCGAGCGCCGACAGGCGCTCGACGATCGCCGCCGGGCCGCCCGCCTCGGCGATGCCCCAGACCGAGACCAGGGTGATCACCGCGAAACTGATCATCCCTTGCTGGAAGTCGGCCATGATCACCCCCCAGTAGCCGGCGGTCAGCACGTAGACCGCGCAGATCGAGGTGAAGAGGGTGACGCCGATCCACGGCGGCCAGCCGAAGAGGTAGACGCAGACCTTGCCCATGGCCGCCGACACCCAGGCGACCACGAACATGTTCATGAACGTCTGCCAGCCCGCCAGCCAGCCGCGCAGCAGCTCGGCGCCCATGCCCGAGTAACGCAGGCTTTGCCATTCCGCCTGGCTCATCGCCAGCGAGCGGCGGAAGATGCGGGTCGAGACGAACGGCGAGACCGCGCACCAGGCGCTGAAGAAGGGGTACCAGATCCCCCGCATGCCCCACTTGTAGATGGTGCCGGTGATCCACATCGGGGTGTCGGTGGCGGTGTGGGTGGCGTAGACCGAGGTGGCAGGCAGCCACCACGGCAGGCCGCGGCCGGCGAGGAAGAAGTCGGCCTCGCTGCGCTTCCCCAGGCGGTAGAAGACGACGCCACAGAGGATCATAAGGGCTATGAAGAGGCCGGTCCAGATCCAGTCCAAAGGCACGAATTGGACGAACGAGGGGGTGTTCGACATGCGGTTCTCCTGCGGTCGCGGCGGGTCCGACGGGAAGCCTTCCCACGCCCGGGACGTCGTCGATGGGGCGAGCCGGGCGCTAGTCTTCCACGCCGCTCTCGGCCGATTCAAGACCTTGGAGCGAAAAATCCGCGTAAAGGTCTTGACAAAAGGTGCCCGGCGCGTTCATATAGCACCGCACAGGCTAAAACGATTTAACGGCGACCATCAGCGTCGACGCACGGAGGACCTATGCGCAGAAAGCAGCAGCTCGTACTCATCCTGCTTCTCGTCGTCATCTCTGTTCCCGCGCTCGCCCAGAGGCAATCGGCGACCATCCGCGGCACGGTGACGGACGAGACCGGCGCCGTGCTCCCGGGGGCCACGGTCACGGTGACGGGCACCGACACGGGCCTGAGCCGGGTCGTGTACACGAACCCGTCGGGCATCTTCACCTTCGACCTGCCGGTGGGCACCTACTCCCTCACGGTGGAGCTCGAAGGCTTCAAGAAGGCGGTGGTGAGCGCCATCGAGCTCAACGTCGCCGACGAGCGGCGCCTGGACGTCGGTCTCGAGCTCGGCGACGTCGTCGAAGAGATCACGACGACCGCCTCGGCGATCCACGTGGAGACGATCGGCGGCGAAGTCACGGGCCTGGTCCGGGGCGAGCAGATCCGCGAGCTGCCCCTGAACGGCCGCAACTTCGTGCAGCTCACGCTGCTGATGCCCGGCGTTTCGGCGATCGACGGCTTCAACACCACGAACAAGGGGTTGATGACCGGCGTCGACATGTCGGTCAGCGGCAGCGCGGTGACCAACAACCTGTGGACGATCGACGGCGCCAACAACAACGACGTCGGCTCGAACCGCACGATCCTGGTCTATCCCTCCATCGACGCGATCGAGGAGTTCAAGATCCACCGCAACGCTTACGGCGCCGAGTTCGGGCAGGCGGCCGGCGGCCAGATCAACATCGTGACCCGCGGCGGCACCAACCAGCTCAGCGGCAGCGCCTCGTACTTCCGCCGCGACGACTCCTGGAACGAGGCCAACTACTTCCTCGAGCGCGCCGGGCTGGAGACCGAGCCCCTGGACCGCGACGACTTCGGCTGGACGCTCGGCGGCGCGATGGTCAGGGACAAGCTCCACTTCTTCGTCTCGCAGGAGTACAACTCGGAGACGCGGGGCATCGCCCGCGGCGGCTTCGTGCCCACCGCCGCGGAGCGCAACGGCGACTTCAGCGGCCCGCGGATCCCCGGCTGCTCGCCGCCCGTCCCGGTCGATCCGCTCACCGGACAGCCCTTCCCCGGCAACGTCATCCCGGCCGACCGCCTGAGCGACGCCGGGCTCTCCTTCCTGCGCCTCTATCCGCTTCCCAACGTCACGCCCGGGGCCGGCGACTGCAACAACTGGGTCGCCGCCGTGTCGACGCCGATCGACTTCCGCCAGGACAACCTGCGCTTCGACTGGAGCGTGACCGACCGCTCGCGCCTGATGGTGCGCTTCACCCAGGACGACTGGGACAACGGTTCGCCCAACGGCGGCGCGGAGAACGGCCTGTGGGGCGACGACCCCTTCCCGGCCGTGGACTCGAACTGGGACCAGCCGAGCCATTCCTTCGTCGTCCAGCTCAACCAGACCATCGGCTCGAAAGCGGTGAACACGGTCCAGTACTCGTTCTCGGGCAACCAGATCAACATCACCCGCGGCGGCGACGATCCGGGGCTCAACGCCGAGATCACCGCCGCCATCCCGGCCCTCTTCGGCGACAAGGCGGGCGGCTCCGACGTCAGCCATCCCGTCTTCTGGGGCGGCCAGGGCTACGCGGCGCTGTGGAACGCGGCGCCGTGGAACAACAAGCAGGACCTGCACGTGCTCAAGGACGACTACCACCGCGTCTTCGGCAAGCACTGGGTCAAGGTCGGCGCGCTCTACAGCCAGAACAAGAAGAACGAGCTCATCGGCGGCGCCTCGGCCGCCGAGGCGCCGGCCTTCTGGGGCTCGGCCGGGCTCGACGGCTGGGGCGGCACGAGCGGCAACATCCTCGCCGACTTCCTGCTCGAGGACATGACCTTCGGCTTCTCCGAGATCGGCTTCCAGCCCAACAGCCGGGTCCGCTGGGAGGACCTCGAGGTCTACGTGGGCGACTCCTGGCAGGTCGGCCCGAACATGACCCTCGACCTCGGCTTGCGCTACTCGCGCTACTTCGAGCCCTACTCCGAGGACGACAACATCGCCGGCTTCCGGCCCGAGCTCTTCGATCCCGCCCTCGGCAGCGACCCGTGCAACGGCCTGCTGGTGGCGGGCAGCGCCGACCCGTGCGCCGAGGCCGGCTTCCTCGGCGGCACCGCGGGGCCGCGCTCGCTGGTCGACGACGACACCGACAACCTCGCGCCGCGCCTCGGCTTCGCCTGGGACGTCTTCGGCACCGGCAAGAGCGCGCTGCGGGCCGGCTTCGGTCAGTTCTACCAGCGCAATCGCGTCAGCGTCGCGGTGGAGGCCGCCAACAACCCGCCGTTCATCGCCCGGCAGACGGGCATCCGCAAGCTCGACGAGACCGCCGAGCCCTGCGGGGGTTGTTTCTCGCTGGGCTTCGGCTTCCCCGCCCGCGGCCTGGCGGCGGACTTCCCGACCCCCTACGAGTGGCACTGGAACGTCATGTGGGAGCAGGAGCTGCGGCCCAACATGACGGTCGAGTTCGGCTACGTGGGCAGCCGCGGCGTCCACCTGCTGCGCCGCTACGACCTCAACCAGGTGCCGGCGGGCGACAACAACGGCAACGGCGTCAACGACCGCCTCGAGTGGGTGCGGCTTTCCGGCGACGGCGCCGCCCAGGGCAACCTGCGCCCCTTCTCGGCCTTCGGCAACAACACGATCCTGTTCTGGGAGAACGACGGCAAGTCGATCTACCACTCCCTGCAGGCGCACTTCGTGACCCGCTTCGGCCGCGGCTCGCACTTCCAGGCCTCCTACACCTGGTCGGACTCGGAAGCCGACGACCCGCTGACCGACTCCGGCGCCGGCACCTTCCCCGGGATGGTCACCGACCTCAGCGACCCGGACCTCGACTACGCTCACTCGGGCATCCACCGCGAGCACGTGGCCAACGCCAGCCTGGTGATGTTCACGCCGGACTTCGCCGACAAGAACGCGTTCGTCAAGAACGTCTTCGGCAACTGGCAGATCGGCACCATCGTGCTGTGGTCCACCGGCACGCCGATCACCGTCTACACCGGCACCATCCCCGGCCTCAGCGACGGCGGCTCGGGCACCGGCTTCAACGGCAACCAGCGGCCGAACCTCACCGGCCAGCCGTGCCGCGGCGGCAGCACCGACATCAGCTTCCTGAACCCTGACGCCTTCACCCTCGAAGGCTTCGAGCTCGGCTCGATCGGCAACGCCGGCCGCGGCGTCTGCACCGGCCCGAGCTTTTTCCAGGTCGACCTGTCGCTCTACAAGAACATCCGCATCACCGATCGGTTCAACCTGCAGTTCAGGTTCGAGGTCTTCAACGTCTTCGACCGCACCAATTTCCTGAACATCGACAACACGCTCGATCCGATCAGCGTGACGCTGGACAACCCGGACCAGGCGCAAGCCACGCGGATCGTCAGCTACGAGATCCCGGCCAACTTCGGCCAGGCGACCCGGGCGCGCGATCCTCGCCAGGTCCAGCTCGGCCTGCGCCTCACCTGGTAGGCGGCCGAACTGGTCCGGTAGCGGCCTACGCCTCTGTGCGGCCGCCGGCGCCCCGGGCGCCGGCGGCCGGTTGGTCGCGGTCCGCCCTCCCCTTCGATCCGCGACGCGGGAGGGCGCCCGCCGAACGAGCCCGTCGCACCCGGCAACGCGCCGAGGAGACCCTCCATGAAGCGATTCGTTCTCATCTGCTGCGTCCTGACGCTCGCGGCCTGTGACTCCGGGACCACCGAAGACTCCGGGACCACCGCAACGCAAGCTCCACCCGCGACGGCGGCGGCGCAGACCCTGTCGTTGACCCGCTTCGACGCGCAGGTCGACGAGCTGCTGGCCGGCATGACCCTTGACGAAAAAGTCGGCCAGATGACCCAGGCCAACATCAGCGCTCTCGTCGACGAGGCGGACATCGAAACCTACTTCCTGGGCTCGCTCCTCTCCGGCGGCGACTCCGACCCGTCGCCCGAGAACACGTTCGACGACTGGCGCGAGATGGTCGACCGCTACCAGTCGCGGGCATTGAAGACGCGGCTCGGCATCCCGATCCTCTACGGGGTCGACGCGGTCCACGGCCACTCGAACGTCGTCGGCGCGGTGATCTTCCCCCACAACGTCGGTCTCGGCGGCGCCGGCGACGCCGAGCTCGTGGAGCGGGTCTACCGCGCCACCGCGGTCGAGGTGCGCGCCACCGGCATCAACTGGAGCTTCGCTCCCGCCGTGACGGTGCCCCGCGACGAGCGCTGGGGCCGCACCTACGAGGGCTTCAGCGAGAATCCGGAGCTGGTGGCCGAGCTCGGCGCGGCGGCGGTGCGCGGCCTCCAGGGCGAGGGCCTCGGCGACCCGCTGGGGGTGCTCGCCTGCGCCAAGCACTACGCCGGCGACGGCGGCACCGTCTTCGGCACCGGCACGGCGCGCGAGGGCGGCGGCAACTGGCCCCTCGACCGCGGCGACGTCCGGCTCGACGACGCGCGGTTCCGCGAGATCCACCTGCCCGGCTACCCGGCGGCCATCGCCGCCGGCGTCGGCTCGATCATGCCCTCCTACAGCAGTTGGAACGGCCTCAAGTGCTCCGGCAACAAGTACCTGCTCACCGACGTCCTCAAGGGGGAGCTGGGCTTCGAGGGCTTCCTGATCTCCGATTGGGCGGCCATCGACGAGCTGCCCGGCGACTACGCGAGCGACGTCGAGCAGTCGATCAACGCCGGCATGGACATGGTGATGGTGCCGGACCGCTACCGCGAGTTCTTCGCCACCCTGAAGAAGCTGGCCGAGGATGGCCGGG
Source organism: Thermoanaerobaculia bacterium (assembly GCA_036397835.1). GTDB lineage: Bacteria > Acidobacteriota > Thermoanaerobaculia > Multivoradales > J023 > DASWIG01. Next base: position 17,511 of record DASWIG010000571.1, read on the forward strand.
TGCCGATGGAGCGCATCGACGACGCCGTGCGGCGGATCCTGCGGGTAAAAATTGCCATGGGCCTGATGGAGGAGGGTCGCTCGCACCTCGCCGACCCCGGTCTCGAGGCGCGCTTCGGCAGCGACGAGCACCGCCAGCTCGCGCGCGAGGCGGTGCGCAAGTCCCTGGTGCTGCTCAGGAACGAGGGCGCGACGCTGCCGCTCGCCAAGGACCTGGCGCGCGTCCACGTGGCGGGCTCGAGCGCCGACGACGTGGGCCGCCAGTGCGGCGGCTGGACGATCAAGTGGCAGGGCGAGGGCGGCGAGGTGACGAGCGGCACCACGATCCTCGAAGCGATCCGCGCCACCGTGGCCGCGGGCACCGAGGTGACCTTCTCGGAGGACGGCTCGGGCGCCGCCGGCGCCGACGTGGCCGTGGTGGTGATCGGCGAGGAGCCCTACGCCGAGATGTTCGGCGACCGCGAAGACCTCTCCCTCGCCGCGGCCGACGCGGCGGCGGTCAAGGCGGCCGCCGACGCCGGCGTGCCGGTGGTGGTGGTGCTCCTCTCGGGCCGCCCGATGGTTCTCGGCGAGACGCTCGAGACGAGCGACGCCTTCGTGGCCGCCTGGCTGCCGGGCACCGAGGGCCAGGGGGTAGCCGACGTGCTCTTCGGCGACTTCGCGCCGACCGGCAAGCTCTCCTACACCTGGCCGCGCTCGAACGACCAGCTCCCGATCAACGTCGGTGACGAGGACTACGATCCGCTCTTTCCCTACGGCTTCGGCCTGACCTGGTAGAAGCGCCTCTTCTTCGACCAGGAGGAGACGTCATGCCACGGATCGACCTGCGAGCCCAGGCCACCCGGCGCACGCCGGAGGAGCTGGTGGCGCACCTCGGCGGCTTCGAGCTCGACCTCAAGTTCTCGGCCGGCATCTGGTACTTCTCGCCGTTCCACAGCCGCTTCCACGGCAAGTACAAGCCCGACCTCGAGCTCGAGCGGCGGCTCGAGATCGCCGCCAGCCTCAAGGACTACGGCCTCGCCGCGCTCGAGGCCCACTATCCCAACGAGATCGACGAGGACAACGTGGACCTGTGGCAGCGCTTCGCCGCGGACACCGGCATCCGGCTGCTCACGGTGATCCCGCTGCTCTTCTACGACCCGGAGTTCGAGCACGGCTCGCTGTCGAGCCCGCTGCCCGGGCCGCGCCGCCACGCCGTCGAGCGCACGGTCCGCGCGCTGCGCCTCGGCCAGGAGGTCGACGCTGATTTCTCGGTGGTTTGGCCGGGCATCGACGGCTACGAGAACCCCTTCGGGATCGACTTCGCGGCGATGCGCCGGCGCTTCGCCGAGGGCCTCGCCGAGGCCATGGACGCCGTGCCCGGCGCCCGCGTGGCCTTCGAGCCCAAGCCCTACGAGCCGCGCGGACGCATCCTCTACGGCACCACGCCCGAGGGCGTGCTCCTGGGCCACCAGGTCGAGGCGTTGCTCGGCGCCGAGGAGAACCGGAAGCTCCTGGCCGAGGGCCACAAGCTCCTGTGCATGAACCCGGAGGTCGGGCACGTGCTGATGGGATTCGAGGACCTGCCCTACGCCCTGAGCTGGCCGCTCTCCGAGGGCCGCCTCGCCCACACTCACTGGAACAGCCAGCCGCTGGGCAACTACGACCAGGACCTCAACGTGGGCGTGGTCGCGCCCGAGCAGACGGAGGCCGGCCTCTACACGCTCAAGATGCACGGCTACAGCGGCTACTTCGGCATCGACGTCCATCCCGAGCGCATGCCGGTGGACGTCGCGGTCAAGAACTCGATGGACGCCCTGCGCGCCGCCAACGACCGGATCAACGGCCTCGACCACGCCGGGATCGTCGAGGCGGTGACGCGGCCCGACGTCCACCGCGGCTGGATCGAGGCCCACCTGATCCGCCGGCGCGCGCCGCATCCTGAACGGCTGGCGCCGCTGGCGGCGGCGATCCGCACGGTAGGAGGTTGAGGAGGTGCGCGCCGTCCTGCTATTGCTCTTGGCCTCCTCCGTCTTCGCCCAGGAGGTCCCCCTCTACAAGGACGCCTCACAGCCGGTCGACGCCCGCGTCGCCGACCTGCTGGCGCGCATGACGCCCGCGGAGAAGGTCGCCCAGCTCCTCTGCATCTGGGAGGACAAGAACGAGCTCCTGGACGACGACGGCGTCTTCGTCCCCGCGAAGGCCGCCGAGCGCCATCCGCACGGCCTCGGCCACGTCGCCCGGCCCTCGGACAACCGCAACCGCGGCGAGGCCGGCGTGACCCCCACCCGCACGCCGGCCGAGACCGTGGAGCTGGTCAACGCGATCCAGCGCTGGCTGGTGGAGCAGACGCGCCTCGGCGTTCCGGCCCTGATGCACGAGGAGGGCCTGCACGGCTTCCAGGCCCGCCACGCCACCGTCTTCCCCCAGGCCATCGCGCTCGCCGCCACCTGGGACCCCGCCCTCGTCGAGCGGGTCTATGCCGTCGTCGCCCGCGAGATCCGCTCGCGCGGCGCCCACCTCGTGCTCTCGCCCGTCGTCGACGTGGCGCGCGATCCGCGCTGGGGACGCATCGAGGAGACCTACGGCGAGGACTCCTTCCTGGTCGCCGAGATGGGGCTGGCCGCGGTGCGCGGCTTCCAGGGCCCGGCCCTGCCGCTCGCCGAGGGCAAGGTCTTCGCCACCCTCAAGCACATGACCGGCCACGGCCAGCCCGAGAGCGGCACCAACGTCGGCCCGGCGCAGATCTCCGAGCGCGTGCTGCGCGAGGTCTTCTTCCCGCCCTTCGAGCGGGCCGTCAAGGAGGCCGCCGCGATGGCCGTCATGGCCTCCTACAACGAGATCGACGGCATTCCCTCCCACGTCAACTCCTGGCTGCTCGAGCAGGTGCTGCGCGGCGAATGGGGCTTCGAGGGTCTCGTCGTCGCCGACTACTACGCGATCAGCCAGCTCCACACCCACCACCGGGTCGCGAGCTCGCTCGAGGAGGCGGCGGCGCGCGCCCTGGCGGCCGGCGTCGACGTCGAGCTGCCCAATCCCGCGGCCTTCCCGAAGCTCGCGGACCTGCTGGACGAAGGACGGGTGGAGGCGGCCGCCGTCGACCGCGCCGTGGCCCGCGGATTGCGCGCCAAGTTCCTCGCCGGGCTCTTCGAGAAGCCCTACGCCGACGCCGGCGACGCGGAGCGCGTGACCGGCGACGACGCCGCGCGCCGGCTCGCGCTCGCGGCGGCCGAGAAGGCCGTCGTCCTGCTCAGGAACGACGGCCTGCTGCCGCTCGACGCGGAGCGGCTCGAGAGGATCGCGGTGATCGGTCCCAACGCCGCCGAGACCATCCTCGGCGGCTACTCCGACGTGCCGCGCCGGACCGTGAGCCTGCTCGACGGCGTGCGCGCGCGCGCCGGCGACGCCGAAGTCGTCTTCGCCCAGGGCGTGCGCATCACCGAGGACCGCAACTGGTGGGCCGACGAGGTGACGCTCGCCGACGCCGAGGAGAACCGGCGGCTGATCCGCGAGGCGGCGGCGGCGGCGCGCGGCGCCGACGTCGCCATCGTCGCCGTGGGCGACAACGAGCAGACCAGCCGCGAAGGCTGGAGCGAGACCCACCTCGGCGACCGCACGAGCCTCGACCTGGTGGGGGAGCAGCAGGAGCTCGTGGAGGCGGTGGCCGCGACCGGCGTGCCGACGGTGGTCGTCCTGGTCCACGGCCGGCCGCTGGCGGTGACCTGGATCGCCGAGCACGCGCCCGCGGTCGTCGACGCCTGGTACCTCGGCCAGGAGACCGGCACCGCCCTCGCCCGGGTCCTCTTCGGCGACGTCAACCCCGGCGGCAAGCTGCCGGTCACCGTCCCCCGCTCCGTCGGCCAGCTCCCGCACTTCTACAACCACAAGCCCACGGCCCGGCGCGGCTACCTCTTCGACACGACCGAGCCTCTGTGGCCCTTCGGCTTCGGGCTCTCCTACACCACCTTCGCGCTGGAGAACCTGGAGCTCTCCAGCGCCGAGATCAAGCCCACGGAGACGACGACGGCGTCGGTCGAGGTCGTCAACACCGGCGGGTGCGCCGGCGACGAGGTCGTGCAGCTCTACGTGCGCGACCTCTACAGCTCGGTGACGCGGCCGGTCAAGGAGCTCAGGGGCTTCGAGCGCGTGACGCTGGCGCCCGGCGAGCACCGCAAGGTGACGTTCGAGGTCGGTCCCGACGCGCTGCGGATGTGGGACGGCGCGATGCGGCGGGTGGTGGAGCCCGGCGACTTCGAGGTCCTGATCGGCACCAGCTCCGCCGACCTGCAGTCGATCGCCCTCACCGTCCTGCCGGAGTGAGATGCCGCGCCTGCTCGGCATCGACGTCTCGACCACGGCGACCAAGGCCGTAATCGTCGATGAGGCCGGCCGCGTCGTGGCGTCGGCGGCGGCGTCCTACGGCCTGTCGACGCCGCGGCCTTTGTGGGCCGAGCAGGACCCGGCGCAGTGGTGGCAGGCGGCCCAGGCGAGCATCCGGCGGGCGCTCGAGACCGCCGGGGCGCCGGCGGTCGCCGCCGTCGGTCTCACCGGCCAGATGCACGGCCTGGTGCTCCTGGGCGAGGGCGACGAGGTGCTGCGGCCGGCGATCCTGTGGAACGACCAGCGCGCCGCCGCCGAGTGCGGCGAGATGCGCGCCCGCCTCGGCCTCGGGCGACTGGTCGCGATCACCGGCAACGACGCTTACCCCGGTTTCACCGCGCCCAAGCTGCTGTGGGTGCGCCGCCACGAGCCCGACGTCTACCGGCGGATCCGCCGAGTGCTCTTGCCCAAGGACTACCTGCGCCTGCGCCTCACCGGCGCCTGCGCCACCGACCGCGCCGGCGCCGGCGGCACCCTGCTGCTCGACCTGGCGGCGCGCGACTGGTCCGACCTCGTCCTCGACGCTTTCGAGATCCCCCGCGGCTGGCTGCCGCCGACCCACGAAGGCACCGAGGTTACGGGCGGCGTGAGCGCCGCGGCGGCGGCGGCGACCGGGCTGGCCGTCGGCACGCCGGTGGTCGCCGGCGGCGGCGACCAGGCGGCCCAGGCGGTGGGCGTCGGTGCCGTGGACGAAGGCGTGGTGGCGCTCACCCTCGGCACCTCGGGCGTCGTCTTCGCCTCCTGCGAGCAGCCGCGCGTCGAGCCCGCGGGACGCCTGCACGCCTTCCCCCACGCGGTGCCCGGCCGCTGGCACGTGATGGGCGTGATGCTCTCCGCCGCCGGATCCCTCGCCTGGCACCGTGACGTGACCGCGCCGGGGACGGACTTCGACGCCCTCATCGCCGCGGCGGCGGCGGTGGAGCCGGGAGTCGAGGGCCTCCTGTTCCTCCCCTACTTGTCGGGCGAGCGCACGCCGCACGCCGATCCGCGGGCGCGCGGCGCCTTCGTGGGCCTGACCCTGCGCCACGGCCGCGCCCACCTCACCCGCGCCGTGCTCGAGGGCGTGGCCTGCGGCCTGCGCGACAACCTGGCGCTGATTTCGGCGGTCGGCCTCGCCGCGCCGAGCGAGGTCCGTCTCTCCGGCGGCGGCGCGCGCAGCCCGGTGTGGCGCCGCATCCTCGCCGACGTGCTCGGCGTCGACCTGGTGGCCATGGAGGCGGAAGAGGGCGCCGCCTTCGGCGCCGCGCTGCTGGCCGGCGTCGGCGCCGGCGTGTGGCCGGACGTCGCCGCGGCCTGCGCCGCCGCCGTCCGCCGCGGCGAGACCACGCGCCCCGACCCGGCGGCCCGCGCGGTCTACGACGACGTCTACGGGCACTTCCGGGCCTGCTACCCGGCGCTGCGTCCGCTGTTTTCAACCCGTTCCCAGGAGGAGACGTCATGATGAGCTTCTTCGGCGTGTTCGAGTGGTTGCTGATCGCCCTGGTCCTGCTCGCCCCCCTCTCCGTTCTTCAGGCGGAGGAAGCGGCGCCCGAGCTCGACCTCGAAGAGTGGACGGTGGACGAGAAGGCCTCGTTGACGACGGGCAAGAGCATGTGGGAGACCCGCGACCTCCCCGAGCGCGGTCTGGCCCCGGTGTGGATGGCCGACGGTCCCGTGGGCCTGCGCAAGAGCACCGGCATGAAGGTGTCCGAGAGCTTGCCGGCCACCTGCTTCCCCTCGGCGGCGGCGATGGCGGCCACCTGGAACGCCGAGCTCGTCGAGCGGGTGGGGGCCGCCATCGGCGCCGAGGCGCGCGCCCACGGCGTGACCCTGCTCCTGGGGCCCGGGCTCAACCTCAAGCGTCATCCCCTGGGCGGGCGCAACTTCGAGTACTACAGCGAGGACCCCCTGCTCGGCGGCCTCCTCGCCGCCGCCTTCGTGCGCGGCGTGCAGTCGACGGGCGTCGGCGCCACCGTCAAGCACTTCGCCGTCAACAACCAGGAGCACCGCCGCATGCTCATCGACGCCCGCGTCGCGGAACGGCCACTGCGCGAGCTCTACCTGCGGGGCTTCGAGATCGCGGTCCGGGAAGGACGTCCGGCCGCGGTGATGTGCGCCTACAACCGCGTCAACGGCACCGCGGCGTCGGCGAACGGCCGTCTCCTGACCGAGATCCTGCGCGGCGAGTGGGGCTTCGACGGGCTCGTGGTCTCCGACTGGGGCGCGGTCGACGATCCCGCCGCCGCCCTCGCCGCCGGCCTCGACCTCGAGATGCCGGGCAACCCGCTGACGCCGCCGCGCGTGGCCAAGGCCGTGGCCGACGGCAAGCTCGCCGCCGCCGACCTCGACCGGGCCGCCGCCAACGTCCTGCAGCTCGCGGCGCGGCAGGCCGCGCTCGGCGAGCCCTCCCCCGTCGACGACGCGGCCCATCACGAGCTGGCCCGCGAGGCCGCCGCCGAGGCCGTCGTCCTGCTCGCCAACGACGGGCTGCTGCCGCTCGGACCGGACGCCCCGCGCCGCGTCGGCGTCCTCGGCAAGCTCGCCTTCGCGCCCCGCATCCAGGGCGTCGGCAGCTCCCAGATCAACCCCCTCCATCTCGACGTGCCGTGGACTTTCATCGACGAGATCGGCCGCCGCCAGGGCCACGACGTCGCGGCGTGGGAAAGCGGCTACGCCGAGGCCGGGCTGAGCGCGGACGAGCGCGACGGCGTCCGGCGCTTCGTGGCCGGCCTGGACGTGGCGCTGGTCTTCGCCGGCCAGCCGGCCTCGCACGACGCCGAGGCCTGGGACCGTCCCTCGGCGAGCCTGGCGCCGGCCGACCGCGAGCTGATCGCGGCGGTCCGGGAGGCCGGCAAGCCCTTCGCCGCCGTCCTCGTCGGCGGCGGCGCCATGGACGTGGGCGCGCTGGACGCCGACGCCTTGCTCATGGGCTGGCTCGGCGGTCAGGGCTTCGGCGGCGCGGTGGCCGAGGTGCTCTTCGGCGAGCGCTCGCCCTCCGGCAAGCTCTCCGAGACCTTCGCCCACGAGATCGCCGACCACCCCAGCGCGATCAACTTCCCCGGCGGCCCCCACGCGGTCGACTACGGCGAGGGGCTCTACGTGGGCTACCGCTACTTCCAGACCTTCGGCCGCGACGTCGCCTTCCCGTTCGGCCACGGCCTCTCCTACACGACGTTCGAGTACGCGGACGCCGCGGCGCCCACGACTCTCGACTCCCTCGACGCGGGCTTCGACGTGACCGTGACCGTGACCAACACGGGCGAGCGCCGCGGCGCGGAGACCGTCCAGGTCTACCTGCGCCACCTCGATCCGTCGCTGCCGCGGCCGGACCGGGAGCTCGCGGGCTTCCGGAAACTGGCGCTCGAGCCGGGCGAGAGCCGCCGGTTCACGATCCACGTCGACGCCGACCGTCTCGCCTACTACCACGACGTCCACGGCCGCTGGGTAATCGAGCCCGGCCGCTACGAGGTCCTGGTGGCCGCCTCGGCCGCCGACGTGCGGGCCACCCTGCCGCTCGAGGTCACGGCGGGCACCCTGCCGCCGACGCTCTACACCCTGGACCACACCCTCGGCGAGCTCTACGCGGACCGTCAGGGCCGGGCGATCGTCGACTTCATCCTCGAGCAGATGCGCCGGCCGCCGCTGTCGGAGTCCGCGCCGGACGACTTCATGGCCGCCGTCTTCCGCGACCTGCCCTTCCGCAAGCTCGCGAACTTCTCGGGCGGCGCGGTGACGCCGGAGATCCTCCACGGGCTGCTCTTCATGGTCAACGGCGACATGGATCCCGCGGCGCTGACCGAGATGCTGCGGCAGTCGCGCCCGCCGCCGAGGAGTACGCCCGGACCCACCAGCTCACCGTCAACGAGCTGGTAGACCGGCATCTCCGGGAGTTGCGAGCTCGCACGGCGACGAGCGTCCGCCACGCCCACCGACGGCTGTCGGCGGACGCGACACGGTTCACCCCCCGAAGACGAGGACGAGCTGCGCCCACCCGGCGACGAAGCCGAGCACCGCGCCGGTGAGGATGAGCTTCATCTCGTCCTCCTGGAAGCACGGACGCAGCAGGTCCTGGAACTCGTGCGGCGGCAGCGCCTCCATGCGCTCGCGCAGCAGCTCCTCGATCACCTTCGCCCGCTCGCTGATGAACGGCCAGTGGTCGAACGGGTCGGTCGACGCCGCCACCGCCTTGTCGCCGATCGCCGCCTTGATCTCTTCCCACTTCTCGCCGCTGACCGTCAGCTCGGTCCACGCCCGGAAGCCCTCCACCGCCTCGTCGGCGATGGGGCGGATGTGCTCGCGGATGAGCGCCTCGACGCGGTCGCGGCGCGGGCCGTAGAGCATGGCGTAGACCAGGTGCTGCACCGTGAGGATCTCGGTGGTCACCAGCCGGCACCACACCCGGGCGACCTCTTTCTGACGCTTGAGGAACAGGCCCTGGAGCGTCCACGGGCCGATTCTGCGCGGGCGCAGGGGGCGAAAGATGATGTTGATCGCGAACCAGTTGGTGGCCCAGCCCACGATCACGCCGAAGACCGGCAGCACCCACCAACCCTTGTAGAAGATCCACACTCCGAGCTGCACGAGGCCGAAGAGGAAGCCGAAGTAGGCGCCCGAGCGGATGATGAACTTGAACTCCACTTTTCCCGCTTCCAGGAAGAGACGGTTCAAGAGGTCCTTGTCGCCGTCGAGGCGACGCGTCAACATGTCCTTGAAATCGATCAGCTCCTCGAAGCGCTCCGCCATCTCGAGCATCAGGTTGCGCACGAGACGCGGCATTTCCTCGCGCACCCGGCGGTAGAGGGTCTCCTTGAAGGCCTGGGGCAGGAGCTGCCACATGGCGGGGTGGCTGTAGAACATCACCTCGTCGGTGTAGCGCGGCAGGCGCCGGTCGATCACCTCGGCGACGTGGGCGGCGATCTTGTCGGGGCCCATGGTCTTGAAGACCTCGCCCAGGGATCCGAGGCGGAACATGGTCTTGTCGACGAAGATCTCGGCCATCTTGGCCGCCTTCGAGGGGATGATGCCCTGCCAGCCGAGCCAGGGCCTCACGCCCACGAACTCGAGCGGCTTGAAGGTGAGCTCTATCGCCACCCAATTCGTGCTCCAGCCCACGAAGGCGGCCACGAAGGGGATGCTGACGTGCTTCCACAGCTCGGGGTCGAGGAGTCTTTCCAGCAATGGGGCGGCTCTTCCAGGGTCTACTTCCCGCGCCGCAGGGGGAGCAGGACGCCGACGATCATGAGCAGGGTCCACAGGGGCCAGGGGCCGTCGAAGCCGGCGAGGATGGCCCCCGCTACCAGGCAGAAGCCGCCGAAGAGCGTCGCCCGCATGCCGGCGACGGGGTTGGCGGCCGGCGGACGCTTGACCGCCTGCTCGACGAGCTTGAGGCCCTCGGTCACCAGCCGCGGCGTCTTGGCGAGCGCGTCGGCGAGCTCGGGCAGCGCGCTCAGGCTCTCCTGCGCCAGCCGCAGGCCGCCGAAGCGCTCGAGCAGGATGCGGTTGACGTACTTGCGCGAGAGCTGGGCCACGTCGAAGTCGCCGAGCAGCACGTGCCCGACCGCCTCGAAGGTCACCAGCGCCTTGACCATGAGCACCATCTCCACAGGGAAGTACATGCGGTGGCGCGCCGCCTTGCCCACCGACTCCAGGATCAGCCGCCCGAGCGAGTACTGGTTGAAGCGCGCCCGGTGCGCCCAGCGCCGGCAGACGTCCTCGACGTCGCGGCGGAAGCCGGCCGGATCGGAGCCGGGGCCGGTCTCGGCGATCGTGGCCAGCGAGCTGGCGGCGCTCTCGGCGTCGCCCATGACGAGGCTGAAGTAGTAGTAGAGGAGGCCGCGCTTGAGGTCGCTGTCGAACCTCCCGACCATGCCCAGGTCGATGAAGGCGCACTTCGGCCCCGGCAGCACCAGGAGGTTGCCCGGGTGGAGGTCGGCGTGGAAGAAGCCGTCGCGGTAGAGCATGCGGATGATCGCTTCGGCGCCGAGCTCGACCAGGCGCCGCCGGTCCTCCTCGCGCAGCTCGCGGGCGCGCGGCTCGGTGGGCTTGATCCCGTCGACGTATTCCTGCACCAGCAGGCCCGCGCTCGAGAGCTCGCGGTAGACGCGGGGGAAAACGACGCCCTCCATGTCGCGGAAGCTGGCGGCGAAGGTCTCGGCGTTGTCGGCCTCGCGCGAGAGGTCGACCTCGCGCAGCGTGTACTCGCAGAACTCGCGGATCACCCGCCGCGGCTGGTAGCGGCCGAGGAAGAGCTGCAGGAAGACTCCCAGGAGACGCAGCAGCGCCGTGTCGCGCCGCAGGGTGGCGCGGATGCCCGGCTTGACGACCTTGAGGATCACCTGCTCGCCGTCCAAGGTGGTGGCGAGGTGGATCTGGCCGATCGAGGCGGAGCCGAGCGGGGTCGAGCGGACGTGGGCGAAGACCTCGACGACCGGACGGCCGAGGTGGCCTCTCACCAGCTCGAGGAAGCGCTCGTAGGGCACGGCGGGCAGGCGGTCGAGGAGGTTCTTGAGCTCGTCGGTGATCGGCCGCGGCAGCAGGTCCTCGCGCATGCTGAGGATCTGGCCGAGCTTGACGTAGGTCGGCCCCAGCATCTCCAGGCGCCGCCGGAGCTGGACCGGGAAGGGCTGGCGCCGCAGCTCGCGGTTGACGCCCAGGCGCAGCGGCGCCGAGACGAGGCGCAGCAGCAGGACCCAGAGCCGCCGCCGCTCCCGCCGCGGCAGCGAGCGCAGCCAGGCCGCCAGGCCGCCGAGGGCCAGGGCGGTGAGATGGCGCTGGGTCGCCAGGAAGCGGCGCAGCAAGCCGTGGCCGCCGGTGTCGACGAACTCGCCGTAGACCGGCTCGTCGCCGGGCTTCGGCGGATCGGGGATCCTGGCGAAAGCGGCGGGGGTCGACTCGTGCATGGGCGGCGCTGGCCTTGGGGAGAGGATCGTAGAATCTCACTGTAGCACCGTCCGGCGTTGAACCGCCGGCCACGCAATACCGTCCGTCGGCTTCCTGGCTTGTGTTTTGCAGACTTGAATTGAGAAAATGGGCTCCCACGCACGGGGGCCGCGAACCGAAAGGACTGGCGACACCATCATGAAGTCTCGAAACCCCGTCCTCACGTCACTCCGAGATGACGCGGCGGCGCCTAAAGGGGTCGGTCGATCGCCGTCCGTCCGTCGTCTCATGGCCTGCGCCGTGCTGGCGGCGGTGCTGTCGACCGCCATGCTCGCCCGCGCCCAGGCCAATCCCCTGATCTCGGACCCCTGGGCCCCGCAGCGCTCCGACATGGTCGAGAACCAGCTCAGGAAGCAGGGCATCAAGGAGCCGTCGATCCTGACGGCGATGCGCGACGTGCCGCGCCACCTCTTCGTGCCCGAGAGCCGGCAGGCGCAGGCCTACGCCGAAGCGCCGGTGGAGTTCGCCCCCGGCCAGGCACTGCCCCAGGCCTTCCTCTCGGCCCTGATGATCGAGCTCCTCGACCTCGATCGCCACGACAAGGTCCTCGAGATCGGCACCGGCTCGGGCTACGACGCCGCCGTGCTCTCGCGCCTGGTCCGCCGGGTCTACACCATCGAGATCGACCCGGCGGTGGGGCAGCAGGCGCGGCGCACCCTCGACCGTCTCGGCTACGACAACGTCCAGGTGCGGATCGGCGACGGCTATCGCGGCTGGCCGGAGGAAGCCCCCTTCGACGCCATCCTGGTGACCGCGGCCCCCGACCACGTGCCCGACCACCTGCTCGAGCAGCTCAAGGTCGGCGGCAAGATGGTGGTGGCGGTCGGCAGCCGGATGGTCCAGGACCTCACCGTGGTCACCAAGACCCCCGACGGCCCCGAGAAGCGCAAGATCAGCCCGGTGGTGATGACGCCGATGATCGAGCCCCAGGACGACTGATGCGGCGGGGGATCCTGGCGGCGGCCCTGGTGCTGCTCGCGGCGCCTGCCGCCGCCCAGCAGCGCCACCTCGGCGCCCCGGTCTACGACACCGAAGCGGAGACCACCCACCGCCAGATCTCCTGGGACGACTTCAAGAGCCGCGCCACCGGGCGCGGCCTCAGCCGGTGGGGCGAGTGGGTGCTGCTGGCGACCCGGCTGCGGCTCGGAGGCTACGAGATCGGGACCCGCCGAGAGGACGGCGGCGAGTGGGTCGCGACGGCCACCGGGCTGAGGCCCTACGCGATGATGGAGAAGCTCCTCTCGGGCGCCAGCAGCGGCGGGCGCACGAAGAGCTCGCTGGCGCACCAGCAGCGCCTCTTCGACCTCGCCGAGGCGCAGGCGCGCCGCCTCGCCGCGGAGCTGGTCGGCGCTACCGGCCGCGGCGAGCTGCCTTACGACGCCGAGCAGGACCTGCGCTACCAGATCGACACCGCCTTCGACCGCGCCCAGCGCGAGCTCACGGACCTGCAGCAGCGCTACACTGACGAGACCCGCGGCGGCGAGGACCGCGCCGAGGAGCGCCGCTGGGCCGAGGAGATCGCCCGCATGTTCGACGAGGCCACGGCGGCGCTGGCGGCGGCCCTGGGCGAGGGCGGCGATCCGTAGGAGCGCACGGCCCCCAGGCTGCCTTCGCCGGCGAGGAGTCCCCTCCCCCTGGACCCGGATCGGAAAAGGGGGAAGGGGACTTCTCCGCGCTTACGGACAGGTCGCGAAAGCGTCGGTGTCGGTGATCGACGGCGACGCCACGCCGAGGGGATTGAAGTACGTCTTCACGGTGTCGTTGTCGGTGTCGGTCACCGTGAGGGTGTACTCGACGTTGGTCGTCGCGGCGGCGAAGACCCAGTACCTGTCGTTGATCGAGCAGCCGCGGAGGACCTTGACCAGCATCTCCCAGTTGTCGGGGCCGAAGAAGTAGAAGATGCCGGAGTCGTCGGAGCTGACCGGCACGACGTGGCCGGAGCCGGTCTGGTTCTGGAAGTCGCGCCAGACGACCTGGACCCGGAAGCGGCCTTCGTTGAGGCACATGGCGGTGTCGGTGGGCGTGCAGTTGGTGCTGCCGCCGCCGTCGCCGCCGAGCTCGCCCGAGAAGTAGCGCTGCGCGTGCTCAAAGGCTTCGGGGCCGATCACCGAGCCCATGAAGCGGCCCGGGATGTCGTCGGCGGGCGGGTGGATGCCACCGTAGATGCGCGAAAGGCTGGTCTCGTCGGCGGCGTCGCCGTACTTCGCCCATTGCAGGGTGACGTCGACGCTGGGGCCTTCCTCGAAGACCAGGAACTCGTTCTGCGGCGCCTCGAACTCTCCCAGACCGCCGGGGAAGAACTCGTCGCCGGTGTAGAGCGCGAGGACCGTGGCCGCGGTCCGCGAATAGGTGCTGTGTCCGGAGGTGTAGCCGGGGAACGGCGGGGTGACGAAGGTCGGGCGCTGGTACGGCCACCAGTTCTCGCAGAGGATCCAGCCCACGCCGGCGGTGTCGGTCTCCGGGTCGTCGATGAAGTCGGGGCCGCGCCAGGCATGGACGGCGATCTTGCCGACGGCGCCCGCGCCCAGGTGCGCGTGCCGCTCGCCCGGCTGGGTGGATTCGGTGGAGACCACCTCGATCCAGCCGTCGTGCAGGGTGATGCCGTCGGGATGGAAGGAGGGGCCGCTGGGGTTCGAGCTCTGGCCGTTGTCGCACATGTAGCGGATGGCCGAGACCGGCCGCACGGAGTCGTACCAGCCCTTGACGCCCCAGCAGGCGATGGCGACGTCGTGCATGGCGCCGCCCAGGGTCAGGTAGAGCTTGACGTCCCACTCGAGGTCGTCGACGGCCTGCCCCTTGGCGCCGCCGAGGCGCTTGACCAGGAGCGGATGGTCGGCGACGTAGTTGGCGATGGTGAACCAGTGCCCCGGCGGGGTCTCGGAGTCCGGCCCGTCGGCCCAGAACTCGGCGAGCACGCGGTAGTAGTCGCCGGCCGGCACGATCTGCGGCTCGTAGGGCTCGCCGGTCGCCGGGTTCTCGTCGTAGCCGGTGCCGTCGTTGGTGCCCAGGGTGCTGCCTCCCCGCGACGCCGGGCTGATGTCGATCATCACGCCGTCGGTGGGATCGAGCAAGCCGCTCCACTCGACCACCCGCTCGAAGGTGGAGCGGTACTCCGCGTCGCCCGCGCCCCCGAGCAGGGGCGGCGGCCCGGGATCGTGGTAGACCCAATAGTCGAAGCCGTCGCGCTCGTAGATCGTCAGGTCGTCGGCGTTCAGGGAAAAGGGCACGACCTGCCCCCACTCGGGGCTCAGGGCCGGCGGGAAACCGCCCGGGATCACGTTGCCGCCCTGGTCGATGAAGAAGTCGAGGGCCAGGGGCTGCCAGCGGTTGGGGTCGACGATGTCCGGATTGCCGGGCAGCGCCACCACCATCGGCGGGTTGACCGGCGAGTAGTGCTGGTTGGCGTAGCTGCCCTCCTCGTTGGCGCCGTCGGTGAGGCCGAACTCGATGTAGTGCTCGGCGATGCGGTTGCCCACCGCCGCCGGCGAGTTGCCGTCGGTCGAGGTGAAGTCCTTGTCGTACCCCAGCTCGTCCATTTTTGCGTCGAAGGAGGCCTGCGCGCCTTCGGAGTTCGGGGGAGGGTTCCTGAAGCGCCAGCTCAGAAGCCGGTAGGCCGCGAAGCTGATCGCCTCGTTGCGGGCCGCCGTGATGTTCGACGCGCCGCGCTTCTCGTGGTGCAGCCAGGTGCCCGCCACCGCGTCGTACGTCGCCCAGGCGTCGTACACCGCGGCGGACACGTGGAAGAGGTTGCGCGCGTGGACCGTGGGCCGCGCGAAGTCCTTGCGGATCGCGCCCAGCAGCTCTTCGTTCCACTGCCTGGCCACCGAGTGCTCCGGCGGCTCGCCCGCCTGGAGAGCGGGCGCGAGCGCCGCGAGGCACAGGAAGACGAGGCACAGGAAGACAAGACCGGTTTTCTTCGTCATCTCCATTCCTCTCCTTGGTTGGGGGGTTCTCGACCTGCGATGGGGAGGTCCTGGAAAGGAGCCCGGTGAGATCGAGCGGTTCGCCTTTGAGGAATCAACCTAGCACAAAAGGTGCCAGGCGAACCACCGCAAGACGAGCCGCCAGCGGTCACGCCTTGGTGCCGGAGAGGCCGGCGGCGGCCATACGATCCATGGCCGCCCTCATACGATCTATGGCTCGGCGCCCTCGAGCTCGGCGGAGAACGCGTCGAGAAGGGCGCTCTCGTCGTCGGCGCAGGAGACGCCCTGGGCCGCCCGCCGCGCCCGCACGGCGCTCATCAGGTAGCGCACGCGCTCGCCCCGCCGCAGGGCGCCGGCGTCGACGAGCTCGTCGAAGGCGTCGAGCAGGCACGTCAGGTGATCCCCGAGGCTGGTCTCGACGTCGGCGAAGCTGCACGGGATCTCGGGAAAGACGACCCGCTCCCCCGCCTTGACGTTGTAGAGCCGGTTGCGCACGCCGCCGGGCCAGTACACGTCGACGATGGCGCGCTCGGCGGCGCCGAGGCCGAAGTGGGCCGTGAGGGAGTCCTGCGAGGCGTAGCTCGAGCCGCCGAGCACCGGCAGCATGACGCCCGGGCCCGGGGTCTTCTCCTGCCGGAGCTGGACGACGGCGCCGATGCCGTCGCGGTTGGCGCGCCCGGCGGAGGTGATCCCCACCGTGCCCAGGGTCCGCACGTCGGCCCAGCGATTGCCGTTGCCGCCGCTCGACAGCTCGACCGCGAGCGTTCCCGGCTCGAAAGTCGAGCCCACCCACACCAGGAAGCCGTTGGCGTCGGGCTCGAAGTTCAAGTGGTAGAAGGCGGTGGCGTCGAAGGGCGAGCCCGCCGGCAGGTGCTGCGTCAGCTTCACGTCCGCGGGGATGTTGAAGTTCGACACCGAGACGACGTCGAGGAAACCGTCGGCGTCGAGGTCGCCCACCGCCATGCCCTGGACGTTGCGCCGCAGGTGGGTCGAGCCGGCCAGCGGCGCCGGGTCGTAGACGAACTCGGCCGAGCAGCCCGGGTTGCGCAGGACGACCCCGGGATTGGCGACGTCGATGCCCAGGCCGATGTCCATGCCGCCGTGGTAGATCACGTCGAGGTCGCCGTCGTTGTCGTAGTCGGCCGTCGAGGTGCCCCAGCCGAAGGGCGTGGTGACGAGGTCCCCCACGCCCGGATCGCTGAAGGTCACGGCGGCGCCTTCGGCGCGGCGGCCGAGGAACCAGCGGGAGGGCCGGAAGCCGGGACGCGCCGGGAACCCCGGCGCGTAGTCGCCGAAGTTGGTGGCGAAGAAGTCCATCACGCCGTCGCAGTTGTAGTCGCCGAAGGAGAAGCCCATCCAGGCCCCCGGCCGGGTGGCGCCGAAGACGTCGAGGCTGACGTCCGCGAGCCGCCCGGCGCCGTCGTTGGCGAAGACGTGGAGGAGCCCGCGGTCGACGCCGCCGTCGGCGGCGGGCGGGAAGCCCGACTGGTCGTCGGCGCTGAAGACGTCGACGTCGCCGTCGAGATCGTAGTCGGCCATGGCCACGGCCCAGGTCAGGCCGGCGGCGCCGGCGGCCTCCGGCGGGTAGCCGGCGAGGTCCTCGAGGCCGGAGGCGGCGCCGGCGTCGACGAAGACGTTGCCGCCGGCGTTGAGCAGGAGCTGGTTGTGCTGGTTGAGGGCGTAGCGCTCGACGTTGAGACCGCCGCTGTGGCTGAGGTCGTCGTAGGCGTTGGCGATCACCACGTCGAGGAGCCCGTCGCCGTCGACGTCGCCCATGGAGCAGCCCATGGCCGAGCGAACCTCGAGGGCGCCGACGCCGCTGGCCGCCGAAACGTCGTCGAAGGTACCGTCGCCGCGGTTCTCGAACAGGCGGTGAGGGGAGTTGTGCGAGAGCACCAGCAGGTCGTGGTCGCCGTCGTTGTCGAGGTCGCCGAAGCAGACGCCGGTGGAGTCCTGGTCCGCGGCGCCGACGCCGGCGGCCTCGCCGACGTCGACGAAGGTGGTGGCGCCGGTCTCGACGAGCTGGTTCGAGTAGAGGCTGTTGGCGGCGCCCGGACCGTTGGTGACGTAGACGTCGAGGTCGCCGTCGCCGTCGTGGTCGAAGAGCGCCACGCCGGGGGCCCCCCACGGCTTGACCGGCGTGTCGTCGTGCTTGGCGGAGGTGTAGGGCGGGTCGAGCTTGATCGCGTCGAACTTGGCCTTGGACTCCGAGGGCGCCCGGCGGTAGGCGATGCCGGCGCCGTCGCCGGCGGCCACGTCGGTGAAGGTCACGCCGCCTTCCTGGGCGCGCGCGGAGAGCAGCGGCGTGAGGAGATCGAGGCGCTTGAACTCGCCGTCGACGGCGCAGGCTCGCTGCCCGGAGTCGCGCCGCGCCCTCACGGCGCTCACCAGGAAGCGCGCGCGCTCGCCGGCGCCGATCACTCCGGCGTCCACCAGCTCGTCCAAGTTGTTGAGCAGGCAGGCCAGGTAGCCGCGCAGGGTCAGCGCCTCGTCGTCGATGCTGCACGGGATCTCGGGGAAGACCACGCGCTCGCCGGACCTGACGTCGTAGAGCCGGTTGCGCGCGCCGCCGGGCCACAGCACCTCGACCGTGCCGCCGGCGGCGGAGCCGAGGCCGAAGTGGGCGGCGAGCGCGTCCTGCGAGGCGTAGCTCGAGCCGCCGACGATCGGCAGCATGGTGCCCGGCTCCGGCCGCGCGTCCGACCAGAAGCGCACCACCGCGCCGATGCCGTCGCGGTTCACGCGGCCTCCGCTCGTCAGGCCCACGGCGCCTACGGTGCGCACCTCCACCCAGCCGTTGCCGTTGCCGCCGCTCGACAGCTCCACCGCGAGGGTGCCGTCGTCGAAGGTCGAGCCCACCCATTCGAATCCGGTGCCGCCGGGCGGGACCTCGAAGCTCAGGTGGAAGCGGGCGCGCGCGTCGAAGGGCGAGCCGGTGGGAGGATACGCCTGCAGCTCCACGTCGCCGGGGACGTCGAAGTTCGAGACCGAGACGACGTCGACGAAGCCGTTCGCGTCGAGGTCGCCCACGGCCACGCCGTGGACGGTGCGCCGGCCGTGGTCGGTCGAGCCGGCGAGCGCCGCCGCGTCGTAGTCGAAGAGCGCCGAGCAGCCCGGGTTGGCCAGCAGCACGCCGGTGTTGGAGGCTTCGATGCCCGGGCCGGCGTCGATCCCGCCGTGGTAGATCACGTCGAGGTCGCCGTCGTTGTCGTAGTCGAAGGGCGAGGCGCCCCAGCCGAAAGGCGTGGTGATCAGGTGGCCGACGCCGGGCACGCGGTAGGTGCCCTCGCCGCTGCCGAGGAACCAGCGCGAGGGCGAGCGCCCCGGCTCCAGGATCACCAGCGGCACGTAGTCGCCGAAGTCGGAGGCGAAGAAGTCGAGGTGGCCGTCGCAGTCGTAGTCGCCGAAGGCGAAGCCCATCCACGAGCCGGGCACCGCCAGGCCGGCCTGCGGCGACACGTCGGTGAAGCGCCCGGTGCCGTCGTTGCGAAACAGGTGCAGGAGCCCGCGGTCGAGGCCGAGCTGCTCGGCCGTCGGCACGCTGCCCTGGTCGTCGGCGGTGAGCAGGTCGACGTCGCCGTCGAGGTCGACGTCGACCAGGGCCACCGCCCAGGTGAGCCCGGCGGCGCCTTCCACCCCGGGCGGGAAGCCCGCCAGGTCCTCGATGCCGGAGGCGGCGGAGACGTCGACGAAGACGTTGCCGCCGGCGTTCAAGAAGAGCTGGTTGTGCTGGTTCAATGCGAAGGGCTCGAAGATGCCGCGGTAGTGGTCCCAGTTGTCGTAGGTGTTGCCGATGACGACGTCGAGCAGGCCGTCGCCGTCGACGTCGCCCATCGAGCAGCCCGAGGAGGCGCGCACGCCGCCCGCGGCGATGCCGCTGGCCGCGGTGACGTCGGCGAAGACGCCGCCCCGGTTCTCGAACAGGCGGTCAGGCGAGTTGTGCGAGAGCACCAGCAGGTCCGGGTCGCCGTCGTTGTCGAGGTCGCCGAAGCAGACGCCGGTCGAGTCCTGATCGCTCGCCTCCACGCCGGCCGCGGCGGCGACGTCGACGAAGGTCGTCTCGCCGGTCTCCACGAGCTGGTTCGAATAGAGGCTGTTGGCCGTGCCCGGGCCGTTGGTCACGTAGAGGTCGAGGTCGCCGTCGCCGTCGTAGTCGAGGATGGCCACGCCCGGCGCGCCCCGGGGCTTCTGCGGCGTGGCCAGCCGCTTTTCCTGGTTGTAGGGCGGATCGAGCTTGATGGCGTCGAAGATCGCGTTCGACGCCGAAGGCGTGCGCCGGTAGGTGATGCCCGCGCCGCCGCCGGCCGCCACGTCCTGGAACGTCACGCCGCCGTCGGCGGCCAGCGGCAGCGGCAGGATCAGGTGGAGCAGGAAGGGTCCCAGGTTTCGTGCGGCTCGGTAGGTCACGCTGGCCTCCTTGGAACGTGGTCTCCGGATCATATCGGGGCGAAAGAGAAAAACCCGCCACGCGCCGAAGCGTGGCGGGTCCTCTCACACCGTCGTTTGACCCTAAGTCTTGTTGCCTAGCCCTGGTTCACGCACAGCGTGAACCCCTGGCTGCTGCCGCTGAAGTGAACCACACGCCAGCGGTAGGTGCCCGAGGTGTTGCTGTGGTTGATCGACTCGTTGCAGGCCGCGCTCGTCGAGCTGGCGGCCGCCGAGAAGGAGCAACCCCAGAAGCTGCAGCTTTGCTTGTCGAGGTAGAGGTCGAGGTCCGCCACGATGCTGCCGGTGCAGGTCAGCACGCCGCTGAAGGTGCCGCTGCCCGAGAAGTTGGCGGTCACCTGGGAGCCCGAGCTGATCGTGCTCGTGTACAGGTTGCCCGAGCAGCCGCCCGGCGGCGGCGGGGGGGGCGGCGGAGGCGGAGGAGGCGGCGGCGGCGCGCCCCCGCCGAGAGTGAAGAGCAGCAGGTTCGGCGAGCCGGAGCCCACGCCCGAGATCACGCCGCTGGTGGCCCGGTTGGTGAGCGTGGTCTTGACCTGGCTCACCGACAGGCCCGGGTTCTCGTCGAGGACAAGGGCCGCGGCGCCCGCCACGTGCGGCGACGCCATCGAGGTGCCGCTGATGGTGTTGGTGGCGCTGTTCGAGGTGTTCCAGGTCGAGGTGATCGACGAGCCCGGCGCGAAGATGTTCACGCAGGTGCCGAAGTTCGAGAACGACGAGCGCGCGTCCGAGATCGTCGTCGAGCCCACCGTGTAGGCCTGGGAGGCACGGGCCGGCGAGAAGTTGCACGCGTTGGAGTTGTTGTTGCCGGCCGCCACGGCGTAGAAGACGCCGGAGTTGACCGAGTTGTTGACCGCGTTGTCGAGCGCGGTCGAGGCGCCGCCGCCGAGGCTCATGTTGGCCACCGCGGGGTTGATGCGGTTGTTGGTCACCCAGTCGATGCCGCTGACCACGCCCGAGGTGGTGCCCGAGCCACCGCAGTCGAGCACCTTGACGCCGTGGATCCTCACGTTCTTGGCCACGCCGTAGGTGCTGCCGCCCACGGTGCCCGAAACGTGCGTGCCGTGGCCGTTGCAGTCGGAGTTGCCCGAGCCGGTGAAGTCGACGTCCTGGCTGGCGCGGCCGCCGAAGTCGTTGTGGGTGGCGCGGGTGCCGGTGTCGATGACGTAGGCGTGGACCCCGGTGCCGTCGAAGTCGTAGTGGTAGTTGTTGTTCAGCGGCAGGTTGCGCTGGTCGATGCGGTCGAGACCCCAGGAGGGGGGATTCGCCTGGTCGGCGCTGAGCTCGACGACCGCGTCCTGCTCGCAGAAGGAGACCGACGTGTCGTTGAGCAGCTTCTCGAGCTGGCGGGTATTGACCTCGAGCACGGCACCGTTCAGGGCGTGGCGCCAGCTTGCCTTGACCCGGTGGCCGAGGCCGAGCCGGCGCGCCACCTGATGGCAGTCCTGCGTGTCTTTGCAGACGCAGATCGCCTGGTTGGTGATGGGCTTGCCCTTGGCAGGAATCCACTTGTCGTGCTGGATGTCGAACGCCGCGTACTTGGCGTCCGTGAGCTCGTCACCGAGCGCCGGCAGGGCGATGCCGACGAACAGCACCGCGAGGACGAAGAGCGTCAGCTTCTTCAATGTGCTTCTCCTTTGTCTCGACACGTTCAAATTGGAGACAGGGACCCCCCCGGCTCGACCGAGAACGACCCTCTCCCAGTGCTCCTCAAACTGCCGGCCCATAGAAGCAAACACCGTGCCCACTCGAGACCGCGTCACTCTCGCTCGCCGAGCCGCACATATCAGAGATTCCCTCTACGAGACGAAGAGCGATGACCGAAGCTCTCTCTGACGAAACACCCAGGCGGGCGGAGTCTCAAAACTGAGATTCAGCCGGTCCCAACTTTGAGAATGGATTCGTGTCAGCTCTGGGAATGGCTGTTCTCCATAGTGAGAACCCGTGCGCATGTCCGGGCGCCCGACGAGACCGGTGGCGCGTCGCCGCGGGAGGGCTACGAGAAGGGCGGCAACCGGCAGTACGACCGGATCCTCTTGCGCAGCACCTGCGACGTGCCGGTCGACGTCGCCCTTTACTACCTGGACCTCGACCAGAGCTGGATCACGCGCGGCTGGTGGTCGATCAAGCCGGGCGACACCGTGACCACCAACGCCATGACCCGCAACTCCCCCATCTACGTCTACGCCGAGAACCAGGCCGTCGGCCGGCGCTGGGACGGCGAGGGCAAGGAGGACTCGCTCTCGCGGAGGACCGACGAGGGATCCTTGTCGGCCCGGGTCAGGAGTCGCTTTCACCGCTGCTTGCGCGATCCGGCCTGTCGTCGCCGCCGCCTTGGCCTTCGGCTACAATAGAGCCATCGCCGGGCGCGCCGCTCTCTCGGCGCGAGACGACACCTGGCTCGAGAGCTGGTCGAGGGTGCGAGCCTGAGGCCCAGGAGACGATGATGATGTCGAAGGAATTCATTTGGCTGGTGGCGCATCCCGAGATCGACGCGCAGTACCCTGGCGAGTACATCGCCATCGTAGGAGATGCCGTCGTGGCACACGGAGAAGATTTCGCGAAGGTGCTTCTAGAAGCCGAGAAGCATGGAGACAGCCCTCTGCTCCACAAGGCCCAGCGCGTCGACAGGGAGCTCGTAGTATGATCGAGTTCCCGTTCAAGAAGGTCTTGTCGAAGAATCTGGGCGAGATCGCCAGGCCTATCATTCCCGTCACGATCAGAGGACCTCGCAGGTCAGTACAGGTATCGATGCTGCTCGACTCGGGAGCTGACATCTCGCTGCTTCCCTACGCGATTGGAAGCGCTATCGGCCTCGAGGTCGATCTGGACCGTCGTAGAGAAATTCATGGGATAGGAGAAGGCGGCGTCGCCTATATCCTGAGTGACGTCACTCTGGGGATCGGGGACTATGAGACCCCTGCACGGGTGGGATGGTCTCTTATCGAAGAGGTGCCTCCGATTCTTGGACGCTTAGATATCTTCCAGCAGTTCTCTATCGAGTTTCGCGAACGCGAAGGTCAGATCGTCCTCAAGCGAGAGAAGGACTCCGGTACCGAACAGGAGAGCACGTCATCATGGAGCCGCTCTTCACGTTCCTCTTCAAGTACCGGCCCGTCGTCTTCGAGGACGGCCGCTTCGCCTTCGAGACGGCGTGGCCGTCCCTTGTCGTCCTCGGGTCCCTGGCGGTCGCGGCGCTGAGCGCGGCGGCCTACCTGCGCCAGCGCGGACGCCTGGGGCGTCGCGTCGTGCTCCTCGTGGCTCTGCGGACGCTGGCCGTGGCGCTCGTCGCCTTCGCCCTGCTGCGGCCGGTGGTGCGGATCTCCGCCGCGGTGCCGGGCGAGAACTTCCTCGCCGTGCTGCTCGACGACTCGCGCAGCATGCGCCTCGCCGACGACGGCGAACGCTCGCGCGGCGAGCGCGCCCTCGCCGACTTCACCGGCGATTCGCAGCTCCTCCGGCGTCTCCAGGAGCGGTTCACGCCGCGCTACTACCGCTTCGCCGGCGCGGCGCGGCGCATGGAGCCCGCCGCGCCCCTCGCCTTCGACGGCCGCGCCAGCGACCTCGGCGCCGCCCTCGAGCGGGTGCGCCAGGACCTCGCCGGCGTCCCGCTGGCCGGCGCCGTGCTGGTGAGCGACGGCGCCGACAACTCCGGCGCCGAGCTCACCGAGCCGCTCCTGCGTCTCAAGGCGAGCGGCGTCCCGGTCTACGCCGTGGGCGTGGGCGACGAGCGCTTCGAACCCGACCTCGAGCTCGCCCGCGTCGACGCTCCGGACCGGGTGCTCGCGGGCTCGGCCTTCGCCGTCGACGTGACCGTGCGCCAGCAGGGATACGAGGGGCGCACCGTGACCCTGACGGCGCAGCGCGACGGCGCCATCGTCGCCACCCAGGACGTCGCCTTCGCCGCCGGCCCCGCGACGATGGCGCGCGTCCACCTCGAGGCGGACGCCGAAGGCGCCCACCGCTACCGCTTCTCGATCGCCCCGGGCGAGGGCGAGCGGATCCCCGAGAACAACGCCCGCGAGGCCCTCGTCACCGTCGAGGACCGGCGCGAGAAGGTCCTCTACGTCGAGGGCGAGCCGCGCTGGGACGTGAAGTTCATCCGCCAGGCCCTGGCCGGCGACGACAACGTGCACGTGGTGGTGCTCCAGCGCTCGGCCGAGAACAAGCTCCTGCGCCTCGGCGTCGAGGATCCGCTCGAGCTCGTCGCCGGCTTCCCGGAGACCCGCGAGGAGCTCTTCGCCTACCGCGGCCTGATCCTCGGCAGCGTCGAGGCCGACTTCTTCACCGCCCACCAGCTCGAGATCGTCGAGGAATTCGTCAGCCAGCGGGGCGGCGGCGTGCTCTTCTTGGGCGGACGCCGCAGCTTCGCCGCCGGCGGCTACGCCGGCACGCCGATCGCCGCCGTCCTCCCGGTGGTTCTCGGCGAGAGGACGGCGGAGGACGTCGTGGAGGTGCGGGTGCAGCCGACGCTGGAGGGCCAGGCGCACGCCGCGCTTCGCCTGGCGTCGAGCCCCGAGGAATCGCAGGCGCGTTGGGAGACGCTGCCGCCGCTGACGACGCGCCACCCGCTCGAGCGCTTGAAGCCCGGCGCCAGCCTGCTCCTCGCGGGGACTCCCGCCGCCGGGACGTCCGCCGCCGGCGGCGAGCTCGTCGTCCTCGCCAGCCAGCGCTACGGGCGCGGGCGTGCCGCGGCGTTGACGGTGCAGGACTCGTGGCTGTGGCAGATGCACGCCGAGGTCCCCCTCGAGGACCAGACTCACGAGCGCTTCTGGCGCCAGACGTTGCGCTGGCTGGTGAGCGCCGTGCCGCGGCAGGTGACGCTCGAGACGTCCGCCGGCCTGGTCGCGCCGGGCGAGCCCGTGACCCTGCGCGCCGACGTCCGCGACGCGGGCTACCTGGGGCTCAACGGCGCGCGCGTGACCGCCACGGTCACCGATCCCCTGGGCGGGGAGCGCACGCTCCCCCTCGAGTGGACGGTGGAGAACGACGGCGAGTACCGCGCGTCGTTCGTCCCCGAGCACCTCGGGCCCTACGAGGTGCGCCTGAGCGCCGAGCACGCCGGCGAGACGGTGGGCGCCGACAACGCCCGTCTGGAAGCGGTCGACCTGCCCACGGAGAGCTTCGGCGCCGAGATGAACGCCCCCCTCCTGCGCCGGATCGCGGAGGAGACCGGCGGCCGCTTCTACCGCGCCGGCGACGTGGGCGGCCTGGCGGAGGACGTGCGCTACACCGAGAGCGGCAAGACGGTGGTCGAGACGGCGGAGCTGTGGGACATGCCGATCGTCCTGCTGCTGCTCCTGGGGGCGCTCGGCGGCGAGTGGCTGCTGCGGCGGCGGTGGGGGCTGGCGTGAGACGCGGGAGGGCCTGGGCCCTCGTGCTCGGGATCGCGCTGCTGGCCGCCGCGTCGGCGCAGGAGCGCCTGGTGGATCCGGCCTCCGAGGAGGCGCCGGCGGCGGACGGTGAGCACCACGAGCTCTACTTCTCGCGCGCCGTCTACTCGAGCTACCGCTTCCCGTCGTGGCGGATCGACTACCCGAAAGCTGACCGCCAGTTCCTCATCGGCCTGAAGAAGCTGACCAACGTCGACGTCTACGGCGGCGAGCACGCAATGCGGTTGGACGACCCGGACCTGCGCCGCTTTCCGTTGCTGTACGCGGTGGAGGTGGGCCGCATGTCGCTCACCGAGCCGGAGCGCCGCGGCCTGCGCGGCTACCTGCTGGCGGGCGGCTTCCTGATCGTCGACGATTTCTGGGGCACCCGCGAGTGGGACAACTTCGAGCAGGAGATCCGGGCGGTGCTGCCGGATCGCCCCATCGTCGACGTGCCCCTCGACCACCCCGTCTTCCACGTCTTCTACGACGTGGGCGAGGTCCTGCAGGTGCCCAACGTCCACCAGGGCATGGCGGGCGGCCCCACCTGGGAGCGCGACGGCTATTATCCGGTCTTCCGCGGCATCCTCGACGACGACGGGCGCCTGATGGTGGCGATCAACTGGAACAGCGACCTCGGCGACGCCTGGGAGTGGGCGGAGAATCCTTACTACCCGCTGCAGTACTCGAACTTCGCGTACCGGCTGGGGGTGAACTTGATCGTCTACGGGATGAGCCATTGACGACCCGGGGAGCAGCCCTCCCAGGGTTGACACCCTGGGCTACCGCATGCCGCCCTCCGGGCTCCGGAGCCCCGTAGGGCGATATAGGGTAGCCCAGGGTGTGAACCCTGGGAGACGATGGATCGGGTACAATCCCCCCAGCCGTCGCCGACGGCACCCGACGAACATCCCTCCCGCCGCGTCCTGGCCGCCGCGCCCGGCCGGCCGGACGCTCGGGAGCGGCTACGACCCGAACGACTCCGGAGGACCCCATGAAGAAGTACGTCCGAACCCTCCCCTTCGTGCTCGCGACGCTCATCGCGTCCGTCCTGCTGCCCGCCTTCGCCGCGGCCCAGGACCTCC
>DASWIG010000572.1:0-5449 GCA_036397835.1 Thermoanaerobaculia bacterium
CACCTCCCCCGCCGACGCCGGCTCGATCCCGCGCTCGCGGTTGCCCGCCCCCACCTCGAACGCCAGACGCCACTGCTCGAAGAGGATCCGGTAGGCGTCGAAGAGCGTGTGCTCGGGGTCGTAGACGTGGGTCGCCTCGGAGGTCACGCCGTTCAATTCCAGGACTTTCAGGTCCCGCCCCTCCATGAACGCCTGGAGCGACGGCGCGCGGACGTCGAAGCGGCCGAAATAGAAGCCGTCGTAGGCGCGGGCGACGGCATCGACGGCGTCCGCGAGCGCCGGCGTCGCGAGGCGGGCGCCGTCGCGGAAGACGGCGCCGCGGCAATGGGTGCCGACGTCTACCAGGCGCACCTCCTCCCCCGCCGCCGGCACCGTGTCGGCCCGCTCCCCCAGCGCCGCCAGGTAGACGCGCCAGAGCGCCACCGCCCGCGAGTCGTCGTGTACCAGCCGCGCCAGCGTCCGCCGGCCGTCGCCCACCACCGACGGCAGGACCTTCTCGGTGATCGAGAAGATCCGTCCCGTCTCGTCGCCGGGGCGGCGCACGTAGAAGATCCCGAGCTCCGGCCCGGGCACGTATTCCTGGACGATCGCCGCCTCGCCGTGATCGGCGAGGAAGGCTTCGACGCCGGCGTCGTCGCGCACGACGCGGACTCCGGAGCCGCGCTGGCCGCGGTCGGGCTTGAGGACGAGGGGATAGTCGCGTCCGGTGTCCGCCTGGAAGTCCCGGATCGCCGTCCAGCGCTCGCCGGCACCTGGCGGCAAGCGACGCCAGCGCGCCACGTCGCGGGGGTCGAGGCCCTCGAGGATCTCCGACTTGGACTCGCCGAGGAAACCGCCGGCGGCCGGCATGCCCGGGTTGGCGGCGGTGAAGAGCGTCGGGCTGCGCCGCCGCAGCCCCAACAGCAGCACGTAGACGACGAGCGGCGGATAGAGGACCCAGGGCGGCCAGAACTCCCACCGCGTCCAGCGCCGCCACCAGCCCACCAGGCGACGCCGGCCGTCGTGGGTGGCAAGAGCGCGCGCGCCCGCCAGGAGCATCCACACCGCCGCCAGGAGCGCCACGAAACCGGGGAGAGCGTAACGCTGGAAATGGCCGAAGGAGGCGAAGACGCGCTCGCCGAAGGAACGCGACAGGCCCACCAGGATCGGCGTCCACAGGGCGACCGGCACCAGGAGCTGGACGGTGAACCAGAGGGGGTTGACGCGCAACAGCCCGGCGGTGAGGTAGGTCGGCAGGCGCGTGCCGGGCAGGAAGCGGCTGGCCAGGATCACCCAGCCGCCGCGCTCCTGGAACCAGCGCCGCGAGCGCTCGAGGTCGGCGGGCCTCACCAGCCAGCGCAGCGGCGCCCGCTCCAGCCACGGACGCCCCAGCCGCCCCATGAAGTAGACGAGCAGGTCGCCGACGAAGATGCCGGCGCCGCAGGCCACGACGGCGGGCACGAAGTCCACGCCTCCGCGGGCCACCAGCAGGCCGGCGGCCAGGCAGGTCAGGTCCTCGCTGATGAACGTCGCGGCCGCCACCAGCGCCATCCACACCAGCAGGGCGAAGCCGTGGAGCTTGGGCAGCTCCCGCGTCTCGGCGGCCGCGGCGAGCCGCTCCGGCGTCGCTTCGCCGCGGCTCCAGGCCTCGCCTGTCTCTACGCGCTCGAGGAAGTCCAGGATCGGCGGCGCCTCGTCGCGGCGGCCGTAACGGACCGCCTGGGAAGCGGCGAGCAGGACCAGTGAGGCGACGAGCAGCCGCCACCACCGCCGCCGCCTCGTCACCTCAGGCGACCGGCACGGCATGGCGCAGGGCCGGGCTGCGCGAGACCTGGCGCATCAGGGTGAGGGGACGCGAGAGCTCCGCCCGGCACGGCGGCCCGTCGGCGTAGGACATCTCCACCGCCGCCCGCCGCACCCGCACCCAGGTGAGGCTCACGGTGCGCGCGTCGTCGCGGTGCGTGCAGGGCGACAGCGGCCCCCGAGAAGGCAGGTGGCTGCGATGGAAGGCCAGGAGCTGCGCGGACGACGGCGACGCGGGCAAGGTCTCCGCCCACAGGCGGCGGCGCACCTCGCCGATGCCCTCGGGATCGAACGAGGAGGACGACAGCGGCGGCGTCGCCGCCTGCGCCCCGCTCTCCAGGCGCCGGCCGTCCCACACGGCGATGGCCGGCGCCACGCCGGGCGCCAGCGTCAGCAG
Source organism: Thermoanaerobaculia bacterium (assembly GCA_036397835.1). Lineage (GTDB taxonomy): Bacteria > Acidobacteriota > Thermoanaerobaculia > Multivoradales > J023 > DASWIG01. The sequence goes on from DASWIG010000572.1 coordinate 2,180, forward strand.
CCGGAACGGACGGTAGCGCAGGGCGCCGGCGCCGGCGCGGCGCGCGAGCTCCGCCGCCACCTCCTCGGCGCCGGCGCGGCCGGCGAGCTCGCGCACCAGCAGGCCGCGGCTGGGGTAGGGGCCGCCGCCGGGATCGGGAAAGCGGTTGAGCAGACAGAGGGCGAGGCCGAGCTCGTTGACGGCGATCCAGGTGCCGCCGGCGTCGCCGTCCTCGGGCGCCAGGTACGCGGAGCTCCCCCCCCCGATCCCCCCCGAGGGGGCGGAGCTCCCCCGCTCGTGGCGCCGCGGCGGCAGAGCGCGGGCGCGCGCGCGGGTCTCGTCGCGGTTGCAGAAGAGCTCGTAGCCGTCGGCTTGGAAGATCCAGGATACGGTACACATATCCCCTCACCCTGCCGTCACGGCGTTGCGGTACGCCAGGGTCGACGGCGCCACCCCGAGCTCGTCGCCGGGGTCGAGGCCTCGTTGACGCATCAGCAGGGCGATCAGGGCGAAGTGATGGACCGTGTGGCTGGTGAGGAACTGCAGCTCGCGGGCGAGCGAGGAGCGGCTCCAGGCGAAGGGCGCGTCGTCCGCCGCGTCGGCCTTGACCTCGAGCACGCGGCCGAAATCCGCCGCTCCCAGAACGGCCAGGCGCTCGGCGATGCCCGCGAGCGTCCGCGCCGCGGCCTGGCGGTCGGTCTCCACGGCGGCGTCGCGGCAGCGCGCGTCGTAGTCGACGCGGCCGCTCTCCAGGCCGTGCAGGAAGCAGTTGTAGAAGTCGGTGCAATGCCGCAGGTGGGCGCCGATCGAGGCGCGGCCGCCGTCCCCGGCGGCGTAGGTCTCCGCGTCGAGGGCGTCGAGCAGCGCCAGGCCCTGGCGCAGGAAGTGCAGGTTCTGTTCGAGGATCAACGTCGTCTCCATATGAGCGGACCGTCTCGTCTATGCGAAAAAGGTCCTGACCTGGCGCTCGCTCATCGCGTCGACGTCGAAGAGCACCAGGTAATCGATGGTCTTGAACTGGCGGTCGATGGCCGGGCGGCTGCAGACTTTGGCGCCGTGGCGCAGGTAGATGCGGAAGAGCTTCGGCAGCTTCACCTTGAGGTAGTCCGGATCGGGCTCCATGCCCTCGCCGTAACATACTACGTTCGGCTGCGGCGCCACGCCGATCGACGGGTGGACGTGGCCGCGCGCCTCGAGGAAGGCCATCACCGTGCGGCCCTCCCGCGGGTCCTGGCTGGTCAGCGAGCAGCAGCCGAAGAGGTAACGCAGGCGGGTGGAGGTCACGTAGAGGGCGAGGCCCTTCCACAGCAGGAAGAGCACCTGGGTGTTGCGGTGCTCGCGGGCCACGCAGGCGCGCCCCAGCTCGATGGCGCCGCCGAGCACCGCCGGCGGCAGGCCGCCCAGGTCGAACATGGTGCGCGAGTAGAAGCCGTGGGCGTGCGCCGCCGTCATGGCGCTGGTCTGCAGCCGGTAGGTGCCCACGACCTCGCCCGCGGGCCGCAGCGAGACGACCAGGTGGTGGCACACGGGATCGAACTCGTCGAGGTCGCGCCCGGTCTCGAAAGAGGCGTCGAGGCCCTCGCCGAGCTCCAGGTTGAAGACCTCGAAGCGCAACCGCAGCACCGCGTCGAGCTCCTCGGCCGAGCGGGCGAAGCGCACCTCGTAGCGGCCCTCCCGCAGCACCTCCCGAGGCAAGAGCTCCGGGAACGTCGGGTAAACCAGGGGCGTGGTGAGCGAGGCGTCAGACATGAGGCCGCTCTCCTTGTTTCGGCCGGAGCTTACTACGTGCCGGCCGCCGCGCTGGTTCTCTACGGCGCCAAGCGCCGATAAGTCTCCGGGTCGGCCTTGAGGATCCACAGATCGTCCAGGCGCGCCACCTCGCCGCGGATCTCGAGCGGCTCGTCGACGAGGTGGAGCACCCGCCGGTTGACCGCGCCGCCGCCGGCGTCGACCAGCAGCAGCTTCAGAAGCGGCCCGCGCTCGTCGCCGACCACGAAGAGCGGCGGGATGCCGCCGCTGATGCAGCGCGCGGCGCACGAACGGTGCGGCTTGCCCTCGCCCGGCTTCATGATGCCGAGCCAGCACTTGCCGTCGACGATCCGCCCCACCAAGGTGTGGACGCCGAGCGAGCGCTCGGCGGCGCCGGCGCCGGCGGCGCCGAGGACCGCCGTCTTGCCGGGAAGGACGAGCTCGAGCATCGTCTGGTCGTCGCGGTGGATGAGCGAGCCGACGACCGCCACCCGCTTGCCGTCGAGCCCGTCGACCGTCGCCCCGTGCTTGAACGGATTCACCAGCAAGTAACGCGAAGCGCCGCCGGCGCCGGGACGGTCGACCTCGAGCGTGGGATAGGGACGTTCCCGCACCACGCCTTCGACGGTTCCCAGGTCGCCGAATTCATAGGCCGCCTTCGAGAACGGCGACTGCGCCGCCGCCAGGGCCAGGGCCACGGCGGCGGTGACCACGAAGACCAGGACGACGGCCTTCTTCGTCCAGGCGGCGACGCCGGGAGGCGCCTGCGGCAGGTAGCCCGTGTAGAATTCGTCCTGCTCAGGCATCGCCCGCGCTCCCTTCGATCCGCGCCGGCTCCACGTAGGTTCCGGGCGGCAGCGGACGCGGATCCACCAGCACCCGCCCGCCGTCGACGCGGACGCGGAAGGTCGGGACCTTCTCGGTGAAGGGCTCGGGCGAGGCGCCGCAGTCGGGCTTGTACTGGTAGCCGTGCCAGGGGCAGACCACCAGGCCGTCGACGACCTTGCCCTCCCCCAGCGGTCCGTTCTGGTGCTGGCAGACGTTGGAGATCACCGAGACCTTGCCGTCGTAACGGAAGACCGCGACGCGCTCGCCCGCCAGCGTGACCACCTTCGCCCGGTGGTCGCGGATCTCGTCGACGCCGCACACGTCGACCTCGCCTTCGCCGGCGGCGAGGTCGCGGTCCTGCCGCCGCTCCTTGAGGGCGGCCGCCGCGTGCAGCCCCAGCACCCAGGCGACGCCGGCGCCGAGCAGCCCCGAGAGCGCCGGGCTGGTCTGCGCCTGAAGAACCCCGAGGGCCACGTGCAGCACGAGCAGCGCGTAGGCCGCGTAGACGAGCATGTGGAGCGCCTTCCACACCGGCGCCGAGAGGTTGGCGAGCCAGAAGTCGTGGCTGGTCGCGGCCATCACGAAGAGGATCGCCAGCGCCGCGAGCCCCAGCGGCTCGAACGGGAACTGGCTCAGGCTGTCGACGCGCGGGTTGGCGGTGAGCACGCTCAGCAGCGGATTGACGTCGCCGAAGCCGTGGAACTGCACGACGGA
>DASWIG010000573.1:0-2395 GCA_036397835.1 Thermoanaerobaculia bacterium
CTGGGACGCCTTCACGTCGTCCGACTGGCCCGTCCTCTTCCGGCTGATCGACCTCGCCGCCGACCTGCCCCGTCTCGCTCCCAACCGGACCCTCGCCGCTTGGCCCCGCGACGCCTGGCCCGAGCTGGCGGACGTCCGCGACGACCTGGTGCTTCTCCAGGAGATCGTCGACCGCCCGGCCGTGCCACGGGCGGCCCGGCCGGCGCCGGAGCACAGGCTTGACGCGCTCGAAGACGCCGTCCGTGAGCTCGGGACGCGCCACTGCGTCCACGTCGACTTCCTGCTCGACGACGCCGACCGCGCCGCGCTCGACCGCGAGATCGACGCGCTCAAAGCCGACAAGCTCGGCACCTGGGGCGAGCTGGCGCGCGACGCCGCCCCCGACGTCCACGCAATTTTCGAGCGCGGCCTGGGCAGCGAACGATTCCGCCGTCTGACCGGCTTCGACCTCGGGCGCGACGAGCACACCCTCACCCTCTCGCTCCAGGACCTCGACGCCGCGGGCATCGGCTGGCACCGCGACCTCTACTGGCCGCGGGAATGGGTCGGCGAGGACGTCTTCGCCGTCCTCTACGCTCTCGGCGGCGACTCTCCCGAGCGCGGCGGCGCGTTCCTCTACTACGTCCCCTGGGAGAACGAGATCTACGCGCACTACCGCCGCCGGCACCAGGCGACGGTGATGTGGAACAGCGCCGACCCCGACGGCCGGCTGCTGCACGCCGTCTCGGAGTACCTGACGAACGACACCGCGCGCCACCTGATCATCCTGCAATGCCGCCGCTCGGCGTGAAGGTCAGCGCCCGCCCGCGTTGCCGCCGCCCGCCGCGCACTCGAGACGGATCCGCCGCCGCGACGCCCGGTGCTCGGCCAGCGCCAGCTCGCGCAGCGCCGGGAACAGGTCGGGCTCGATCCAGCGCCGGCGGATCTCGATCCGGCGCTCGACCGTGGCCTTGCCGTCCGCGGCCGTGACGGTCTGGACGAAGAGGCCGACCTCGTTCTCGACCCGCTCTTCCTGCGGCGTCGGCAGGCACGCGCCCTCGGGCAGGTAGAGGCTCCAGGTCATCTCCGTCGCCTGCGGGCGCAGCACCATGGGGACGTCGCGCTCTTCCAGCGCGCGCGGCTCCGGCAGGCTGCCGAGGCCGGCGAGGCGCAGCGAGGGCCGCGAGCCCAGCCCTTCGACGAGCCGCTCAACCCTCACCGCGGCCGACAGGTCGACGCCGGGCACCTCACCTTCGACCTCGGCCCAGCCCACGCGGCCGACCTCGACGCCGGGCAGCAGCGCGGCGAATATCCGGCGGGCGTCCTCCTCGGTGCGCTCGGGCGCTTCGCCGGCGATCTGGGCGAGGAAGCCGGTGGCGCGTCCGCCGTGGATCTGCAGCCCGGCGCCGCCGGCCGCCGCGCCCTCGGACGTCACCCGCAGCGTGACCTGCAGCCTGCGGCGCTCCTGGCCCGGCCGAACGGGAGTGCGCGCCAGCGCCCCGACGCCGTCGCGCACCACCAGCACGTCCTGGTCCTGGTCCGCGGGGTGCAGCCAGCCTCCCGAGCCCTGCTCCACGGTGGGGTCGACGAAGAAGTAGCCCTCGTTGACCGGGTCGTCCGGGCCGTAGTCCACGGCCGCGCTCGGAACCGCCGCGATGAGGTGGTTGAACTGCCTGGGCGAGGGGAACTCCACGTCCAGCCGGCTGCCGTCGTCCGCGAGGATCAGCACCGGATAAGCCGTGATTCCGACTTCCTGGAGGAGGTCGATCAGGAGCAAGGCCTTGTCCTTGCAATCTCCCCACTTGCGATCGAGCACCTCCGCGGGAGGGCTGGGACGGTAGCCGCCGATGCCGACCTCGACCGCCACGTAGCGCACCTTGCGGCGCAGGAACGCGACGAGAGCTTCGAGGCGCTCGCGCGGCGTCTCGAGCCCGGCGGTGAGCTCGCGCGCCAGGGCACGGACCGGCGCGGCCTGGCGAGGCACGGCGGCGAGCAGCTCCGTGTACCAGGCGCCGACCTGCCGCCAACTGCCTTCTCTCCCCCAGGCGTAGCGCAGCACCGGATAGACCGCGGCGCCGCCGGGAGCGTAGTCCGGCACCTCGACTCCCGGCAGGCCGGCGGCGCGGATCCTGACGCCGCCGGGGAGCTCCTCGATCTCCAGGCCGTCGGCCGGGCCGTCGAGACGCCAGCGCCAGGCGTCGCCGCCGCCGCGGACCTCGACCTCGAGACGCTCCACGTCGTCGTCCCCGATCAGGACGATCTGATCCGCGGGGAAGTACGGCCGCACCTCGACCTCGTACTCCACCTCGAGCTCGGCGCCGACGGCGGGACGGGCGAAGTCCAGGAGGTGGAAGCGGGCCGACGAATGGGTGACGCCGCCCGAGTACTCCATGGTGTCGCGGTCGCGGCGCTTGAC
>DASWIG010000574.1:0-10564 GCA_036397835.1 Thermoanaerobaculia bacterium
GGCGAGGCCGCGACCGGACGGACCGTTCCCGGCACCGGGTCGAACAGCGTCGCGCCGGAGGGCTCGGGACCGTCATTGACAGGCGTCCTTATTCAGGCTGTCCCGGCGACGCCCTGGTGCCGTCCGCGCCTCGCAATCGTCGCGCCTGCTCGGCCGCCTCGCGCGCCGACTCGGCGTCGCCGCGGCGCTGGTGGTACTCGGCCAGCAACAGGTAGTCCTCGGCCTCGAGCTTGCCGTTGCGCGCCTCGGCCACGTGGGTCATAAGCGCCCGCACCCGGTCGAGCTCGCCCTCTTCGAGGTAGAGGCCGGCCAGGGAGCGCAGCGACGGAACGTGCTTGGGCACACGCCGGCAGCTCCCGGTGGCGCAGCTCGGCGCGATCGCCCGCTCGAGGGTGTCGATGGCCTCGCTCCGGCGCCCGAGCTGGACGAGCGCCGCCGCGAGCTGGCGGGGGAGCTCCGCCGCCGCCGGAAAGGCCCGCGCCGCCTCCACGAGGTAGCGCCGCGCCTCCTCGAAGCGCTCCGTCACCATCAGCGCCAGGGCGTAGTGGTAGCAGAGGCCCTCGTCGGCCTGCGCCGGAACCGCCGCCTCGTCGAGCCGCTCGACGAGCGCCTCGGCCTCGCCGAGGCCGAGCATGGCCTCGGCCCACAGGGCGGGGACCGAGGTCGTGCGCGCGTGGTCGAGGGGCTCGTCGCCGAAGACCTCCCAGACCGCCTCGAAGTCGGCGCGCGCGTCCGCGAAGTCCCGGCCGAGAAGACGGCAGCGCCCGCGCTCGAGACGGTAGACGGGATCGCCGGGACGGGCCTCGGCGAGCTCCTCGAGCACCGGACGGGCGGCCTCGACGCGCCCTTCGTTGAGCTCGACCAGGGCGCGGCGGAAAGCCTCGGGACGCTCCTCGTAGCGCTCGGCCACGTCGTCGTCCATGGTGTTGAGGATCGCCTCGTAGTGGTCGTCGAGGTCGAGGGGCGCGCGGTCCCGCTCGTCTTCGTCGGGGCCGCGCGGCGCCAGGGCCTCGGCGAGGGCCGCGGCGTCGCTGCGCTTCGCCTCCTCGCCGGCGCGCTGCGCCAGCTCGGCGGCGCGACGCGCCAGCTCGTCGCGGCGGCCCTCGTCGCCGACCTGCTCGCGGGCGGCCTCGATCCACTCGGCGGCGTCCTCGTAGAAGCCCGACGCTTCCGCCAGGTCGGCGCGCTCGAGGGCGGCCTGGGCCAGGGTGTCGCGGGCGCGCCGCACGAGCTGCTCGGCCTGGCTGGTCTGGGCCAGCGAGCCGCCCTTCAGGGCGCGCTCGGCCACGCGCAGGGCCTGCGCCGCGTCGCCGCGGGCGAGCAGGCCCTCGGCGCGCTCGAGCAGGGCGCGGGGATCCGATTTGAAAAGGCGGTCGAGGAGTCCCATGGAGTCTCGAGCTTACAGGACCGGGGCGCGGACGAGCGCAGGGGCTTCGCTCAGACCGTGCGCGAGAACTTCACCTCGCGGTTGCGCGCCAGGTACTCGTCGAAGACCATGGCGACGTTGCGCACCAGCAGACGGCCCGCCGGGGTGACGTCGAGGGTGCCGGGGCCGAGCTCCACGAGGCCGTCCGCCCCCAGCGGAGCCAGGGACGCGAGCTCGGCCGCGAAGTGACGGCCGAAGTCGACGCCGTGGCGGCGCCCGAGCTCGGCGTAGTCGAGGTGGAGGTGGCACATCAGCTCGAGGATCACGTCGCGCCGCAGCTCGTCCTCGGGGGTCAGGACCAGGCCGCGGCAGGTGGCGAAACGGTCCGCCGCGATCCGCTCCTGGTATTCGGCCACCGTCTTCACGTTCTGCGCGTAGCCGCCGCCCACCAGCCCGATGGCCGAGGCCCCGAAGCCCACCAGGTCGGTCTCGCCCCAGGTCGAATAGCCCTGGAAGTTGCGCGTCAGGCTGCGGTCGAGCAGGGCCCGGGCCAGCGGGTCTTCGGGACGCGCGAAGTGGTCCATGCCGATCATCACGTAGCCCGCCGCGGCGAGCTTCTCGTAAGTCGCCTCGAGGATCGTCAGCTTCTCCTCGGGCGAGGGCAGCGCGTCCGAGTCGATCACCCGCTGGTGGCGCAGCACCTCCGGCAGGTAGGCGAAGTTGAACACCGCGAAGCGCTCCGGGGCCATGGCGATGGCGGCGTCCAGGGTGCGCTCGAAGCTCGCCGGCGTCTGGTGCGGGAGGCCGTAGATCAGGTCGAGGTTGACGCTCTCGATGCCGCGCGCGTGGGCGCCGTCGACCACGGCGCGGGTCACCTCGGCGGACTGGACGCGGTTGATCGCTTCCTGCACCCGCGGCTCGAGGTCCTGGAGGCCGGCGCTCAGGCGGTTGACGCCGGCCTCGGCGAAGGCGTCGAGGTGCGCGGGCGTCATGGTGCGCGGGTCCACCTCGACGCCGATCTCGCACCGCGGGTGCAGGCGGAAGTGGCGCGTGAAGCAGGCAAGGAGCTCGCCGAGCATGGCCGGCGGGAAGAAGTTCGGGGTGCCGCCGCCGAGGTGGATCTGCACCGTCTCGCGCAGGTCGCCCGCCAGCAGCGCGGCGGCGTCGGCGATCTCGCGCTTGACCAGGTCGAGGTAGACGCGGCCGCGCTTGGGGTCGCGCGAGACGGTGACGTTGCAGCCGCAATAGAAACACAGGGTGCGGCAGAAAGGCAGGTGGACGTAGAGGGAGAGCCGCCGGCCGCCGCGGGCGCTCGTCGCGAGCAGGCGCTCGTAGTCGGCAGCCTCCAGCTCCTTGAAGTTGGGGGCCGTGGGGTAGGACGTGTAGCGCGGTCCGGGGCCGTCGTATTTGCGGATGAGGTCCCGGTCGACGGCGATCCCGGGCCAGGAGGCCGGTGGGAAGCGAGCCGCGGCGGGCGGCTCGGGGCCGGGACGTCTCGAGGTGCTCGCGGCGGTCATCGGTCAGCTCTCCCTGGTTACGGATCGACGACCTCGTCGTCGTCGCCTCATCCTTCCATCCACGGCCGCCGCTTCCAACCTTCTTCGGCGCGGTCCTCTCTACACGGAGGGGTAGGCGGCGGCTACCCCGGAGGGGGAGCATCCCTGGTGTGGCATGATCGGGACCGTCCCGAAAGGAGATCCCGATGCGAACGCTGGCTTTTCTCGTCGTCGTCCTCGCCCTGCCGGCTCTCGCCGGCGCCGACGCTCCCCGCACCCTGCGCCTGGACTATTACCACTCGGGCACCGCCACGGCGGAGGACTTCAGCTTCGACCGCCTGGTGGTCGAGCCGCTGCCCTGGCCGGGTCCCGCCGACGGCCGCCTCGATCCGATCCGCGCCGGCAAGTACTTCTTCGAGGTCGTGGACGCGGCCTCCGGCGCGCCGCTCTACAGCCGCGGCTTCGCCTCGATCTACGGCGAGTGGGAGACCACCGGCGAAGCCGGCGAGCGCCGCCGCACCTTCCACGAGTCGCTGCGCTTTCCCGCCCCCGAGCCGCCGCGCCCGGTGCGCGTGAAGATCTCCAAGCGCGACGCCGCCAACGCTTTCGCCCTGGTGTGGGAGAGCGAGGTCGACCTGGACGACATGTTCGTGGACGCCTCGGCGCCGCCGCCCCAGGAGGTGCTGGCGCTGCAGGAGAGCGGCGCGCCGGCGTCGAAGGTCGACCTGCTCCTCCTCGGCGACGGCTACACGGCCGCCGAGCGCGGCGCGTTCGAGCGCCAGGCCCGCCGCTTGACGGACGCCCTCTTCGCCACCTCGCCGTTCAAGGAGCGGCGCGGCGACTTCAACGTCTGGGCGATCTGCCCGCCGGCCGCGGAGAGCGGCGTGTCGCGCCCCTCGACCGGGATCCACCGCCGCTCGCCGCTCGGCGCCACCTACGACGCCTTCGGCTCCGAGCGCTACGTGCTGAGCTTCGAGAACCGGCGCTGGCGCGAGGTCGCGGCCTGGGCGTCCTACGAATTCGTGCTCGTCGTGGTCAACAGCGAGACCTACGGCGGCGGCGGCATCCTGGGGCTCTACGCCACGGTGGCCGGCGGCAACGATTGGGCACCCTACGTGGCCGTGCACGAGCTCGGCCACCACGTCGCCGGTCTCGCCGACGAGTACTACACGTCGCCGGTGGCCTACGAGCCGCAGCCGAAGACCGTCGAGCCCTGGGAGGCCAACGTCACCGCCCTCCTCGACCCCGCGGCGCTCAAGTGGGCCGACCTGGTGGACGAGGGCACGCCGCTGCCCACGCCGTGGCCGAAGGCGACGTTCGAGGGCCATTCCCGCGAGATCCAGGAGCGGCGGCGCCGGATCCGCGACGAGCGGCGCCCGGAGGCCGAGATGTCGGCGCTCTTCAGCGAGCAGCAGGCCTACGAGGAGGAGCTCCTGGGCGCGGCGGACCTGGCCGGCAAGGTCGGCGCCTTCGAGGGCGCCAACTACGAGGCGGAGGGCTACTTCCGGCCGCAGGTCGACTGCGTGATGTTCACCCGCGACCGGGTGCCGTTCTGCGCCGTGTGCGCTCGCGCCCTCGAGCGCGTGATCGACCTCTACGCGCGGCCACCCTCACCCCCGGCCCCTCTCCCAGAGGGAGAGGGGAGAAAGAGATCGGGAATCGAGCCCCCTCTCCCTCTGGGAGAGGGGGTTGGGGGGTGAGGGCGGCGAGACGAAGTCTCGTCGGCGTATCGCGATGAATCTGCTCCTGGTCGACGCGGCCGAGATCGCAGGAGGCCGGGTGCGGCTGACCGACCGGCGGGCCGACCACCTGCGCCAGGTCCTGCGGGTCGAGGTCGGACGGACGGTCCGTGTCGGGCGCATCGGCGGCGCCGTGGGCGAGGGCCGGGTCACCGCGGTCTCGGCGGCGGCGGTGGAGCTGGCGGTGGACGTTGGCGGCGCGCCGTGCCCGCGTCCGCCGGTCGACGTGATCGTGGCCCTGCCGCGCCCGCAGGCGTTGAAGCGGGTGCTGCAATACGGCGCCACCATGGGCGTGGGCTCGATCGAGCTGGTGCGCGCCTGGCGGGTGGAGAAGAGCTACTTCCACACCCCCCTCCTGGAGCCGGCGGCGATCCGCCGCCAGCTCCTCCTGGGCGCCGAGCAGGGCGCCGTCACGTGGCTCCCGGAGGTGCGCGTGGAGCCCCGGTTCGCCGTCTGCCTCGAGCGCCTCGCCGGCGATCCCGAGCCGCCGCTGCGGCTGCTGGCGCATCCCGACGCGGGCGAGCCGATCGGCCGCGTGGCGCCGGCGGCGCGGGTCGAGCTTGCCCTCGGTCCCGAGGGAGGGTGGATCGACCGCGAGGTCGAGAGCCTGCGCCAGGCGGGCTTCCGTCCGGTGACGCTGGGCCCCTGGGTGCTGCGGGTCGAGACCGCGCTCGTCGCCGCTCTCGCCCAACTGGCGCTGGCGCGGCGGGAAGGCGCCGATCGTCCGCGCCGGAGCGATCCCTGATACAATCCGCCCGTGACGCCAAGCAGCGCGTGACTTCCCCTCCTATCACCATCTTGCCGAGCGGGGTGAGGCCTTGGCCGAAGGATGGACCTATCGCCTCAAGTTCGGGAAACGCAACCTGGATCTGGCCGAAGGTAAGCTCACGGTGGGGCGCAGCCGCCACTGCGACCTGTCGATCCAGGAGCTCACGATCAGCCGCAAGCACGTCTTCCTGACCATCGGCGCCGGGCAGATCCTGGTCCAGGACCTGGGCTCGTCGAACGGCACCTACGTCAACGGCCGGCGGATGGTGGGGGAATCCGTGCTGCGCGACGGCGACACGCTGCGCCTCGGCCACGCGTCGCTCGAGGTCGAGATCCGCGCCTCCTCCGGCGAGCGCGCCGCCGGCCCGGAGCGTCTGACCGCAGCCCGCGACGTCGCGACCCTGGCGCCCCCGTTGGCCGAGCCCCCCGGCCACCGCACCCCGCGGCCGCCGCCGCCCTCCGGCGCCGGAGAGCTGCCGGAGGACGACGACGCCGAGCCCACCAAGCGCGTCCCGTCGCCGGGGATCGACTGGAAGGCGTTGCGGGTGCGTCCGGCGGGCCTCTGGGAGCGCCTGCTGGCCGTGCTCCTCGACGGCGTGTGGATCGGCGCCCTGGCGGCGCTCGGGTACCGCTTCGGCCGGCCGTCGGCGTTCCTGCTGCCGGCCCTCGCCCTGCCGGCGATCTGGTTGGGATGGGCGTACCTGGGCACCACGCCGGGCAAGCGCGTGCTCGGGTTGTACGTCCGCTCCGAGGAGGCCGACGGCCGCGGGCTGGGTCTGGTGGTCGCCGCCATCCGTCTCGGCGCGGCGATCCTGAGCCTGGCGCTCTTCGGCCTGGGGTTTCTGATCGTCGCCTTCTCGCCCACGCGGCAGGCCCTGCACGACCGGCTGGCGGGCACGCGGGTGGTGCGGGTCGATCGCGCGCCGTAAACCGCGTGCCGTAAATCAGGTGTAAATCCGCCGGCCCGGCTTGCCCGCGGCCGGTCCGCGCCGCTACGATTCACGCATGCGTGTCCCGTCGTCCGAGCCCCCGGAGGAGGTCTGCGCGCCGGCGCAGGAGATCCAGCCGTGGCGGGCGGTGTCGACCGCCGGCCACGGTTGGCGGCGGGTGCTGGGCGGCCTGGGCGGCCTGGTCCTGGGGGCGGTCCTGCTGGTGGCGGCGTGGGCCAAGGCGCTCGATCCGGGCGCCTTCGCCGCGCAGATCGAGCGCGAAGGGCTCGACTTCGTGCTCCCCGCCGCCGCGGTGGCGCTGGCGGCCCTGGCCATCGAGACCTTCCTCGGCGTCGCCCTCGTCCTCGGGGTCCGGCGTCCTTTCGTCCTCTGGCCCGCCGCGGGCCTCGTCGTCTTCTTCCTCTTCCTCACCGGGCGCACCTGGTGGCAGGACGCCCACGGCACCCTCCCCGCCGACGCCGCCGGCTGCGGCTGCTTCGGCAACCTGGTGGAGCGCACGCCGGCCGAGGCCTTCTGGCAGGACCTGCTGCTGCTGGTGCCGGCGCTCCTGCTCGCCTTCGCCGGCCGCTCGCGGGAACAGCTCTGGCGCCTCGAGCCCTCGCCGCCGCGCTACCGCCTGGGATTCGCGGCGGCGTTGACCGCGGCGGTGCTGGTGCTGGCGTGGAAGGCTCCGGAGCTGCCGCTCGACGACCTGGCGACCCGCCTCAAGCCCGGCGTGGCGACGCAGGCGCTGTGCGCCGGCTCGGCCGCGGACGGCAAGCAGGTCTGCCTGGGTGATATCGTTCCGGAGCTGGCCGCGGGCGAGCACGTCGTGGTCCTCGCCGACCTCGACGAAGCCTTCGGCGCGAGCGTCGAGCAGCTCAACGCGTACCACTGGGCCGGCGGCGATCCCGCGCTCTGGGTCGTCTCCGCCGCTTCCGAGCAGGAGCGGTTCGCCTTCCGTTTCGGATTCGGTCCGGCCTTCGAGGTCCGTGAGGCGCCGCCGGCGCTGCTACGGCCGCTTTACCGCACCCTGCCGCGCTCTTTCCTGGTCCGTGCGGGCAAAGTGGTCGAGACCCACGGCGGCCTGCCGCCGCTCGAGCGTTGGAGAGAAACACCATGAGATCGATCCGCGACTTCCGTCGAGCGAGCCTCGGGCTGCTCGCCGCCACCGTCCTCCTCGCGGCGGCCCAGGTATCTCAGCCGGCGGCGGCTCAGATCCCGGCCGACGAGGTGCTGAAGAACTTCGAGATCGTCGGCGACTACGAGTTCGAGCTCGCCGGAGAGACCTTGAAGCACGCCGAGATCTACTACTCGCAACGGGCCGTGGCCTACCTGGTGATGGCGCCGGCGCTCGAGTCGCCGCTGATGATCAGCCCGCGCTCGCGGGCGGTCGAGAGCGTCCACCTGATGAGCGTGCTCAAGCGCGACGACGGCACCGTGGACATCCTGGCCGACGCCCAGCTCGAGCCGGTGGGCCCCTTCGAGCTCGACGGCACCGAGGTCCGCTTCGCGCTCGCCGGCGACACGGCCCGGCTCAAGCCCAAGCCGTGGCTGCTCGGGCTCCGGAGCGGCGACGAGCTCGGGAAGCACAACCCCGAGTACGCCGTCAAGGCCGCTCAGTACGTCCCCAACGGCGCCCACGTCGAGCGCTTGCGCGCTCTCGCCGGCGACGTGCGGGTGCGGGTGTACTTCGGCTCCTGGTGCCCGGTGTGCAAGCGCTACGTCCCCGCCGTCATGCGCCTCGAAAAGGCGCTCGCGGGCTCGTCGATCGAGCTCGAGTATTACGGTCTTCCCCAGCCCATGACGGAGGACCCGGAGAGCGAGCGGGCCGGCGTCCATGGCGTCCCCACCGCCGTCGTCTTCGTCGACGGCAAGCAAGTCGGGCAACTGTCCGGCCAGGAGCTCGCGGCGCCGGAAGCGGCATTGATCGCGCTCCTGGACGCGCCTCGTGAGGCGCGTGGGAAAGCCCCATGAGCGACAGCCTTCGGACGGCCCTCCTCGTCCTCCTGCTGCTCGAGCCCGCGGCGCTCGCCGCCCAGGACGATGAAGCGATGGAGGAGGAGCTGCCGCGCTACCGGCTCGGCTTCGAGGTCAGGGCCCATTACCGCGACAGCGAGCGCGCCCGCTTCCCGGTGCCGTTCCCGTTCACGCCGGAGATGTTGCCGCCGGGTCAGACCCAGGGCTTCATGGAGACCGTGGAGGCCGGCCGGCACACCGACCTCTCGGTGATCACCGTGCACGGGTCGGCCCAGTGGCGCGAGGACCTGGCGGCGCGCGTCAAGATCGACTTCATCGACCGCTACGACCGCAACCCGACCTCGGAGGACCGCGAGGTCGACGTCGACGAGGCGTGGCTGCGCTTCGGCCGCGAGGCCGCGCCGGCCGAGGTGCCGGAGCGCGGCGGCGCCTACGTCAAGCTCGGCAAGTTCGGCAAGTTCGAGCGCCAGGACGACCGCCACCTCCAGAGCTACGGCCTCATGGCGACCGCCTTCAACTTCCTCGAGGACGTGGGCGTCGAGGTGGGGCTCGACTTCGGCCGCCACCTCTACGCCAAGGTCTCGTACAGCCAGGGCAACCCGCTCTTCTTCCGCGACCCCAACGCGCTGGCCGGCGACAACGGCACTTCGGTCTTCGACCCTCGCAACGGGGTCGTGAACCCGGTCTCGGAGATCAAGACCGGTTTTCCGATCTTCTACGACGCCGACGTCGACGAGATCGACTTCGAGCACCCGGAGCTCGGCGCCGGCGTGGGCTGGCGCTGGTCGAGCCCCACGGGCTTCGCGGCCTTCGACGTCCTGGCCTGGGGCTACACCCGCGAGCTCGCCGCGGAGGCCGACCTCCACAACACCTTCTACGGCGGCGACCTCGACCTGCTGCTCGGTCCCGGCAACCTGACGCCGCTGCCGGTCTCGGGCGACGAGAAGCAGGAGGCCGGCGCCAACCTCTGGCTCTACGTGGGCGGCTTCGCGCTCTTCGGCCAGTACGTCGATCAGGACCTGGCGGGCCTCGACCGCACGGGCTACGAGGTCGAGACGTCGTACGTCTTCGACCTGCCGCTGCTGTGGGCGGTCGGCGGACGCCAGCTCTTCCCGTGGGTCTCGCTGGCGGTCCGCTACTCCGAGCTCGACCCCGACTTCCGGCTCCACCCCAACTACCCGGCTCCGAGCGTGGTCTGGGACTGGGAGAAGATCGACGCCGGCGTGCGCCTCGCGGTGGTCCGCGGCCTCGAGGTGACCGTGGAGTGGCAGGACAACACCTTCGTGCGCCTGGGCCGCGACGAGTCGAACGACGAATTCCTGGTGACGCTGGCGCTGTCCCTCGAGCGTCGGTGGCCGCGGCGGTAGGTCGACCCACCGAGGAGCCGGAAAAGCACGGATTACCGACCGATCGGTAGATCGCTGTTCGACGGCGACTCAAAGGTGGTAGGGTCTTGTTGCTGGCGGGCGAGAGCCGGCCAGCGCCCGACAGAGTCTTCAATGTGCGGGGCGGGAGACAACCCTGCTGACTCGACCGGACACGACCCCCCCCTCTCTCACACCCCCGTCTCCCGTCCCGCCTTCTACCTACGGCAAAAACGTCTCGAGTGTGCGGCCCGAGGCCACGCCCCGGCCGCCGCCGCCAGCGCCGCACCTGGACGGGCCAAGGCGTCGTCACGGCGGGGGAGACGTCGGAGGTGGGACGCTTCGGTCCGACAGGACCGGCTTGCGCCAGAAGGAAGCGGCACCGCCAAATCGTCGACTCTGCGACTTGCCGGAGTAGGTGTACATCGCTAGTACCCCTACTCTGCAAACTGCGGGAGCAGGCGTACATCGCTTGTACCCCCTACTCTGCGAACTGCGGAAGTCGGCGTACATCGCTTGTACCCCTACTCTGCGAACTGCGGGAGTCGGCGTACATCGCTTGTCCCCCTACTTTGCGAACTGCGGGAAGAGCGGTACGTCGCTTGCCCCCCTGCTCTGCGAGCTCGCACTTGACCGGTTCAGAGCTTGTCCCGGTTAGGCCGTCATCCGCGGAGTGTCGGTACAAGGCTTGCCCCCCTACTTTGCAAGCTCGCGAAGTAGCGGTACGTCGCTTGCCCCCCTTACTCTGCAAACTCGCGAAGTAGCGGTACAAGGCTTGCCCCCCTACTCTGCAAACTCGCGAAGTAGCGGTACAAGGCTTGTACCGCTGTGGTAGAGATTGGCGGAGCAGGGGTACAAGCGGCGTCCCTTTTGGCCTCAAATGTTGGAAACAGGAGGCTTGGCTCGTTCAGGGCTGGACATG
>DASWIG010000575.1:0-19150 GCA_036397835.1 Thermoanaerobaculia bacterium
CGCGGGCTGGAGATGGCGATCCTCACGCACCTTCTCGCCATCGCGCTGCTCTATCTCGCACTTCCTCCGTTCATCTGAGGATCTGTCCTTCCCAGAGGGACAGATCCGGCGCGATCTGTCCCTTCCATAAGGACAGATCGCCGAAGGAGTCCGGATCGGTCGCGGCGACGAGACCGCCGTCCTCGCCGAGCAGCCGGCGTACGGCGTCGGCGTCTTCATGGTGGATGGCTTCGACGAGGTCGCGGATCATGCTCGTTCCTCCTGGGTCGGTCAATCCGCCTCCGGTTCGCTGTATTCTCGTCGCTCAACCACGGAAGGAGGTAGGCCCTTGAAGAAACTGTCGCTCCGATTCGTCAAGTGGGGGACGGCGTTCCTCACCCTCGGTCTGCTTACGGGTTACGGACCGCTCTTCCACTACCTGCACGGCGGCGTCGAGGTGGCGTGTCCCTGGGCGCCGATTCACGGCCACGTCGTCCTGCTCGGCTGGGTCGGTCTCACGGTCTTCGGGCTCGTCTACCGCGCCCTCCCCGGCTGGGGCGTCCCGAGCCCCGGCGCCATAAAGCTGGCGGCCGCGCACTTCTGGCTCTCCGTCGTCGCCGTCCTGGGCGTCTTTTTCAACGGTGTTTTCGGATACCGGCTTCTCGACGTGCTCTCGCCGAGCTTCTACTACGTGCCGGAGATGGACACGTTGCGGACGTGGCTGATGATCGACGGCTTGTTCCTCACGCTCTTCGCGGTCGGCTGCGCGCTCTTCTTCTGGGTGATCTTCTTCAGCACGAAGTTCGACGCGGAAGTGGCGGACGCCTGAGGATTCGCTGACTCAGGCCGGAGCCGTCATTTGTTCCGCCGCCGGAAGGTGCGGGCCTTCATCTGGCTGCCGCAGCGCCGCATCGCGCACCAGCGGCCCGACTGGTTGCGCGAACGGTCGAAGAAGATGCCGCGGCACTGGACGTTGGCGCAGGCCTTGAGCCGCGGCCAAGTGCCCGCGAGCTGCGACGCGATCGCGACCTCGACGATGCGCCCGAGGGCGTTGTCGAAGCTCTGGTCCGCGGGCACGAAGCGGCCGCTGCCGCCCGGGTCGAAAACGGCCTGGAACCGCGCCGCGGCCGCCGCCTGGTTCAGCCGCTCGATGGCGCTCGCGGTGAACGTGCCGCCGTTGTTGACGGCGAGCAGAGCGCGCAGGCTCTCGCGCAGATCCACCGCCTGCCGGAGCTGCGCCGCGTCGAGCTTGGTCCCGGGCCGCAGCAACGCGCGGCTCGTCAGCCAATCGGCGAGGGCGCGCGGGCTCGCGAGCCCTTCCGTCTTCTTTCGACAGTCCGCCGTGTTCACGAATTCCTGGACGATCCGTAAATCGTCCGGAGCCGGCTCGACGACCGATACCGGCAGGTTTTTTCGGCCTCGCACGCTGCTCATGGCTCGTTCTTCTCCCGTGGACGCCGGCAGGCTCCGCAAAAGCTCATCGCCGTCGCCACCCGCGATCCATTGTCGCGTCCGGATGACCGGTGTGAGGACCTTGGGAGTGATTATGGCCAGCTTGATGACCGCCAATGGGCAGTAGCTGGTAATTTGCCATGCGCAAATCACCGACAATGTGCTCATGGCGGTGATTTGCGGCCGAAAGCGAGCTCGGACAGCCGTGAGCCAGCCGTTTTCAAGGTCTTAATCACCAGTGTGGCTGGCTTGCTAGTGATTTAGCGAAACAAATCACCGGTCTGGGCGGTACGGCGGTTATTTGTCGACGGCAAATAACCAGTCAAGGCGGCCTACTGGTGATTTATGGCGCCGTCTTGCGCCCGGTTCCGGACTGACACCGCCAGAGGTGGTCCCTACCGTCCGGTCGGTAGAACGTCGGACGGCGAGTGGCTATTCCGTCGATACCGAAGATCGATGACGTCCTGGAGGGGAACCGTCCTTCCATGGAGGACAACCTATAGCGGAACCCTCCTTCTCAGGAGGACAGATTGGGTCTGGCGGTTGTCTGTGCGCTACCGAGGTCTCCGAAGATCATGTCCTCGGCTTCCTCCCAGGGTATGGTACGGACGCTCCCAGCATTGAGGACCTTGAGACGTCTGGCAATCTCGGCACTCCAGGCCGAGTCCACGTCGCGTTCGGCTTCGCCATCCAGGCTCTCGAAGAGCCGAGCCGCCAAGGCCGCTCGGTCACCGGCAGGAAGGGTCAGAGCTTCCTCGTAGAGTCTTCTGGCCACGCTCGTCATACTCACAGTATAGCGCACGAGGGCGAGTCTGCAAGCCGCGCGTACCCTCGTCCCCACGCTCTGGGTGGCAAGGGTAAGCCCAGGACAACGTCACCGAAGCCGGAGGACGTGGGCGGCGTGCCTCGAAACAAGCACGACGGCAAGGGCTTACCCTTGCGCTCGTGGCAGAGCCGTGGCACGAAGATCGAGGGACGCGCGCAGCTCGATCCTGCGAGCGCGATTAGAGCGCACACGCTTTCCATTCTTCTCAGGCTCAGCAGCTCCGAGCGCGTCGTTATCGAACCCCTTCGGGGTTCGGAATGGGGGTCGGCCCCGTACCCAGGGTGGCGCGCTTCGCGCTTACCCTGGGCTTTGGGATTTAACCCCTTCGGGGTATGGAGATGTGCTCGGTCTACTCCTCGTGCCCCCACCGTCGATGGTCACATTGCCGTGAAGGTCGCGGGCGTCGGCGACCTCGCCGCCGGCGACCGCGACGATGGAGCTGCGCATCACTGATTTCTTTGGTTCTGCGTCCCAGCTCCGAGCGCAAGGGTAAGCAACTACCGTGTCCACGGTCCAAGGAATGCCGGATAGTCGTCGGCTCCGTGGACGGCTTCTGTCGCTTACCCTTGCCACCCACACCCCACGGCCCGTAGACGAACTCACTCGAACGCGGCCCGAAGACGCTTCTCCAGAGCTTCGACGTCCTCGGGACAGAGCTTGCGGATCCTGCCGTAGTTCCTGGCTGCTTCCTCGCCCAGCTTCTTGCGTCCTCCGAAGGGAGCGACGTGGAGCCCGCGCGTCTCGGCGTACGGCTCGAAGTAGACTTCCTTCGAGTCGGAATCTTGCCGCACTTCGTCCCAGGACCAATGGCCGGGCAGATCGGTCATGCCCGCCAGAGCCCAGACCTCCACTTCCTGCCAGGCGTTTTCCGCGAAGAACCGCGGTTCTCCGAGGAACGTCTCAGCCTGCCTTTCCAAGTCGTCGAGACGCTGGCGTCGATTCGGTTTGCCGTCACGGTCGACGATCAGGAGGAAACAGTCCACCATGCCGCGGTAACGATCCAGGATTTCCTCGAGACGGCTCCATTTGAGTGCTTCGGCAACGCCACCCAGAAGTGGGTCCGTGCAGACGATGACTTTGGCCTTCCCGCGAAAGGTCGAGATCATCTGTTGGAGAATGGGCCGAAGAAGGTGCTCGTCCTTGCGGAAGTCCTCCGGTATGACGAGCACTCTGAAACCCATGGAGCGCTCCCGGATTCGATTCAGTTTCCCGAGGCGGAGATGGCCTTGGGCTCTTCTTCTTCGTCGGCCAGGCACTCGACGGCGTCTTCGAGCCAACCAGAAGCAAAAAGCCGTCCAAGATCCTGCTTCTCAAGGATCCGCTCGATGTCGGGCAGCTCCATGATGCGGACGGCGTCCGCGCTCTGACTCTGTTCCCGCCGATAGAGGAGGACGGCGTCTTGACGCGCTTTTTCCGAGAGGAATGCCACGAGCTGCGGATTGTGTGTGGTGGCGACGATCTGGTGTCCCATCTGACGGCTCGCCTGCTCGAGGACGTCGAGCAACACGTGGAGCCGCGTGGGATGAATGCCGTTGTCGATCTCTTCAAAGAAAAAGAAGCTCCCGTCTTGCGAGCTCAGAAGCGCCGCTATCAATGCAAGGAACCGCAAGGTGCCGTCAGAGGCGCTGTAGGCGGACACTTCGAGGCCGCTGGACTCGACGAGGTAGACGAGGACGCGCCGCTGAAGGTCTTCCTTGAAGCGAAGATCTTGTACGTCCATCGGCGTGAGCGCTCTCAGCCAGTCGAGAATCGCCTCTTTGCGCTGGGGGTCCTCGACGATCTCGAGGAGAGCCGAGGAGAGGTTCTCCCCCTGATCGCCGAGAACCTGTCCGGGAAGCGAGGCTTCTCGCATGACTCTAGGAACGAGATCCAGAAAACGCATACCCTCCAAGGTCACGCCAATCGACTCGGCAGCGTCTAGCCGATCCCAGCCGGCCTGATACAACGGAGGCTCTTCGATGAGTCGTGGCAAGGCCGGCCGGTCTCGAGCCAGAATATCGCGAAATATTATGGAGCGTCCGTTGATACGTTCTGATTCTACTCTGGGCAGAACCTTCCCGTCATGTTCGACCCGCACGCCGATCGAATAGCTGCCTTCGTCGAACGTAGCCTCGAGCAGGAACAAGGTCTCGCCCTGATAGACGATCTCCTGGACGCCTCCCCGCGGTCCTCGCCAGAGCAGTACTCCCCCATGTCCCCACTTCTCTCCGATGATCTCCGTCAGGCTGTAGCCCAGGGAACATCCGTGGAGGAATTGAAGCGCTTCCCGTACGTTGCTCTTCCCGGACGCATTGGTCCCTACCAGAAGCGTCAAAGGACCGAGAAGAACGGTCGCTTCTCGAAAGCCCTTGAAGTTCGTCAGCCGAAGTGATTTGATCATGGCAGTCGCGTCATGCGGGGACCCCGATGGAGAGCTCCTCGACGTGAACCAGCCTCTCGTTCTGCGGGACCGTCTCTCCGTGCTCGAGGAGGACGTCGACGTGCTGCTGCACGGCCTGGCGCATGTTGCGCTTGGCCTCCTCGATCGTGCTGCCGTTGCTGAAACAGCCCGGGAGAGTAGGGCTATAGGCGAAGTAGCCCTCGTCCCCGGGCTCCTTCTCGATCACGATCTCGAAGGTGAAGTACCTCATGGTGCCCTTTCGCCACCATTGCCGACACTCTGATCGTCCAGTCTGGTGCCGATTCGACCCCAGCGTGTGCTCCAATAGACATAAAGAGCCTTATCAAGAAGATGAGTGAGCTTGACCGGCCCAATGAAGCGGCAATCATGGCTGAAGTCACGGTTATCTCCCATAAGGAAGACAGAATCTGACGCTATCTCGACCGGCGGCAAATTGTCTCTTAGCCGCGCCATTCGTGGCCTATGAGTCGCGGGAGAATACACTCTTTCATCCAGGAAAATACCCCAGGGATCATCTAACTTTGCGCCATTGATGAAAACAGATTTATTCTTTATTAAGAGAGTTTCTCCGGGAAGACCAATGATCCGCGCAACTCTCGATCCCCGATCGGCTTCGCCGGCGACGATGAAAGTGGCTACTTCGCCACGCTTGGGAGTATTATATGTGTAATAGAGCCTCTTTGTAAAGATCTTGTCGCCAATCATGATGGCCGGTTCCATGGACCCGCTCGGTATCCGGTAGGTCTTGAAAGAGGAGATACGAGAAACAGACGGTACGACGATGAAGCCGCTAAAGGCGCCCAAAGCTACATAAACGTACCACTTCTGGTATCGCTTTAGTTTCATGTTTCCTCGCCTGCTCGCACTTCGCGCGGCAGAAAAGGCAGCATAACCCACGAATATAAGCAACAGGAACAGCGACAAGAGGAGGCCGTAGATATTGGCCGAAATGGGCGTGGCGGTGGCGACAATCGAGAGGGTGAGCAAGCACAAATAGAAGAATCCCGCCTTCGCGGGTTCGCCCACGTAAAGTTGCCCCAGCCCCGTCGTCAAGAGCGTCAGCAGGACCGCGATGAGCGGATGCCTCTTCTTGTCATCGCTTCCGATCGTCATGGAAACGCTTCCCTGTCATGAAGGCGGCACGAGGAATCACGCGCCGCCAAGCCCACCCTGGATCGACTGCGCCCGGGCTCGCTCAGCCCCGTGCCTGGTCGCGCGCCGCCTTCAAGGCCCGCCGGCCGTAGACCTTGGCCAGCTCCATGCGGTACAGGCCCGACGCGTGCAGGTCCTCCAACGGATCGTCGATATGGACGTGGTCGAGCACCGCCTGGTCGATGACCGCGTCGTCCAGGGGCTGGCCCTTGAGGTCCTTCGAAAGGGCCTCGTTGTAGTACGGCGTCGCCGTCACCCCGTTGAACGCCAGGCGCGCGTCGGCGCAGGTGCCGTCGGGGTTCTTGCGCACCAGCGCGGCGGCGCCGCAGACGGCGTAGCCGGAGGCCGGGTGCTCCACCTTGAGGTAGGCCACGCCCGCGTCCGCGTGCTCCGGGATCTCGACGCGCAGGAGGATCTCGCTCTCCCGGACGTCGGTCTCCAGGAGGCCCTTGAAGAAGTCCTTCGCCGCCACCGAACGCTCCTTGCCGTTCCTGCCGCCGACGACGACGGTGGCGCCGGCGGCGACGAGCACCCCCGGCAGGTCGGAGGCCGGGTCGGCGTGGGCGACGTTGCCGCCGATGGTGCCGCGGTTGCGCACCGCCGGATCGCCGATCTTCGCCGCCGCCTCGGGGATCAAGGGGCAATGGGCCTTGAGCTCCTGCGACGAGGCCAGCTCGGCGTGGGTGGTCAGCGCGCCGACGTGGACGGAGCCCCGGACGCGGCGGATGCCTTTGAGGTCGGCCAGACGGCCGACGTCGATCAGCGCCGGCGGCTGCGCCAGGCGCAGCTTCATCATCGGCAGCAGGCTGTGGCCGCCGGCCAGCAGCTTGGCGCCGGCGTGCTCGGAAAGCAGGCCGAGGGCCTCGTCGACGCTCGCGGGACGGTAGTAGTCGAAGCTCGCGGGGATCATCTCGACCTCCTTCAGACCTTGTCCATGTGGATCGCCCGCCACACCTTCTCGGGGGTGAGCGGCATGTCGAGGTGCTTGACGCCGTAGGGCTTCAAGGCGTCGACGACGGCGTTGACCACGGCGGCCGGCGAGGCGATGGTGCCCGCCTCGCCGATGCCCTTGACCCCCAGCGGGTTGTGCGGGCACGGCGTGACCGTCTCCGCGGTCTCGAACGAGGGCAGCCGGTGCGCCCGCGGCACCGCGTAGTCCATGAGGGTGCCGGTCAGGAGCTGGCCGTTCTCGTCGTAGACGGCGTTCTCCCACAGGGCCTGGCCGATGCCCTGGGCGAGGCCGCCGTGGATCTGGCCCTCGACCACCATCGGGTTGATGCGGTTGCCGCAGTCGTCCACCGCCACGTAACGCGACAGCTCGACCTCGCCGGTTTCGCGGTCGATCTCGACGACGGCGACGTGGGTGCCGAAGGGGTAGACGAAGTTCGACGGGTTGTAGAACGTCGTCTCCTCGAGGCCGGGCTCGAGGCCGTCGGGGAGGTTGTGGGCGAGGTAGGCCTGGAGGGTCACGTCGGCCCAGGGGACGGTCTTGGCCGGCACGCCCTTGACGGCGAACCGGCCGTCGGCGAACTCGACGTCCTCCTCGCTCGCCTCGAGCAGGTGGGCGGCGATCTTCCTGGCCTTGGCCACCACCTTGTCGAGGCTCACCGACAGCGCGCTGCCGCCCACCGCGGCCGAGCGGCTGCCGTAGGTGCCCATGCCGAACTGCACCTTCTCGGTGTCGCCGTGGACGACGTCGATCTGGTCGACGTCGAGGCCGAGGCGGTCGGCGGCGATCTGGGCGAAGGTGGTCTCGTGGCCCTGGCCGTGGGCCGAGGAGCCGGTGTAGACGGTGACGTTGCCGGTGGGGTGGACGCGCACCTTGCCGCTCTCCCACAGGCCCGCCTGGGCGCCCAGGGCGCCGACCACCTGCGACGGCGCCAGCCCGCAGGCCTCGATGTAGCTCGACAGCCCGATGCCCAGCAGCTTGGCGTGCGGGTCGTCGCGCCGCCTGGCCTGGTCGGCGCGCAGGGCCTGATAACCCGCCAGCTCGAGGGCCTTGTCGAGGGCCGGCTCGTAGTTGCCGCTGTCGTATTGCAGCGCCACCTGCGTCTGGTAGGGGAACTGGTCGGGGGGCACGAAGTTGCGACGCCGGATCTCCGCCGGGTCGAGGCCGGCGACGTCGGCGGCGGCGTCGAGGAGCCGCTCGACGACGAAGGTGGCCTCGGGGCGCCCGGCGCCGCGGTAGGCGTCGACCGGCGTGGTGTTGGTGAAGACGCCGTAGACGTGGACGTGGATCGCCGGGACGTCGTACTGGCCCGAGAGCAGGGTGCCGTAGAGGTAGGTGGGCACGCAGGGCGCGAAGGTCGAGAGGTAGGCGCCCATGGCGGCCCAGGTCTCGACCCTGAGGCCGGTGATGCGGCCGCCCGCGTCGAGGGCGATCTCGCCGATCGAGTCGTGGTCGCGGCCGTGGGCGTCGGTCAGGTTGGTCTCGGTGCGGGTCGCCGTCCACTTGACGGGGCGCTTGACCTGCATGGCGCACCAGCCGGCGATCGCCTCGTCGGGGTAGACGTGGATCTTGGAGCCGAAGCCGCCGCCGACCTCCGGGGCGATGATGCGCAGCTTGTGCTCGGGGACGCCGAGCGCGGCGATCGACAACAACAGGCGGTGGACGTGCGGGTTCTGCGACGTCATCCGGATGGTCAGCTCGCCGGTGGCGTCGTCCCAGCTCGCCAGGCAGGCGCGGGGCTCGACGGCGTGGGGGATCAGGCGGTTGTTGCGCAGCTCGACGCGCGCCGTCTTGGCGGCGGCGGCGAACGCGGCGTCCGTCTTCGCCCGGTCGCCGAGCTCCCAGTCGAAGGCGACGTTGTTCGGCGCCTCGTCGTAGATCCGGGGCGCGCCCTCGCGGGTGGCGGCGCGCGGGTGGACGACGGCGTCCAGCGTCTCGTAGTCGACCTCCACGAGCTCGGCGGCGTCGCGCGCCTGGTAGCGGCCCTCGGCGAGCACCACGGCGACGCCGTCGCCGACGTAGCGCACCACCTCGGTGGCGAGGATCGGGTGGGGCGGCGTCTTGAGGCCGGGCAGCAGCCAGCCTACCGGCACCACCCCGCCGATACCGCTGGCGCCCACGTCCTTGCCGGTGAAGACGGCGACGACGCCGCTCGCCCGGGCGGCCTTCGAGGCGTCGATCGAAAGGATGCGGGCGTGGGCGTGGGGGCTGCGGACGATCGCCGCGTGGAGGGCGCCCGGCAGCGTCAGGTCGTCGGTGTACTTGCCCTTGCCGGTGATCAGCGCCGGGTCTTCGCGGCGCTTGACGGCCGAGCCGACGTAGGGGGGCCTGGCGGTCATGACGCACCTCCTGCCTCGATCGCCCGCGCCGCGTGCTGCACGGCTTTGACGATGTTGTGGTAGCCGGTACAGCGGCAGACGTTGCCTTTCAGGGCCTCGCGGATCTCGTGCTCGCTGGGGTCGGCGTTGCTCCCGAGGAGGTCGGCGGCGGCCAGGATCATGCCGGGGGTGCAGTAGCCGCACTGCAGGCCGTGCTCTTCCCAGAAGCCCTCCTGCAAGGGGTGGAGCTTGCCGTTCTTCGCGAGGCCCTCGATGGTGGTGACGGCGGCGCCGTCGGCCTGCACGGCGAGCTGGGTGCAGCTCTTGACGGCG
This sequence comes from Thermoanaerobaculia bacterium, assembly GCA_036397835.1. Lineage (GTDB taxonomy): Bacteria > Acidobacteriota > Thermoanaerobaculia > Multivoradales > J023 > DASWIG01. The sequence continues at coordinate 9,411 of DASWIG010000575.1, forward strand.
CGGCCGTCGACGAGCACGGTGCAGGCGCCGCAGAGGCTGGTCTCGCAGCCGACGTTGGTGCCGGTCAGGCCCAGCTCCTCGCGCAGGAAGTGGACCAGGAGGAGGCGCGGCTCGACCTCACGCTGGCAGGTCTTGCCGTTGACCTCGACGCGAATCGGGTGACCCATGTTTCCTCATCTCCTTTCGCTGACGTGGAACTCTCGATGCCCGGGTCATCAGCCCGAGCAGGCTCTGAAGACGAGATACAGGAGCGCGATCAGGACGACGCCGATCACGCCGCCGGCGGCGACGCCGGCCAGCGGCCGCGCCTTTTCCGGCACCATTTCCTCGGCGAGGCGCAGGGCGAAGCCGGCGGCCATCCTCGCCTGGCTCGGAGGCGCCGCCGCCGGCGGCCGGCCGCTCGCCCGGGCCTGCTCGAGGGCGGCGATCTGGGCCTCCAGGCCCTCGAGCGACTGGCGCGCGATCGCCTTGGTCGACGACTCCAGCAGCCGCTGCCCCACCGAGGCGATGCGGCCGCCGATCTTGGCGTCGAGCTCGTAGTCGAGCCGCGTCTTGCCGCCGTCCTCGGTGAGGCGGATCTCGCCGGCGGCCTCGACGAAGCCGGGCGCGCCCTTGCCCTTGATCCTGAGGTGGTAGCTCTCGCCCTCGCGGACGTCGGTGATCTCGACCCCGCCCTTGAAGTCGCCCTGGACGGGGCCGACCTTGATCTTCATGGCGCCCTCGTAGGCGTTTTCGCCCACCTCCTCGAGGGCCTCGCAGCCGGGCATGACCCGGGCGATGACCTCGGGATCCAGCACCGCCTTCCAGACCGCGGCGCGAGGTGCGTCGAACGTGTGTTGGCCCTGGACTTTCATGGTCGGATCGTCGTCCTCGCTGATTCGTCCTCCGCCCGGCGAGCGGGACGGGGTCGTGGTGGTCCGAGTCGCGGTCGGCGTCGCTGTCGAGCGTGTTGCGAGACCCTGTTATACCACAGGGCGAGGCCGTCGCCATCCGGGTCGTCGCCGGGCGAGATATTCATGGCTTTCTATATGTAACCCGTTGATTCCAAACCAGCTTTGACCATGTCAAAACGTGATGCCGAGCTCGGTGGCACGCGGGCCGATCCAGCGCGTTGGACCCGGGATTCAATCACTTGGATTCCCGGCGGGCCGGCGCGGCCGGCCGCCGTTCGCGGCGGCGGGCGGAAGTGTCGGCGGCTCAGTCAGTTGGGCGCTTCGGGGGGATGCGAGGGCCCCCCCCAACGAGGTGGTACGGGAGTTGCATAACTATCCTTTCGCCTTGGAATGAAACCTACGGTCAGCACACGGACGCAGGGAGCGTTTCCCGTCTGTCCGAAGAGGTCATTGAGAAGCTGCGGAGAACGTTGAGACCAGCCTTCGAGAAAGGAGGTAGGGGAGCCGAAGAGAGCGCTCCGACCGTCCGGTCCGGGCCTTACCATCCACCCGGAGCGGACGAGCATCGCGAGGTCTCAAGGAGCATTCCGACTTGAGCTCTCTGCCGCGGGCAGAGACGACCGCTATCCACGATCCGAAAGGAGCATTTCGCACATGAGCAAGACCAACACCCTTCGTCGTTACCTGGCGGTGGCCGCCGTGCTGCTGCTGGCGACCGCGGGGACCCTGTACGGCCAGGCGCAGGCCGGTAATCTCTACGGCAAGGTGACCGACACCGAGGGCAACGCCCTTCCCGGCGCCACCGTGACCGTCGAGCTCGCCGCCGGCGGCGCCCAGCAGCTCCAGGTCACCGACGCCCAGGGGAGCTTCCGCTTCCTCGGCCTGTCGCCGTCGTCGTATTCGCTGCGCGCCTCGCTCGACGGCTTCTCGACCGTCGAATACCCGAACATCGCGATCAGCGTCGGCCGCAGCACCACGATCGAGGTGCAGCTCGCGCCGGCGGTCGAGGAGACGATCACCGTCACCTCCGAGAGCCCGCTGCTCGACTCGCGCAAGATCGTGACCGGCACCACGGTCACCCAGGTGGAGCTCGAGAAGATCCCGTCGGCTCGCGATCCCTGGGCGGTGCTGCAGACGGTTCCGGGCGTGCAGACCGACCGCATCAACGTCGGCGGCAACGAGAGCGGCCAGCAGTCGCAGTACACCGGCCCCGGCTCCACCGGCAACGACGCGCAGTGGGCGGTCGACGGCGTGGTGATCACCGACATGGCGGCGATCGGCTCCTCGCCCTCCTACTACAACTTCGACGCCTTCGAGGAGATGCAGGCGGCGACCGGCGGCTCCGACGCCTCGCTGTCTACCGGCGGCGTGACGCTGAACATGGTGACCAAGCGCGGCACCAACGAGTGGCGCGGCTCCGGCCGCTTCATCAAGGCCGACGACTCCTGGCAGTCGGGCCTCGATTTCTCCGCGGGCGACCTCGGCCCGACCCAGACCTCGTTCAAGCAGGGCAACCGCATCGTCTCCGTGGAGGACTACGGCGTCGAGGTGGGCGGCCCGATCCTGCGCGACAAGCTGTGGATCTGGGCCAACTACGGCAAGAACGAGATCGACCTGCTGACGATCCAGGACGTCAGCGACTTCACCGAGCTCGAGGACTACGGGACCAAGATCAACGCCCAGGTCACCACCTCGAACTCGCTGGTGGCCTTCTACAACTACGGCGACAAGATCAAGATCGGCCGCAACGCCGGTCCCACGCGCCCGCAGCTCACGACCTGGAACCAGACCGGTCCGACCGACATCTGGAAGCTCGAGGACACCCACGTGTTCTCCTCCTCGTTCTTCCTGACCGGCATGGCCTCGTTCGTGGGCGGCGGCTTCCAGCTCACGCCGCAGGGCGGCCTCGACGGCCTGCCGATCACCTTCGACTCGAACTTCATCTGGCAGAACAACTTCTTCCACCACGAGACCAGCCGGCCGCAGGAGCAGGGCAAGCTCGACGGCAACTACTTCTTCAACACCGGCAACGTCAGCCACGACCTGAAGTTCGGCGTCGGCTACCGCAAGGCGCAGCTCGAATCGCTGTCGCTCTTCCCGGGCGACGGCATCCGCCTCGATTTCTACCGGTCGGCCTTCGGCACCCCGTACGAGGGCTTCCAGCTCTCGCGTCCCTACGTCAACGACGCGGACTCGAAGTACCAGAGCCTGTACGTCCAGGACACGCTGACCGTCGGCAACGTGACGCTCAACGCCGGCCTGCGCTACGACAAGCAGGACGGCACGATCTACGACCTGGACATCCCCGCGGTCGCCGGCTTCGAGACCTTCGACGACGGCAGCCCGCTGCTGCCGGCGCAGACGACCCCGGGGTTCGACCCCGGCTTCGAGTGGGCGGACGTGACGCCGCGTCTCGGCCTGACCTACGCGCTGGGCGCCGAGCGCAAGACGCTCCTGCGGGCCAGCTACTCGCGCTTCGCCGAGCAGCTCCGCCAGGGCTACGTCCTGCAGGAGTTCCTGGGCTTCGCCGCCTACAACTACTTCTACTATGAGGATCTCAACGGCGACGGCTCCGTGTCGCGCAACGAGCTCGTCGACCTCAACGGGAACGGCATCCTCGACCCGGGCGACTCGATCGGCGACAACGGCTATCAGGGCGCGACCACGCCGTTCCGGCTCGACCGGGGCTTCGAGGCCGAGCTCATCGACGAGGTCATCCTCGGCGTCGAGCACGCGCTGCTGCCGGAGTTCGTGGTCGGCGCCACGGTGACCCTGCGCCGGCAGTCGAACATCGCCGAGACCGAGCGCCTGGTGATCGATCCGACCGCGACGGCCGGCTGCATCGAGATCACCTCGCAGGGCTGCCTGCGCCCGCACCAGCGCAGCGATTACGTGCCGGGCGCCAATCAGAGCGACGCGGGCGATCCGGGCTTCGCGCCGGGACCGGTGTCGGTGCCCTTCTTCGTCTTCCGCGAGGGCCTCATCGACACCGGCGGCACCTTCCTGACCAACGGCGACCGTGAGCAGGACTACGAAGGCTTCTCCGTCTTCTTCAACAAGCGCCTGTCCAACCGCTGGATGCTGCGCGGCAACGTCACCCTCCAGGACTGGACCTGGGACATCCCCGCCAGCGAGAACGAGGATCCCAACAACTACCTCGGCGGCGCCCGCGACGACGGCGGGCCGGTGCTGCAGGGCTCGGGCGCGGGCTCGGGCGCGAAGGGCGGCATCTACATCAACGCCGGCTGGTCCTACAGCGTCACCGGCATGTACCAGGTCGCCCCGGACCGCAAGTGGGGCTTCAACGCGTCGGCGGCGATCAACGGCCGTGAGGGCTACCCGATCCCGTACTTCATCGGCGCCGTCCGCGGCTTCAACCAGGGCACCGTCAGCCTGCAGGCCACCGGCGACGCGGACGACTTCTCGAACGACGACATCCAGATCGTGGACCTGCGGCTCGAGAAGGACTTCGACATCGGTGACAGCTTCAACTTCACCCTCGGCCTCGAGCTCTTCAACGCCTTCAACGATGCGACCGTGCTGCAGCGCCAGCACCGCTTGAACACGGGCGCCAGCAACAACGTGCTGGAGACCGTGAGCCCGCGGGTGTGGCGCGTCGGCGTCCGCTTCCGCTTCGACTGATCCTCCCGAGGATCGCCGGGCGGCCTCACGCCGCCCTTTGAGAACCGCCGGGGACGTCCCCGGCGGTTTTTTCATGGCGCCACGGTGTTAGGATCGCGCCGGATGGCGAGGCGCATCATCGAGGGGCTGCAGGGCCTGCCGCCCGAGCTCCTTTGGCCGCTCCTGGCGGTGGTCTGCTTCGGCGCGGTCCTGGTCCTGCACCGGGTCTTCGGCGAGGTCGGCCTGCACGCCTACGTGGTGGTGGCCATCCTCGCCGCCAACGTCCAGGTGCTCAAGGCGGTCCAGTTCTCGGTCTTTCCGGCGCCCGTGGCCCTGGGCACGGTCGCCTTCTCGTCGACCTACCTCGCCACCGACGTGCTGGCGGAGCGCTACGGTGCCCGGTCGGCGCGGCGGGCGGTGACGTTGGGCTTCGCGGGCTACCTGGTCTTCACCGTCCTGATGGTGCTCACCATGGGTTTCGCGCCGCTCACCGCGGAGCAGGCGGGCGCGGACATGGCCTGGGCGGTGGCCAACCACGAGCACATCGTGGCGCTGTTCACGCCGGCGCCCGCCCTCTTCGCGGCCGGCATGACCTCCTACCTCCTGAGCCAGCTCCACGACGTCTGGCTTTTCGACCGGCTGAAGAAGGCATTCCGCGACCGCCACCTGTGGCTGCGCAACAACGCGTCGACGGCGCTCTCGGCCCTGATCGACAACCTCGTGTTCTCGCTCCTGGCCTGGATCGTCTTCGCCGCCGAGCCGTTGCCGCTGGCGACGGTGCTGGTGGTCTACGTCGTCGGCACCTGGTGGCTGCGGCTCCTCGTGGCGCTCGCCGACACCCCCGTCATCTACCTGGCCCGCCGATGGGGACCGCCCTGAACGAGCCGCCGCGAGCCGACCCGAAGGCGAGCGAGGATGCGCCGCGGCCTTCCGGTTTCGGCTTCCGCGTGGCCGCCGAGGATCCGGCGAGCCGGGCCCGCCGCGGCCGCCTCGAGACCCCCCACGGCGCGGTGGAGACGCCGGCCTTCGTGTTCTGCGCCACCAGGGGGACGATCAAGGCCGCCGGGCCCGCGGACCTGGAGCGGGCCGGGGCGCAGATCGTCCTCGCCAACACCTACCACATGATGCTGCGTCCCGGCGGCGAGGTGGTCGAGCGCCTGGGGGGGTTGCACGGCTTCACCGGCTGGCGCGGGCCGATGCTGACCGACAGCGGCGGCTTCCAGGTCTTCAGCCTCGGCCACGGCTCGGTGGCCGACGAGATCAAGGGCCGGCGCCGGACCGGCCGCGCCCCGACGCTGGTCGCCATCGGCGAGGACGGCGTTACCTTCCGCTCCTACGTCGACGGCCGCCGCGAGCTGCTGACGCCGGAGCGCTCGATGGAGGTCCAGCGCCGGCTCGGCGCCGACCTCGTGCTGACCTTCGACGAGTGCACGCCGTTCCACGTCAGCCGCGACTACACGCGCCGTTCCCTCGAGCGCACCCACCGCTGGGCCGACCGTTGCCTGGCCGAGCTGCGCCGCGGGGGTGACGGCCGCCAGGCGCTTTACGGTATCCTCCAGGGCGGCATCTACCGGGACCTGCGGGCCGCCGCCGCTGAGTTCGTCTCGGCGCGGCCGTTTTTCGGCCATGCCGTGGGCGGCTCGCTGGGAGCCGAGAAGGAGCAGATGTACGACGTGGTGGGCTTCGCCCTCGACCGGCTGCGCCGTGACCGGCCGGTGCACCTGCTGGGGATCGGCGCCGTGCGCGACGTCTGGGAGTGCGTCGAGCGCGGCGTCGACACCTTCGACTGCGTCGCGCCGACGCGGATCGCCCGCCACGGCTGGGCGCTGACGCGCCGCGAGCCGGGCTGGAGGATGAACCTGAGGAACGCCCGCTTCAAGCTCGACCCGGCGCCGATCGACGAAGACTGCGACTGTCCGACTTGCCGGCGCTTCTCGCGCGCCTACCTCCACTATCTCTTCAAGGCGGGCGAGATTCAGGCCATGCACCACGTCACCGTGTGCAACGTCCATTTCATGGTCCGTCTGATGAAGGAGATCCGCGCGTCCCTGTCGCAGGGACGGTTCGCGGAGGCGAAGAAAGCTTGGCTGGAAGGAGACCCGTGATGGAACCCCGTCCGCTCGACACCGTCCGTGAAGCCTGCCGCCAGATCGCCGGCAGGGCAGAGTACGTCCGGATCGCCGCCGACCGTATTCCCGCCTACGCGGCGTCGATACCACCGCGAGAGCTCATGGCGCCGGCGCTCGACCCCGATTTCCATTATCTCGGTCAGGGCCCGGACACCGCGAGCTTCATCCTGTCGCTGGCGGCGATCAACTTCGGCTCCGGCTACTTCCCTCTGCTGCGGCGGACGGTCAAGTCCTCGGTCTACTTCACGATCGCCCGTGCGTGGAAGGACCGCTACGAGAAGCGCGGTCCGGTCACCGCCGACGTCCTGGCGCGGCTCGACGTCGAGGACTGCACCCGCCTCTTCCGCCAGGACCGGCGCAACGAGACCGTCCGCGAGCTGATGCAGAACGTCGCGCTGGCGATGAACGAGCTCGGCCGCCACGTGCGCGACCGCTACGACGGCAGCTTCGTGGCGCTGATCGAGGCCGCCGGGGGATCGGCGGAGCAGCTCGTGGAGCTCCTGGTGGCGATGCCCCGCTTCGACGACGTGGCCTTCTACGAGGAGCTCGACGTGCCGTTCTACAAGCGCGCCCAACTGGCGGCCGCCGACCTCGCGCGCGCCTTCGGCGGCGAGGGCCCGGGCCGTTTCGACGACCTCGGCCGCCTCACCGTCTTCGCCGACAACCTGGTGCCCCACGTGCTGCGCCTCGACGGCGTCCTGCGCTACGCTCCGGGGCTCGCTCAACGCGTCGACGCCGGCGACCTCGTCGAGGCGCAGTCGCCCGAGGAGATCGAGATCCGGGCCGCGACCGTGCACGCGGGGGAGCTCCTCGTGCAGGAGCTGCAACGGTTGGGCAGGCCGGTCACCGCGGTGGAGGTCGACGCCTTCCTGTGGAACCGGGGGCTCGAGCCGGCGTACGCCTCGCCGCCGCCCCACCACACCCGGACCATCTACTACTGAGAGCAACGACTGGAGAGAAGCATCACGAGAGCGGGACGATGATGCCGTCGTGGCCGCGTTGCCGCAGGCGGCGCCGCAGCTCCACGGCCTCGTCTCGGGTTCCGAAGAGGCCGATCCGTACCCGGTGCCAGCCTCCTGCGCTCTCGATCTCGACGCCCGGGAAGTCCACCGCCACCCGGGTCTGCACGTCGAGGGCGTTGCGGTAGTCGCGGTACGCCCCGACCTGCACGGTGTAGCGGGTCAGCCGGGTCTCGCCGGGGCGGCCCATGCCCACCTCGACCACCCGGATCTCGACCCGCGCCAGGCCGGCGCCGATCATCCCGAGCTCGCGGGCCGCGGCGTAGGAGAGGTCGAGCATGCGGCCGCGCACGAAAGGACCGCGGTCGTTGATCCGCACCTGCACGCTGCGGCCGTTGTCGAGGTTCCTGACCTCGATGAGCGTGTCCAGCGGGAGCTCGCGGTGGGCCGCGGAGAGGCTGTACATGTCGTAGATCTCGCCCGACGCGGTGGGCTTGCCGTGGAACTCGCCGCCGTACCACGAGGCGACGCCGCGCTGGACGATCCCCGTCGACGGCCGGGCGAGGCGCTCGGAGGCGCAGCCGGCGAGCTGCCCCGCCGCGCAGAGGGCTGCCGCGAGGAGCGCGAGCCGGCCGCGCTGCGCCCTCAAACCCTCGGTTCCTCCACGGCGGCCGCCTCGAGACCCGCCAGGGCCGGCTCCACGACCTCCCGCAGGTACTCCTCCACCTGGGCCTGGGCGCGGCCGGTGAACCGCCCCGGATCGATCCAGGCGTCGATCTCGGCGCGTGCGAGGCGGAAGGAGGGGTCGGCCGCCACCCGCTCGAGCAGGGGGTTGTCGCCGCCCGCCTCGACGGCTTCCTGCGCTTCGAGGCTGTAGCGGCGAAGCGTCTCGTGCAGCACCTGGCGGTCGCCGCCGCGGCGCGCCGCCTCCATCAGCAGCGTCTCGGTGGCCATGAACGGCAGCTCGCGCCGCACCCGCGCCGCGATCGTGCGCTCGCGCACCACCAAGCCGGCGGCGAGGTGGGTCGCCAGGCCGAGCACTGCGTCGGCGGTGAGGAAGGCGTCGGGCAGCACCAGGCGGCGGTTCGCGGAGTCGTCGAGGCTGCGCTCGAGCCATTGCAGCGAGCTGTTGAGCGGGCCGTTCAGCGCGTCGGTCAGCAGGCGCCGGGCGAGGCCGCACATGCGCTCGGCGCGGATCGGATTGCGCTTGTAGGCCATGGCCGAGGAGCCCACCTGGTCCTCGCCGAAGGGCTCGGCGAGCTCGCCCAGCCCTTGCAGGAGCCGCAGGTCGGTGCCCAGCTTGTGGCAGCTCTCGGCGATCCCGGCGAGGGCGGCGAGCGCCTGCGAGTCCTGCTTGCGGGGGTAGGTCTGGCCGGTCACCGGAAACGACCCCGCGAAGCCCAGCCGCGCGGCGATCTCGCGGTCGAGCCGCCGCACCTTGTCGCCGTCGCCGTCGAAGAGCGTCATGAAGCTCGCCTGGGTGCCGGTGGTGCCCTTGGCGCCGCGGCAGCGCAGGGTCGCCAGCCGGTGAGCGACCTCGGCGAGGTCGGTCACGAAGTCCTGGAGCCAGAGGCAGGCGCGCTTGCCGACCGTGGTGAGCTGCGCCGGCTGGAAGTGGGTGTAGGCGAGCGCCGGCACGGCGCGCGTGCGCGCGGCGAAATCGGCGAGGGCGCGGATCGTCGCCGCCAGCCGCCGGCGCAGCAGCTCGAGGGCGTCGCGCAGCAGCAGGGCGTCGGTGTTGTCGGTGATGAAGGCGCTGGTGGCGCCGAGGTGGAGCACGCCGCCCGCCTCGCCGGCGAGCTCGGCGAAGTGCCGCAGATGGGCGACGACGTCGTGACGCGTGCGGCGTTCGAGCTCGGCGACGCGCTCGAGGTCGAGGTCGGCCTCGGCGGCCTTGAGCGCCGCGACGTGAGCGTCGCTGATCGGCAGGCCCAGCCCCTTCTGGACCTCGGCGAGGGCGACCCACAGGCGGCGCCAGCAGGCGAAGCGGTGGCGGGCGGAGAAGAGCCTCGCCATCTCGCGCGAGGCGTAGCGCTCGTGGAGCGGGTTCTGCGGCGCGTCGGCGGCCGCCGTGGGTGCTTCGGCAGCGATCATCGTTTCGCGGTCTCCGGGGCGGGCGACATTCTACCAGTCTCGGC
>DASWIG010000576.1:0-1695 GCA_036397835.1 Thermoanaerobaculia bacterium
TCCCGGATCGCGACGCTCGGCCGTCAATCCGCCGAGCTGGGGCGCTTCCTGAAGGACGACCGGTGCACCCGGTACTTCCTTCTCTTCCTGGCCGTCCTCAACCTCTCCTACGTCGTCCCCTTCCTGACCTGGGAGCAGCACGGGACGTTCCATTCCCTGTATGCGGGCGCCTTCCTGCTCCCCGCCATGATGCTGGCCTTCCAGCACAGGCTGAGGGAAATCGCGGACGCCGCCGAGCGAAGGTTCTGGAACCTGGCGACGGTCGCGCTCGCTTTCTGGTGGGTGGCGGCGCTCGTGTACGTCGTGGTGCCCGACGCCTGGTGGGGCATGACGGCCGACCTGATCACCGACTGCCTCTACGTGCTCTTCTATTTCTCGATCTTCCTTGCCGTGAGGAACCGGCCCAACCCGGCGGAGGCGCTTCAAGTCAAGCTCGTCCGGCGTCTCGATTCCCTGGGCGCCCTGGTGCTCGTCTTCGGCTTGCTGATCTACTTCGTGCTGGTGCCGAGCGTCTTCAACCACGACGAGTACGAGACCTGGTTGCCTTCCCTCTATCTCTACGTGGCGCTCGACGTGGCGCTTTTTTGGCAGCTCGCCGCGCTCTCCCGGCGCAGCGCGAGCGCGCGGTGGCGCAGTCTGTACGGCGCCTTGTCGGTCGCGTTCCTGCTCTTCGCCGTCACCGATCTCCTGGAATGCCTGACCTATGCCGGGATCCTCGACTGGAAGCCGGGTGCGAAGACCGACTTGCTCTGGAACGCGCCGATCCTGGCCCTGGTGCTGGCGGCCCGGCTTCGTCACCGCGAGTGCCCCGCGGCGCCGGAGACCAGTTCCCTCGACGGAACGTGGAACCACGGGACCGTGGGCAGCGGCAGCCTGTTGCTGGTGGCGGCGTTCAGCTTTCCGATGATCCACTTCAGCTTCTACTTGTTGGGCCTGCTCGACGGCGCGACGCGGGAACCGCGGGAGGTCGTCGTGCTGACCTGTCTGGTGGTCGTCGGCGCGCTCGCTATCGCTGAAGACAAGGTTCTGCGCCGGTTGTCGGCAGAGGTGGACGCGCAACGGCGGCATACCGAGCAGCTTCGCATGGAAAAGGAGGTCGCCGAACGCGCCAACGACGCCAAGAGCGAATTCCTGGCGAACATGAGCCACGAGATCCGCACTCCCATGACCGGCGTCCTCGGCGTGTCGGACCTCCTGGCCGGGAGCCATCTGTCCCCGCCGTACGACAACTACGTGAGATTGCTCCAATCCTCCGCCGGCAGCCTGTTGCGGATCATCGACGACATCCTGGACTTCTCGAAGATCGAAGCCGGAAAGCTCTCCCTCGAGTCGACGGCGTTCTCCCTCAGGAAGACGCTGCGCCATGTGATGGAGATACAGTCCGGGGCCGCGGCGGCGAAAGGAATCGAGCTGCGGTTGTCCCTCCCGGACGACGTTCCCGACTGGCTCCTGGGAGACGCTCTACGGTTCCATCAAGTCGTGCTCAATCTGGTCTCGAACGCGATCAAGTTCACCGCCGAAGGCGAGGTCTCGATCGAGGTGTGCGGCGACACCGCCGCGGGCGCCGCGGTGGCGATTCGCTGCGTTGTCCGTGATACCGGCATCGGCATCTCGGAAGAGGCCCGATCCCACCTTTTCGCCCCGTTCTCTCAGGCCGACAGCTCTACCTCGCGGAAGTTCGGAGGCACGGGTCTC
>DASWIG010000577.1:0-12969 GCA_036397835.1 Thermoanaerobaculia bacterium
GTCTGAGTCGAAACGAAGCGAAATACGGGACGGTGCCTCCACCGTTCGCACCTCAAGTCGTCCACGCTGCGCTTCGTCACACCTACGTCAGCCATCATCTGTTGGCTGAAGGCGCAGTCCCTATCGTGATCCACCACGTCATGCTGCGCTTCGGGTGACTCCGGACCGCCCTTCCGCGTCCCGCGTCGGCCCACCCCTTTCGGATAGCCCCCTTGCGGAGGCGCTACCCGGCGGCGCGTGACGGCCTGTCCGGGAGGACGTTGCCCCTCCGCGCCCGCCTCCCGCATGCTGCGGGAGAACGATCCATAGGAGGACGAACGAATGCCCACGATGTTGGCGGACAAAGAAGCGGATCTCGCGGGACCCGGCATCGGCAGCTACGACGAGCTGGAGAGCATCCTGCCCCGGGACTACCGCTCGCTGCTCAGCCCCAAGGAGACCCAGCGGGCGATCACCGCGCTCAAGAGCTATATCGAGGAGCACCTGGCCAAAGAGCTCAACCTGATGCGGGTGACGGTGCCCCTGATCGTCGACGCCGACAGCGGCGTCAACGACTACCTGGACCGTGACGGCTCGCGCACGCCCATCGAGTTCCGCGTCAGCAACGACGACGTCCATACCGTGGACGCCCAGATCGTGCAGGCCGCGACCAAGTGGAAGCGGATGGCCCTGCGCCAATTCGACATGGCGCCCGGCGAGGGCCTCTTCACCGACATGCACGCGGTGCGCAAGGACTACTTCCTCGACCACGACCACAGCGTCTACGTGGACCAGTGGGACTGGGAGCTGGCGATCACCGAGGAGAAGCGCCGCCTCCCCTTCCTGCGCCAGGTGGTGGAGAAGCTCTGGGGAGTGCTCAAGGGCGCCGAGACCTACGCCCACGAGCTCTTCCCGCAGCTCGCCGGCGGCCGCTATCCCGACCTGCCCGAGCGGCTCGAGTTCTTCCATGCCGAGGACGTCCTCGAGCGCTATCCCGACCTGCCGCGCAAGGCCCGCGAGACCGCGATTCTGCAGGAGCACCCGGCGATCTTCATCTACGGCATCGGCTGGACCCTTGCCGACGGCTACCCCCACGAGATGCGGGCGCCGGACTACGACGACTGGGTGAGCGAGACCGTCTCCGAGGACGGCCGTCCCATGCACGGCCTCAACGGCGACGTCCTGGTGTGGAACCCGGTGACCCGCCGCCGCCACGAGCTCTCGTCGATGGGCATCCGCGTCAACGCCCAGACCCTGCGCCGCCAGCTCGAGCTCACCGGCCAGCTCGACTTCCTCCAGTGGCCGTATCACCAGGCGGTCGTCAACGGCGAGGTCCCGCTGAGCATCGGAGGAGGCATCGGCCAGTCGCGCACCTTCATGCTGCTGCTGCGCAAGGCGCACCTCGGCGAGGTGAGCGTCACCGTGTGGCCGCGGATCCTCAAGGACATGTGCCGGGCGAAGAGCATCCACGTGCTGGAGTGAAGCCTCGCTCCTCCCCGACGGCGCGGCGACGGCGCCCCCCGCTCCCGTTGGGGAGCGGGTCTGCCCGCTTCCGACGGGGAGCGGGCAGTTCTATTCTGGAGACGTCTTGACAGCGGCGAGAGGGCGTGCGATACTCACGCCACGAGTAGGTTACGTGATCGTGCCCGGGAGTAAGGCTGGTCCAGTTCCCGCGAGTTGAGAGTCGCGAGCTGCGGTCCTTCAAGCCTCGACCCCGTGCGGACAATTTAACGTCTCCCAACGTCTCTCCTTGTCGGAGAACTGGAGTAAGTGCATGAAGATGCGAACCGTCTTCGTGTCGGCGGCTGCTATGCTGCTGACCACTGTCTGTCCAGCCTGGGCTCAAGGCCCGGAGAAGTCCCATGGCCACGCGATCCAACACGACACTTCACCGCCCCTGCGCCACCTGGATCTCGCGAAACCGAAGTCCACCGGCGTGGACAAGGAGGTCCCCATCCGGGTGAAGCCGGATTTCGGCAAGTCGCCCGAGAACGCCCAGCCCGACGGCAGCTTGCAGTCCCCGCTCTTTTCGATCGCCCTCGCCCCCACCCCCGCGCCGATCACCAGCGCGCCGGGGCTGTCGGAGCAGGACAACGTCAACACCGTCGGCTTCGCCGTCGTGCCGCCGGACACCGAGGGCGACATCGGCCTGGACGCGATGGGCAACCGGATCTACGTCCAGTACATCAACTCGGTCTGGGGCGTCTTCGACGTCGTCGGCAACCTGATCCACGGCCCCTTCCCCGGCAACAGCTTCTGGACGGGCTTCGGCGGCCCCTGCGAGGCCAACAACGACGGCGACCCGGTGGTGCTCTACGACGATCCGGCCGGCCAGTGGTTCTTCAGCCAGTTCTCGATCAACGAAGGCATCCAGTGCGTCGCGGTCTCGACCACCAGCGACCCGCTCGGGCCCTATCACCGCTACGCCTTCCTGGTGACTCCGGGCGGCGCCAACGACTACCCGAAGCTGGGCGTCTGGGACGACGGCACCAGCGGCAGCAGCGGGCAGAGCGCCTACACTTTCACCCTCCGCGACTTCGGCGGCGCCGGCGGCGCGTTCTCGGTCTCGGCCGGGGTCATGGAGCGCGACGCCATGCTGACCGGCGCGCCGGCACAGTTCGTCAAGTTCTCCAACCCATGCACGGCGGCCGACTGCATCGAGGGCCAGCTTCCCCCGCACCTGGCGGGACCGCCGCCGCCGGCCGGCACCTGCCCGACCTACTGGACCGCGGTCGACGCGGCCTATGACGACTCGCCCCACGCCGGCGACGGCTACCGCAACCACACCCTCTGCGTGGACTGGTCGAACACCGCCAATTCCACCTACGCCGAGGGTCCCCTGGTGGCGGCGGGCTCGAACTTCGACCGCTTCCTGGGCAACGGGTTCAGCGACTGCATCAGCCCGGTCAACGGCGGCGAGGTCCTCGACTGCCTGGCGGCCTTCACCATGTTCCGGGCCCAGTACCGCTGGTTCGGCACCAACGCCAGGGTCGTCTTCAACACCACCGTGGACGCCGGCGGCGACCGCGCCGGCATTCGCTGGGCCGAGACCCGCAGCGCCGACGGCGACAGCGGCTGGTTCCTTCAGCAGGACGGCACCCACGCCCCCGCCGACGGCCTCGAGCGCTGGATGGGCTCGATCGCCCAGGACCAGGACGGCAACATCGCCCTCGGCTACAGCGTGACCGGCGCCAGCCTCTTCCCCTCGGTGCGCTACACCTCGCGCATGGCCGGAGACGCCCCGGGGACGATGCCCGGAGGCGAGGTCTCCTGTCACGAAGGGACGGGCGCGCAGGTCGGGTCGGCCAACCGCTGGGGCGACTATTCGTCGATGAGCGTCGACCCGTCGGACGACTGCACCTTCTGGTACACCCAGGAGTACTACGAGAGCACCGGCAGCTTCGACTTCAACACCCGCATCTGCAGCTTCCAGTTCGCCGACTGCGGCGGGCCCTGCGTGCCCGACGAGACGCCGGAGGCGACCTGCAACGACGGCGTGGACAACGACTGCGACGGTGATTTCGACTGTAACGACGCCGACTGCGCCTTCGATCCGGCCTGCGTCTGCGTGCCGAGCCCCGAGATCTGCGACAACGGTCTCGACGAGGACTGCGACGGTCTGATCGACTGCGCCGACCCCGACTGCGACCTCGATCCCGCTTGCCAGACGGCCGCCAACGATTTGTGCGAAGACGCGATCGAAGTCGTCTGCCCCGAGGGCGGCGGCTCGGTCACCGTCTCGGGCTCGACCCTGGACGCGACCTTCGACGCCGCGCCCTTCTGCGGCACCAGCAACACGGCGCCGGGGGTCTGGTACAAGGTCACCCACGACGGCGTGCTCACCGCGAGCACCTGCAACCAGGCGAGCTTCGACACCAAGATCTCGGTGTACGACGGTGGCTGCGGCGGTCTGAACTGCGTCACCGGTCTCGACGACACGGCCGGCTGCGCCGGCTTCACCACCGAGGTGTCGTGGGGCGCCGACGGCACCGAGGACCTGATCCTGGTCCACGGCTTCGGCAGCGCGACCGGCAACTTCGACCTCACCGTCACCTGCGGCGAGGCGGCCGAGAACGACGACTGCGAGGACGCGATCGGACCTCTGGCGGTGGGCTCGGTCACCCCGGGATCCACCTCGGACGCCACCCTGGACGAGCCGCCGTCGATCGACTGCGGCACCGCCGTCACCGCGCCGGGCGTGTGGTACACCGTGACCGGCACCGGCAACACGATGACCGCGTCGGCCTGCAACGACGGCAACCCCGCGACCGGCAGCGCCAACTACGACACCAAGATCAGCGTCTACTGCGCCGACTGCGAGCTGAAGGAGTGCATCGGCGGCGTCGACGACAGCGCCGGATGCAGCGGGTTCTCGACCCGGTTCTCCTGGCCGACTCAGGCGGGAGCCACCTACAACGTGTTCATGCACGGCTTTTCCAGCCAGACCGGCGACTTCAACCTGGCGATCCTGGACGACGGCGTGCCGGCCACGGGAGCCAACGACTGCGACGGCGTCCCCGACGGGTTCGACTTCTGCCCCGGCACGGTCGTCCCCGAGTCGGTGCCCACCAGCGGCTCGCTCAAACCCAACCACTCCGCCTTGACGGACCTCAGCGGCGTCTTCACGACCGCCCCGCCGAACCCCCAAGGGGTGGTCTACACCATCGAGGACACCGCCGGCTGTTCGTGCGAGCAGATCGTCGCAGCGCAGGGCCTCGGCAAGGGGCACCTCAAGCACGGGTGCTCGTTCGGCGTCATGAACAATTGGCTGGCTTTCCTGGAGAGCCAGTCTTGCGGCGACTGCGTCGTGGCCCATAACACGACCGGCTGCGAGGTCCCGGCGTGCGAGGCGGCCATCTGCGCCATCGATCCCTTCTGCTGCAACGTCTTCTGGGACGGCCTCTGCGTGCTCGAGGCGCTCGACATCTGCGTGCCCGATCTGTGCATCGCCCTGCCTTCGAGCATCGCTCCCTTGACGTTCGGGCCCGACCGCAATCCGCTCCCCGCCGAGCCCGAATCCAAGGGTCCACCCAAGGAGTAGGCTCGAGGTCGTCAGAAACGTCCTCTGACCGCGCTGCCCGCTCCCTCAGGGGAGCGGGCAGTCGTGTTCTGAGGGGAAATCGGGCCGGCGCTTAGCTCGTCCGTCACGGACACGTCGCGAAGGCTCGGGTGTCGCGGATGGGCTCGAAGCCCCGGCCGAGCGGGTTCTCGTAGACGCGGACCTGGTCGGTCTCGGTGTCCTCCACCGTCAGGGTCACGCCCACCTCGGTCAGGCCGGCGGCGAAGACCCAGAAGGTGTCGAAGGGATCGAAGCAGCCGTCGAGCAGCTTCACGAAGAGCTCCGGGTTGTCGGGGCCGAAGAACCAGAAGTAGCCGGCGTCCTCGGTGATGGGCTCGGCGGTGCCGGTGCCCTGCCGCTCCGCCGTCCGCCAGTCGGCCGTCACCCGGAAGCGCCCGCCGTTGAGGCACAGCGTCTGGGCGTCGGGCCGGCAGGCGGCGGGATCGACCTGGGGGCCCGCCAGCTTGAAGAGCTTGGCGCCCGACGCCATGTAGAGCTCGCCGTCGGCGTCCTCGCCGAAGGAGGCGAGGCCGGGCACGGTGAAGCCGAGCTCCTCGGTCAGCCAGGTCTCGCCCGAGCGCCGGGCCGCCCACACCGTGCCGCTGCACAGGTCACCGTAGAAGTAGACGCCGTCGAGCTCCGGAAAGGCCTTGCCGCGGTAGACGTAGCCGCCGATGACGGCGCAGCCCTCCTCGTGGTCGTAGACCAGGATCGGGCCGGCGTACTCCGGCGAGCCGCAGGCAGGCACCTCGAAGTCGCAGCCGTCGGTCCTGCCGGTGCAGGCGTCGCCCTCCATGACCTTCCAGCCGTAGTTCTCGCCGCCGGGGCTGGCGGCGCCCTGGAGGCTCACCTCCTCGCGGGCCGACTGCCCCACGTCGCCCACGTAGAGGTCGCCGGTCACGCGGTCGAACGAGAAGCGCCACGGGTTGCGCAGGCCGTAGGCCCAGATCTCGTCGCGGGCGCCGTCGTCGCCCACGAACGGGTTGGTGGGCGGAATGCCGTGGTAGGGCGGCGTCTCGGCGTCGACGTCCACGTCGAGGCGCAGGATCTTGCCGAGGAGGCTCGTCGTGTCCTGGGCCTGGCAGCGCGGGTCGTTGCCGCCGCCGCCGTCGCCGGGGGCGAGGTAGAGGTAGCCGTCGGGGCCGAATTGGAGCTGGCCGCCGTTGTGGCTGGCGGTGGGTTGCTCGATCTCGAGCAGGACCTTCTCGGAGAGCGGATCGGCCGCGCTCGGATCGCCGTCCGAGACCGAGAAGCGCGAGATCACCACGTCGCCTTCGAGGTTCGTGTAGTAGGCGAAGAAGTAACCGTTCAAGGCATGGTCGGGGTGGAACGCGATGCTGAAGAAGCCCTGCTCGCCGCCGACCAGCACGCGGTCGGAAAGGTCGAGAAAGGGCTTGGCGAGCACGGTCTGGCCGTCGAAGATCGACACCACGCCGGCCTTGCGGCTGAGGAAGAGGCGCTCGTCGCCGGCGTGGGTGATGCCGGTCATCGCCGAGATGCCCTGGGCCAGGAGCTCCGGGCGCAGCTCCGAGAGCTCGACGGCCGCGAGCGGCGCGGCGGTTGCCGAGAGACCGGCGGCGAGCAGGGCGGCGACGAGCGGATGTCGGATCGACGGCGGCAAGGTCATGGAGTCGTCCTTTCTCGAGAGGTTGGTAGGAGACTATAGCAAAGCCTCGCCGCTGCCTATTCCACCTTCGCCAACGCCTGGTCGAGGTCCTCGATGACGTCCTCGACGTCTTCGATGCCCACCGACAGGCGCACCAGCCCGTCGCTGAGGCCGCGGGCCTTGCGCTCGGCCTCGGGCACCTCGGCATGGGTCATGGTGGCGGGGTGGGTGATCATGGTCTCCACCGAGCCCAGGCTCTCGGCCAGCGCGCAGAGCTTCACAGAGTTCATGAGCTTCGTCCCCGCGGGGATGCCGCCCTTGAGCTCGAAGGAGATCATGCCGCTGAAGCCGTGCTCCATCTGCCGCGCCGCCACCGCGTGCATGGGATGGCTCGGCAGGCCCGGATAGGCCACGCGCGCGACCTTGGGGTGGTCCTCCAGGTAACGGGCGATGCGCAGCGCGCTGGCGCTGTGGCGCGCCATGCGCAGGCTCAGGGTCTTGAGGCCCACCATGGTCAGCCAGCAGTCGAAGGGGCTGGGCACCGCCCCCACCGACTTCTGCACGAACTTGAGCTTCTCGTGCAGGTCCTCGCGGTCGGTCGCCACGATGCCGCCGATGATCAGGTTGTGCCCCGAGAGGTACTTGGTCAGCGAGTGCATCACGAGATCGGCGCCGTACTCGGCGGGACGCAGGTGGTAGGGGGTGGCGAAGGTCGAGTCGACGCCGAAGAGCAGCCCGCGGCCGCGGGCGATCTTGCCCACCGCCTCGACGTCCGTCACCTTGAGCAGCGGGTTGGTGGGGGTCTCGATCCACACCAGCTTCGTCTCGGCACGGATCGCCGCTTCCACCTTCTCGGGCGAGCTCGAATCGACGTAGGTGACCGCGACGCCGAAGCGCTTGAGGATGCGGTTGAACAGACGGCTGACGCCGCCGTAGACGTCGTCGCTCGAGACCACGTGGTCACCCGCGTCGAGCAGCCGCATGACCGCGTCGACGGCGCTCATGCCGCTGGCGAAGGCGGTGGCGAAGCGCACCCCCTCGATCGCCGCCAGTTGCTCCTCGAGGAGCTGGCGGGTGGGGTTGGAGCTGCGGGTGTAGTCGAAGCCGCGGCTCTGACCGATCTCGGGCAGCACGAAGGTGGCGGACTGGTAGATCGGCGGCACGATGGCGCCCGTCGTGGGGTCCGGCGATATGGCCGCGCGCACGCACTTGGTGTCGAATCTCATGGATCTCGGCTCTCCTCATGGCGATGGATGGCCTGGAAACCGGCCGGCGGCATCGTAGCATGGCTCACCCCCGTCCGGACGGGGCTCGCGGCTCGCCGCGTTCCGGCGACGCCGCCCTCACCCGGCTCAGCCGCGCGGACCCTTCACGCCCTCCGCCTGGGGGACCTCCACGAGGGGCTCGGCGACCTCCATCTCGAGCGCGTCGACCAGAAAGGCCCATTGATCCGCGGTCTGGAGGATGACCTTGGACGTCGGCGTGCCGCCGCCGTGGCCGGCCCGGCTCTCGACCCGGATGAGCACCGGCGCCTCGCCCGCCTGGGCGTGCTGGAGCGCCGCCGCGAACTTGAAGCTGTGGGCGGGCACCACCCGGTCGTCGTGGTCGGCGGTGGTGATCAGGGTGGCCGGATACTTCGTCCCCGGCTCCACGTTGTGGTAGGGCGAGTAGGCCAGCAGCGCCCGGAACTCCTCCGGGTCCTCGGAGGAGCCGTAATCGTCGACCCAGTAGCGGCCGGCGGTGAAGGTGTGGAAGCGCAGCATGTCGAGCACGCCGACCGCCGGCAGGGCGGCGCCGAAGAGGTCCGGCCGCTGGGTGAGCACCGCGCCCACCAGCAGGCCGCCGTTGCTGCCGCCCTGGACGGCGAGCTTGTCGGGCCGGGTGTAGCCGCCGGCGACGAGCCATTCGGCGGCGGCGATGAAGTCGTCGAAGACGTTCTGCTTGTTGAGCCGGGTGCCGGCCTGGTGCCACTGCTCGCCGTACTCGCCGCCGCCCCGCAGGTTGGGCATCGCGAGCACGCCTCCCATTTCCATCCAGGCCAGCCAACTGGTGGAGAAGAAAGGCGTCATCGAGGCGCTGAAGCCGCCGTAGCCGTAGAGCAGCGTGGGATTGGTGCCGTCGAGCTCGATCCCTTTGCGGTGGGAGACGAACATCGGCACCTTGGTGCCGTCCTTGCTGGTGTAGAAGACCTGGCTGACCTCGTAGTCCTCGGGCCGGAAGTCCACCTGGGCCCGGCGCAGCAGCGTGCTCTCGCCGGTGATCAGGTCGTAGCGGTAGATGCTGGGGGGCGTGGCGAAGCTGGCGAAGACGTAGAAGGTCTCGGTCTGCGTCCGCTCGCCGCCGAAGCCGAACGCCGAGCCGAGGGTCGGAAAGTCGACGTCGCGCACGTGCGCGCCGCTGAGGTCGAAGATCCGGACCTGCGTCTTGGCGTCGTCGAGGTAGCTGGCCACGAACAGGTTGCCCACCAGGCTGACGAATTGGAGCGTGTCCTCGGACTCGGGGACGATCTCGCGCCAGCGCTCGCGCTCGGGGGCGCGCACGTCGATGGTCACCAACCGCTTCCTCGGCGCGTCGACGTCGACCGTGAAGTAGAAGAGCGGACCGTCGTTGCCGACGAAGGAGTACTCGTTCTCGAAGCGGTCGATCAGCGGCACCGTCATGCCGTAGGGCTCGCGCAGGTCCTTGTAGAGCACGCGGTACTTGCTGTCGGTCCCCTGGAAGACCGTGATCACCAGGTAGCGGCCGTCCTCCGTCACCTGGACGAAGTAGTTCCACTCGGGATGGTCGGGGCGGTGGTGGACGAGGACGTCGCGCGACTGATCGGTGCCGACCCGGTGGTAGTAGACCTTCATGTTGAAGTTGAGGCTCTGGTACTCGGTGCCCGCCGCCGGCTCCTCGAAGCGGGTGTAGAAGAAGCCCAGGCTGTCGGGGCTCCACGAGGCGCCGCTGAACTTGATCCAGCGCAGCTCGTCGGCGAGCGCCTCGCCGCCGTCGATCTCCATCACGTGCCACCTGCTCCAATCGGAGCCGGCCTCGCCGACGCCGTAGGCCAGGTACGCGCCGTCGTCGGAGACGCTCAAGCCGCGCAGCGCCACCGTGCCGTCGTCGGACCAGGCGTTGGGGTCGAGCAGGACCCGTCCGTCCTCGGCGAGCGCGTCCATCGTGTGGAGCACGGACTGGTCCTGCAGGCCGTCGTTCTTGAAGTAGAAATAGCGGCCGCCGGCCTTGAAGGGCGTCGAGTAGCGCTCGTAGTCCCACAGCTCGGTCAGCCGCTCGAGGACCTCCTGGCGCTCGGGGATGGCCTCGAGGTAGCCCCGCGTCACCGCGTTCTGGGCGTCCACCCAGGCCGCCGCCTCCGCCGACGTCCGCACGTCCGCCTCGAGCCAGCGGTAGGGGTCCGGCACCGCGGTGCCGTGGTAGGTGTCCACGTGGTCGACCCGGCGGGATTGCGGGTAGTCGATGCGGTTCGAGGAGCCGCGGGGCTCGGCGAGCGCCGCCGGCGCGAGAGCCCAGGCGGCGACCAGGGCGAGGGCGGGGACGAGGGCGAGGCGGCGGGCGACGGGGGTCCGGTTCATCGTGCGTTCTCCAGGAAGGTGAGCCCGTGGCAGGGCGAGATGACCGCGAAACGGTCCTATGTCTCTCGTACGCTTCTGGGATGCCTCAGGTTGACCCTATTTCCCCGATCAGGGGCCTCGTGGTCGGCGAAGCGCAACCGCCCGGCCGGCAGGCCGACCGCCAGCATCCGCCGCAGGACGTCGGCGCGCGGGCGCCAGATTACCGAAGGATGATTCCTGCTCGCCGACGATCTCGGTGATGCGGACGAGATGGTGATCGTCGTGCTCGGCGACGAAGAAGAACAAGTCCACGACGCTCATCGGCTGGCGCAGTCTCGGGTGCAGCGCGCTCGCCAGGATCTGCGCGTCGTCGAGGGCATCCAGACGACTGACGAGGCGACTGCGTTCGCGTCTGAAGGCTGCGAGGACCTCGTCGATGGGTCGGGCGTTGTGGTTGGCCTCGTCGGTGCCCCGATTGGTGAGGTCGGCGGGCCGCAGGACTTCCGCGCCGGAGAGCGCGTCGTCCAGCCGGCCGAGCCACAAGGGCTCCAGGTCGACCAGGTGTCCGGCGTTCTCCTGGATGGACCACGTGTCCTGCGGACGCTGCGTGAGGATGTCCGGAGGGAGCGACCAGATCCGGTCCTCGAGCCGGGCCGGCGTGCCGCGAAGTCGTTCCACCACGGCGGGGAAGGCGTCGGCCGGCAGGCCGAGGTCGAAGGTGCGATCGAACCATCGCGTTCGCTTCATGAAGGGCCACCGATTCCTGGGCTCATCCTACAGCAGAGGAAGCCGAGCACGGCCCGCCACGCTGCCACGCCTGACTCGGCGACCTCCGTTCAGCGCTGGCACGGGAGCGCCCCTGCGACGCCCGGCTCGCGGCCGTCGGCTTCCGGATCACCTCTGACAGGGCGGTGTCCGTCAGAGGTCTGGCACAGGGGACTTCTGACGTCGCATCGTCCGCGGGCGTTTGAACGCGTTCCCGGCCCCCGTGGAGATCGCACGTCAGTGGCCGCCACCGCGGCACCCCTGATTGGGGAAATGCCCGTCAGGAGTCCCCCCTGCGGACCCCTGACGGGGCCAGGTAACGTCAGAAGTGCCCCGGTGGGACTCCTGATTGGATGAAGTCCCGTCAGGGGTCCCCCCTGGGGACTCCTGATTGTGCAGAGTCTCGCAGGGTCGTCGGCCGCGGGCTTCGTGACAGGCACTGGCCGACGGCCACCGGCCGTGAATTCGACCAACCGGTCGGACGGACGATCGCCGTGGACTCGGCGGACGAGGAGCGGTTCATCTGCCTCGGTCGATCGTACGCCGGAC
Source organism: Thermoanaerobaculia bacterium (assembly GCA_036397835.1). Lineage (GTDB taxonomy): Bacteria > Acidobacteriota > Thermoanaerobaculia > Multivoradales > J023 > DASWIG01. The sequence goes on from DASWIG010000577.1 coordinate 11,513, forward strand.
GCCTACTCGTGGTGGCCTATGTCGAGCGTGGCGTCCTGATTTGATCGCCAGTGCGCGTGCTGCTTGACGAATCACTCCCGCGCCAGGCGATCGAGATTACCGAAGGATGATTCCTGCTCGCCGACGATCTCGGTGATGCGGACGAGATGGTGATCGTCGTGCTCGGCGACGAAGAAGAACAGATCCACGACGCTCATCGGCTGGCGCAGTCTCGGGTGCAGCGCGCTCGCCAGGATCTGCGCGTCGTCGAGGGCATCCAGACGACTGACGAGGCGACTGCGTTCGCGTCTGAAGGCTGCGAGGACCTCATCGATGGGTCGGGCGTTGTGGTTGGCCTCGTCGGTGCCCCGATTGGTGAGGTCGGCGGGCCGCAGGACTTCCGCGCCGGAGAGCGCATCGTCCAGCCGGCCGAGCCACAAGGGCTCCAGGTCGAGCAGGTGTCCGGCGTTCTCCTGGATGGACCACGTGTCCTGCGGGCGCTGCGTGAGGATGTCCGGAGGCAGCGACCAGATCCGGTCTTCGAGCCGGGCCGGCGTGCCGCGAAGCCGTTCTACGACGGCCGGGAAGGCGTCCGACGGCAGGCCGAGGTCGAAGGCGCGGTCGAACCATCGCGTTCGCTTCATTGAGAGATCTCCGATTCCTGGGCTCATCCTACAGTAGGAGGTCCTCCGCCGACGCAGCCGGCGGGACGTCGGCTCCTGCGTAGGGGCAGGCCCCCGTGCCTGCCCTGGGACGTATCAGCGTCCCGTTTCTGCGTCTTCCTCGTGGCGTCCCTCAGAACACTGGGCGTGCCACGCATTGGCCGCCGAGGACGATCCAACGCGTCCGCTCCGCGCGCAAGGCCAAGCATGGCTCCGGTGAATCGCCGCGCCACGCCACCCACAGTCAGCTTGTCGTCACTGATGCTCGGGCTTGACCTTGCCACCCTGCGCTCGCTCGCCTCGGGCCGAGTCGTCAGCCCATATGCTAGGATGATCCGTGGCCGGCGACGCTCCAAGGAGGCCGAGATGGGCGTGACGTACATCGACGGTGAGGTCCGAGGGTCCAACGGGACGAGAGAGACCGTCCACCTTTTCCTGGACAGCGGCCCCATGTACTCCCTGCTGCCGATGACCACCTGGCAGGCCCTCGGTCTCAAGCCGAAGCGCAAGGCCATCTTCAGGCTCGCCGACGGGACGCCCGTGGAACGGGAGATCTCCGAATGTCACATCACGCTACCCCAGGGCGACGGGCACACGCCCGTCATCCTGGGCCTGGAAGGCGACGAGGCCCTCCTGGGCGTCGTGACGCTGGAGATCCTCGGCCTGGTCCTCAATCCCTTCAACCGCACTCTGCAACCGATGCGGATGCTCCTCGCCTGAGCCCTGCTACCACCTCAGCCTCACCCCGAAGCGGACGATCCGCGGCGCCAGCGTCTCCTCGAGGTAGTCGGGACGCGCGCTGGTCAGGTTGCGCTC
>DASWIG010000578.1:0-6037 GCA_036397835.1 Thermoanaerobaculia bacterium
GGGCGAAGCAGGCGTCGGAGCGCTCGTCGCCGGCCGGCGCCACCTCCCCGCGCAGGCGCACCTGGCGCTCGAGCGGTCCCCAGTAGAACGTCAACGCCGCCGCCGGCCGGCCCTCGAGCTGCCGCGCCTTGGGCGAGCGCGCGTCGGTGAAGAACACGAAGCCGGCGTCGTCGAAGTGCTTGAGGAGCACGGTGCGCGCGTCCGGCAGACCCTCGGCGTCGACCGTCGACAGGCACATCGCGTGGGCGTAGCGGATCGCGTCGCAGCGCTCCGCGTCCTCGTACCAGGCGCGGAAGAGGACGTGGGGATCGGCGGGGTGAGTCGTCAGCTCGTGCATCTCCGGAGCTCCTCCTCCGGATGCTAACTCGACGTCTCGGAAGCGCCAGGAGCCGGGGGTTGAAACCCCCGGCTACCGGCTGTCGCCCTGCGGGCTAAAGAACGTTGGCGAGCGCAGCGAGCCAAGTTCACGTCTCGGAAGTTAGACTCGTTCGTTCACTGACGTACACGGTCGGACCTCGACAGGGTCTCTTGTGGACATGGAACAGGCCGAGCCATTGCTGGTACGACGCGCCCTGCGCGGCGACCGCGGCGCCTTCTCCGACCTCGTCGCCGGTCACTGGACGCCGCTGGTACGGCTTGCGCGCTCGGTGGTGGGCGACGCCGACGCCGAGGACGCCGTGCAGGACGCCCTGGTCGCCGCCTGGCGGCGGCTCTCGTCGCTGCGCCGGCCGTCGGCGTTCTCGCCGTGGCTCTCGCGGGTGGTCGTTCGCGTCTGCTTCAAGCGCGTCCGCCAGCGGCGGCCCTGGCTGCCCCTCGACGACGCGCCCGAGCCGCTGGCCGTCACCGATCCCGGCGGCGCCGTCGACGTCGAGCGCCTGCTCGCGGCCCTCGCTCCCCGCCAGCGCGCCGTCATGCACCTGACGGTGGTCGAGGGCATGTCTGACAGCGAGATCGCCGCCGTGCTCGACATCTCGGCCGCCGGCGTGCGCGCGCACCGGCGCCGCGCCCGCGAAAGCCTCGGCCACCTACTCAACGGAGCCAGATCATGAGCCGCCCGCCGTTCGAACGCTTCGATGAACGCTTCAAGGCCTGGGCCGAACGGCCGCCGCGGACGTCGCCCGAGAAGGCCGCGCGCCAGGTCCTGGCGCGCCTCGACGGGAGCGGGCGCCGCGGCTTGCCGAGTCCGATCTGGCTCGCCGCGGCGGCCGCGGTGCTGCTCGCTCTGGCCGTGGGACTGTTCGCTCCGCGACCGCCGGCGCCCCCGCGGACCGCCGAGGTGGCCGCGCCGCCGCTCGACGGCGGCGTCGTCCTGATCTGGCTCGATTCCGAGACCCCGCTCTACATGAGCTTTGCGCCGCCACCGGCGGCAGAAGGAGACCCTTCATGAAGTCCCGACCACTGTCCCTCGCGCCGCTGTCTCTTGCCTTGCTCGCTCTCGCCCTCGCCGCCGCGCCGGCCGTCGCCAAGGACGCCTTTCCCACCCAGGTCAGCCTGCTCATCGGCTTCCCCGACGAGGACGCGTCCGGTGCCCGCGGCGCCCTCGTGGTGCCCGGCACGGTGCTGCCGGTGCCGGTGACGGCGGCGGCGCCCGTGGGCCTCGTCGAAAAAGAAGAGGAAGCGACCGCCCGGCTCGTGAAGGTGGCCGAGGGCCTGCGCAAGACCCTGCGCCTGTCGACGCTCGACGTCAGCTACCGGCTGCCGCTGTCCCTCGAGGTCGACGCCTTGCGCGACCTGCCGCCGCCGACCTCGTCCTCGGACGTTCGGCTGTCGATCAAGCTCCTCGGCTACGACGAAAACACGGCCTCCTACGAGGTGCAGTTCTTCGAGCGCTCGACGATGATCGCCGATACCCGGGTCGCCGCGGTGCGCGGCCAGCAGGCGGTGGTCGGCGGCCTCAACGGCGCGGAGGCCCCGTACCTCTTCCTGGTCGTCGAGCCGGCGCCGGCCGCGCCGTCGAAACCCGGCCCCCTGAAGGTCGAGGGGGACGTCACGCCGCCGCGCGCCGTCCACAAGACGCAGCCGCAGTATCCGCCGGAGGCCAAGCAAGCTGGGACCGAAGGCGTCGTGGTGCTGCGCACGACCATCGACGAGCGCGGCGCGGTCGTGGACGTCGACGTCCTGCGCGGCGCCCCGGACGGTCTGACCGAGGCCGCCGTCGAGGCGGTCCGGCAGTGGCGCTTCGAGCCGGCGCTCCTCGACGGCAAACCGGTCAGCGTCTACTACAACCTGACGATCAATTTTCGTCTGCCCGACAAGAAAGAGGAATGAGGGGACGGGATCGTTCACGGCAGCACGGGTGGCAAGGTCAAGTGCGAGCATGCGTCCAAGAGCCGACGACGATGGACGCCGTCCCTGCGTCACTCCCGCGCAGCACACTTGGCCTTGCGCTCGAGGCTGGGCCGTCGAACGAACGCGAGGATGACCGCGCAACAGGATGGGGACGGATCCTGCAGCGAGCGTGTCGCTCGTGAGGCGTAGGGGCAGGCCCCCGTGCCTGCCCGAGGGCCGCGCCAGCGGCCCTCCTTCCGCCTCCCTCGTCACCGTCACGTTGCCGATTCCCGCGAATTCGTGGAGTCGGAAGGTCGACCAGCGCCCCAGAGCTTGGACGAGACTAGCACGCCGACGCGTCAACACGAATGGTAGGATCCGGCGCCATGAAGACGCTTCACGTCGTCGTCCTCCTCGCCCTTCTCCCCTCCCCCGCCGCCTCGCAGCCCGCGACGGTCCTCGATCTGGCCGACGCCGTCGACACGAGCGGCGTGGTGCGCCGCGTGTTCGGCGCCGGCGGCGTCGGGCAGTCCGGCGTGCCGGTGGCCGGAGGGCTCGACGTGGACGGCGACGGTCACACCGATTACGCCATCGGCCACTTCACCGCCGATCCTCTCGGACGCGCCAACGCCGGCGTCGTCGCCCTCGTCTTCGGCGACGGCACCTTCTCCGGCTCGGTCGACGCCTCGACCGTCCAGCCGGGCGTCCTGCGGGTGTTCGGCGACCAGCCCTTCGAGACCGCGGGCAGCGAGATCTGGATGGCCGACGTCACCGGCGACGGACTCGGCGACCTGCTGATCTGCCGCCAGAGCTTCTCGCCGCCGGTCATGCGCTACGGCGCCGGAGCGCTGACGGTGATCGCCGGGGCCGCCGCCCTCAGGACCCACGCGCAGACCCTGCAAGCCGTCGACCTGCGCTCGCCGCCCGTCGGCCTGCCGGTGACGACGATCGTCGGCGCCGCCGCCGGCGACCGCTTCTGCATCTGGGCCCGCAACGGCGACGTGACCGGCGACGACGTCGACGACCTCGTGGTGGGCGCCGACCAGGAGAACCACAACACGCAGAACCACACCGGCGCCCTCTACGTGCTCCAGGGGGGCGCCTGGCTGGCGGCCGGCGGCACCCTCGACCTCGCCAACCTCGGCACCGGGGCGCTGCAAGGCCGGGTGGCCCGCGTCACCTTCCCCTCCGGCGCCTTCGAGTACCACCTGGGGGCGACCTGCCAGATCGCCGACCTCGACGGCAACGGTCTCGGCGAGGTGCTGGGCGCCGCCGCTCTCAGCCGCTCCGGCGCCAGCCTCGGCCCCAATCCCAGCGCCAGGGCGTGGCACGCCTCGGGCGGCAGCACGGACGGAACGCTCTACGTCCTCTGGGACGACAACTTCACCCCGCCCTGGCCTGACGTACTCGAGATCAACCTCTCCAACCCGCCGGGATCGCGGACCGTGATCCGCGGCGGCAACCGCAACGTCAAGTTCGGCGAGGAAATCCTCGGCGGCCTCGACTACGACGGCGACGGCGAGCCCGATCTCTTCGTGGGCGACCTGGTGGCCGACGACACGCCGGCCCACAACCGCCCGACCTCCGGTGCCGGTTACGTCTTCTACGACGCGCCGCTGCTGCGAGGCCTCGACTTCAACCTCGACGCCCCGCCGCCCCAGGTGGCCTTCTCCACCATCCTCGGCCCCATCGCCGGAGCGATCGGCGCCGACACGGCGGCCCACGGCGACTTCGACGGCGACGGCCTCGGCGACCTCGCCTTCTGCTCGCCCAAGGCGGGGCCCGCGGGACGCGTCGACGCTGGCGTCGTCCACGTGCTGCAGGGGCGGATGGGCGGCTGGCCCCTCGAGAGCGAGCTTGTGATCGACACCGCCGCCCTGCCGCCGGAGAGCGCGGTGTGGATCGCCGAGATCCGGGGCGCGAACGGCAAGGCCGGCTCCGACAACGGCGACATCCTCTGCTACAGCGGCGCCGCCGGCGACGTCGACGGCGACGGCCTCGAGGACCTGCTGGTCAACGAGATGGAGGGCAGCGGCCCGGCCGGCGACGACGTGGGCAACCTGCTGGCGATCGACGGCACGGTGCTCTTCGCGATCTTCCGCGACGGCTTCGAGTCGGGCAACGTGTCGAGGTGGTCGATCGCCGTCCCTTGAAAGGCCGGCCACCTCGGCGGACGGGGCGTCACTACCCCGAAGTAGGGAGACATCTCGGGGCGTCCGGCGTACGCTGAAGTGCAGATCGGATCCACCCGGGGAGCCAAGAACGATGTTTGGAAAACGCAAGACCGACGTCCTGATCGTAGGCGCGGGCCCGGTGGGCCTGTTCACCGCCCTGTCGCTCGTCGAGCGCGGCGTCGAGGTCGAGATCATCGACGCGCAATGGCGCACGGCGGCGCGCAGCTACGCCCTGGCGCTCCATCCCGGCACCCTCGCGGTGCTCGACGAGGAGGGCCTCGCCGGTGACTTCGTGCGCCGCGGCTACCGTCTCGACACGGTGGCCTTCTACGACGGCGGCGAGCGCCGCGCGGAGATCGAGCTGCCGCGTCTCGAGTCCGTCTTCTCTTTCGTGCTCGTGGTGCCGCAGCAGGCCCTCGAGGACGCCATCGAGGAGCGCCTCGCGGCCAGGAAGGTCAAGGTGAAATGGAACCATCGGCTGGGCCGGCTCGAGGCCGGCGAGGCCGGCTGCCAGGCCCTCGTGCAGAAGCTGGGCAAGGAGTCGACGGGCTATTCGTTCGCCGAGACCGGATGGGTGGTGGACCGCGAGATCACCACCGAGGCCGCCTACGTGGTGGGCGCGGACGGCCACCGCTCGCTGGTGCGCCGCCAGCTCGGCATCGATTTCCCTGACCTCGGCGGCGCCCAGTACTTCGGCGTCTTCGAATTCGCGGCCGACGCCGAGGCGGAGCACGAGGTGCGGGTGGTGCTCGAGGACGCCACCACCAACGTCCTGTGGCCGCTGGGCGAGGGACGCTTCCGCTGGAGCTTCGAGCTCGAGCCCCCCGAGAAGACGCCGGAGCGCGCCAAGGGACGCCTGGCCGTGCAGGTGGGCGCCGAGGCCTTCCCCCACCTCGACGCGGCGAAGCTCGCCGAGCTCATCGCCGCGCGGGCGCCGTGGTTCACGGCGGCGGTGCGCGACGTCCGCTGGTCGCTCGGCGTGCGCTTCGAGCGCCGCCTGGCGTCGAGCTTCGGGCGCGGCCGCGCGTGGCTGGCCGGCGACGCCGCCCACCTCGCCCTGCCCCTCGGCGTCCAAAGCATGAACGTGGGGCTGCGCGAAGGCCGCGACCTGGCCGTGAAGCTGGCCGCGGCGATCGAGAACGGCGCCGGCGACCTGGAAGCCTATGGCCGCGCGTACCACGACGAATGGCGCCGTCTCCTCGCTCTCGACGGCCGCGTGGAGGCCACCGCGGAGGCGTCCGACTGGGTGACGCGACGCGCCGCGCGCATCCCGGCCGTGGTGCCGGCGTCGGGCGCGGACCTCGAGAGTCTCCTCGGGCAGATAGGCCTCCGGCTGACCGCCTCGGCCCCGTAGGGCAGGCTCCGCCTGCCGATCCGCGACCGCGGGGCGCCGTCAGGCGCTCTGCGGCGTCGGCTTGCCGATGCGCAGCATCTCGAGCGTGTAGTAGACGGGGCAGAAGCCGGTGAAGGCGCTCTGGATCAGGAGCAGGCCGACGACGCCCGGAAGGGCCCACCACATCGGGTTGACCCAGTAGGCCAGAGCCGTTCCCGCGGTCACGAGGATCCCCACGATGCCGTCATGGATTCGGCGTTGA
>DASWIG010000579.1:0-24202 GCA_036397835.1 Thermoanaerobaculia bacterium
GAGACCCGGCGCAGACCGGCGATCGAATCCCCGTTGAAGTACGCGTAGGTGGAGGCGTTGAGGTCGTTCTCGTCGAGAACGACGGGATCGACCGCGACCTCGACGGGCGAGACTCGGATCCGCTCCGGAGGGAAATCGACGACGTCGAGGATACAGCGACTCTCGATTCGCTTGCCGCTGGGATAGACGTACTCCACGCTGACGACGTGGCGGCCGGCGGCGTTGACCTGGAACTCGGCGATGGACCAGCGCCGGTCGTACGCCACCAGCTCGGCTCCTTTCCAGGTGACCGAAGCGCCCCGGTGTTTCATGTGCTTGAACGTGAGGGTCGCCGGCGCCGAGCCGAGCGGGATGACGGCGGTCTCGGGAGCGGGATGCCAGCCCGTCGTCAGTCCGGGGATCGGGCCGATCTGGAAGGGGCTCTCGGCCTTCAGGGCGAGAGCGACGTCCCCGTCGCCAACGTCCTGAACGGCGCTCTCCGGCGATGACTGTCCGAGCGCGGGACGGTCGGCCGCGCCAAACAAGAGCAAGGCGACCAGGCATGACGGCATCAAGAGCCAGAAGCGACGAGAAGAAGGATCCATGACGTCCACCTCCTGATAGAAGTCTCCCGCGGAGACGCTGGTCTCCGTACCCTCGTGACTGACCGCCGTTATTCCCCGTCCATTCCACACAGCGCAATCCGCCGCTCGAATCCACCAACCGCTGCCGAGAATCTTTCCCCGGCCATGCGCCGGCCGCCCGGCTGCTAGAATCAGGGACGCCATGGCCGACACCCCGGGCAAGGTCACTCGGCTCCTGCGGGCGTGGAGCGCCGGCGATCCCGAGGCCCTGGACCGGCTGCTGCCGCTGGTCCTCGACGAGGCCCGCGATCTCGCGCGCCGAGCCCTCGCGCTCGAATCTCGCGACCACACCCTCCAGCCCACGGCGCTGGTCAACGAGGTCTACCTGCGGCTGGTCGACCGCCGGACGTTCTGGTGGCAGGATCGGTCGCAGTTCTTCAGTAGCCTGGCCGAGCTGATGCGGCGGATCCTGGTCGACCACGCCCGCCGTCACCGGACGGCCAAGCGCGGCGGCGGCGTCCCGCGGCTCCGGCTGGAGGAGATGGACGTGGCCGCGGACGCGCCACGCCCGGAGCTGGTGGAGCTCGACGACGCTCTCGTGGCGCTCCAGGCGGTCGATCCGCTGCGCTACCGGATCGTCATGCTGCGGTTCTTCATCGGGCTGACGGAGATGGAGATCGCCAGGGAGCTGGGCCTCTCGGTCAACACCGTGGGCCGGAAATGGCAGGCGGCCAGACGCTGGCTGCGCCGCGAGCTCGACCGCGCCGAAGGCCGACCCGTGACGAGGTGACGGGCTTGTCGCGCGAACGGCAGCAGCAGGTGCTCGAGCTCCTCGACGAGGCCCTCGAGCTCCCAGCCGGGGACCGGCCGGCCTTTCTCGACGCGGCCTGCGGCGAGGACCGCTCGTTGCGCCAGGAAGTGGAGATGCTGCTCGCGACGAGGCAGGAGGGGGGATTCCTGGAGACGCCCGCCTTCGACGTCCACGGCGAGGACCCGGACGTCGGACGCTCGATCGGTCCTTACCGGCTGGTGCGTCTGCTCGGCCGCGGCGGCATGGGCGCGGTCTACCTGGCCGAGCGCGAGGACTTCGAGCACCGGGTCGCCTTGAAGCTGATGCGGCGGGGTCTCGACCTCGACGCGGTGGCCGTCGGCCGCTTCCACAACGAGCGGCAGATCCTGGCCCGTCTCGACCACCCCTGCGTGGCCCGGCTGCTCGACGGCGGGACGACGGCCGGCCGGCGGCCCTACCTGGTGATGGAGCACGTCGACGGCGAGCCCCTCGACCGCTACTGCGCGCGCCGCGGGCTCTCGCTCCGCGCCCGTCTCGAGCTCTTCGCGAAGGTCTGCTCGGCGGTGCAGTTCGCGCACCAGAACCTGGTGGTGCACCGGGACCTCAAGCCGGGCAACGTCCTGGTCACGGCGGACGGGCAGCCGAAGCTGCTCGACTTCGGCGTCGCCAAGCTGCTCGACGAGGGGCTGGCGGCGCGCAGCGTGGCCACCGCCGAAGGCCGGGGACCGATGACGTTGCGCTACGCCAGTCCGGAGCAGGTGCGTTTCGAGCCCGTCACCACGGCCAGCGACGTCTATTCCCTCGGCGTCGTGCTCTACGAGCTGCTGACGGGCCGCGATCCGTACCAGGTGGAGAGCGGGCGCGAGGAGGAGCTCGCGCGGGCGATCCGCGAGCGGGAGCCGCCGCGGCCGAGCACGGCGGCGCGTCAGGGCGCGGCGGCCGCGTCGTCCGCCGGCATTCCGCGCCCCGGCGAGCTGCGTCACCGCCTGGCCGGAGACCTCGACGCCATCGTGCTCAGAGCGCTCGCCAAGGAGCCCCGGGACCGCTACGGCTCGGTCGATCAGCTCGCCGAGGACGTGCGGCGCCACCTCGCGGGTCTGCCGGTGGCGGCGCGCACCGGCACCTTCGTCTACCGCGCCGGCAAGTTCGTGCGCCGGCACCGGCTGCCGCTGGCGGTGACCGCGGCCTTTCTGCTCGTGAGCCTCGGCTTCGGCGCCGTCTCGACGGTCCTCTGGCGCCGGGCCGTCGAGGAGCGGCGGCGCGCGCTGAAGGCTTCGGAGTTCCTCGAGGACCTGGTGCTGGCCGCCGACCCGGACGCGGCCGCGGGCGCGGACCTGACCGCCGTCGAGCTCCTGCGCACCGGCCTCGAGCGGATCCGCACCGACCTCGCGGATTGGCCCGAGCTCCGGATCGAGATGGCCGGAACCCTGGGCCGGGTCTTTCGCCAGCTCGGCGCCCGCGACGAGACCCGGAGGAGCCTGGAGCTCGCGTTGGAGGCCGCCCGCGAACACTACGGCGGGGACCACCCTGAGGTGGCCACCGCCCTCAACAACGCCGGCGCATGGCTGATCGACTCCGGAAACTATTCCGGGGCCGAGAGCCGTTTTCGCGAGGCCCTGGCGATGCAAGGCCGGCTGGGACGGGAGATCTCGGAGCGTTTCCGGATGATGAACAACCTGGCGACCTCCCTGACGCATCAAGGAGCGCCGGGAAAGCTCGACGAGGCGGAGTCGCTGTATCGCGAAGTGTTGGAGAAGAGAAAGGAGCGCTACGGGCCCGACGATCCGGACGTGGCCAGCAGTCTTCGCCATCTCGGTATGCTCCATTACCTGCGCGGCGACGCCGAGGCCGCGGAGCCTTTCCTCAGGGAAGCGCTGCGGATTCGCCGGCACGTTTTCGGAACGGAGGACACTCGGGTGGCATCGGCTTGCGACCTCCTGGGCCGGGTGCGGGAAGCGCTGGGGGACGCCGCGGAGGCGGAGTCGCTCTACGACGAGGCCCTGGCGATCCGGCGCCGCAGGCTGGGCGAGGATCACGTCGCCGTCGCCCAGACCCGCACGAACCTCGCCCGCCTCCTCCTGCCGCAGGCTCCGGAGACCGCCCGGGTGCTGCTGGAGCAGGCGCTCGCGACCTACGGGCGCTTCCCTGCCGCGCCCTGGGAGGCGGCGGAGGCCGAGAGCGTTCTGGGGGCCTACCTGGCCGGCCGCGGGCGGTACGCCGAAGCGCAGCCTTGCCTGATCGAGAGCTATCGCGTGCTGCGGGAGGCCCGAGGGGAATGCGTCGTCTACGCCGCGGACGCCCTGCGTCGGATCATCGAGCTCGATGAGGTTCGGGGGCTCGCGGAGCAGGCAGCGCAACGCCGGCGATCCCTCGACGAATGCCGCCTGAGAGACTTCCGGACGAGCAAGGGCGGGTAGCCGCAACGGTCCGGCTACCCGCCCTCCGTCGAGGGTCAGCTTCTGGCGGCGCGACCGGGCTTCAAGCCGTCAGGACTTCGCGCGGCGCGAGCCGGGCGCCGGACTGACCACCGCATTGGGATCGATCTCGATCACGTCTTCGTCTTCGCCGGCGGTGGGCGTGATATATCCTGGCGACGAGATCGCGATGAGACTCGAGAGAAGAATCCACAGGATCACGAATTCTCGGAACACAAGTCCTCCCTTCCGGGCCCTCAGGCCCGCCGTTTCCGCCGGCGCTGCCGGCGGCGATCCTGATGCCGTGGTGCGGCGTCAGGACCGATTCATGAGTGGTCGAATCGGGTGGCCACCCTCGCCTTCGCCAGAAGGAAACTGACGAGATCCCGCGAGTGGGGCCGTTTCGACTTCGATCCGGCGAGAGTGGCTAGCGCGGCCGGCTCTTGGCGTCGAGGTGCGACGGAGCGTTGGGGTGGCGGAGGATCGCGTCGCGGAGAGCGGGGCTGCGTTTGACCACGGGCTGCCGCGCCAAGTGGACGAGCACCTCCGGCGGCGTCGAGGGCCACCGGGCCAGGTTGCGCACGAGCAGCGTCGAGTGCAGGGGCCGGCGGCAGAGCAGGGCCGCGGCCCGGCTGTCGAGGGCGATCCCCAGCAGCAGGTCGAGGCAGCGGCCTTCGCAGGTCACGATCAGGCTCACGCGCTCGTCGGCGGTGCCGGAGGTGAACTTGTCGCGGAGCTCCTTGCGCGCCGCGGCGCGCACGCGTTCGGTCGCGTCGCGGCTCAGGCAGAGGCGGTAGACCTCGGCCATGCGCCGGGGCTGGAAGATGCGGCGCAGCAGGCGCTCGCTCGTCTGCGGGTTGCGGAAGAGGCAGCGCTGGACCTGTTGGTCGCGCAGCAACGACGCCCCCTTGCCGAGCACGTCGAGCCCGCTGCCGGTGCGGTGGTGCTCGGCGATCAGCCGCGCGTGCTCGAGCCCGGCGCCCGCGTTTTCGAGGACGGCCGTCACCACCTTGGAGGCGGGGTCGAAGCACAGCGCCCGCAGGGTCTCGCCGCTCGCCTCGCGGGCCAGCCGGATGCGCAGGTCGACGTCGAGGGCGCGCAGGTCCTCCTCGAAGATGCGGCGCCAGGTCCGACGCGCGGCCGGCTCGTCCCGGGGGCCTTCCTCGTCTTCCACGCGTCCAGCCTACCAGGCAGTCCCGGTAATCGCGTCACGAGCCCGGTACCGGACGGCGGCTGTCTCCCGCCGTCCTCCGAGTCTCGAAGCGCCGGAGGTAGACGCCGGTCACCTCGCTCAGCGCCTGCGGCCGCTCGCCGATGGTCCCGCGCGACCGTCAGGGTCCGGCGCTGGCGCTCGGCCGCGGCACGCGAGGTTGATCAGGCCGGCGCCGACGAAGAGGCCCCACGGCGCGCGGCCCAGGACGGCGTACACCGGCGCCAGGAGGTAGAAATACACCGGACCGGGGTGGCTCCACGGGTAGCGCGAGTAGGGGCCGAGGAGCTGGCGGCCCTCGAGGGCGTTGAGCGTCCGCACCTCCAGGGTGGCGAGGTCGCCCGTCAGCTCCTGGTGCGCGTCGCGCAGGGAGAGCTCGACGAGGAGCGCGACGAGCACCGGGGTCAGGGCCGCGAAGACGGCCAGGCCTCAGGCGAGACGAAACGGCGAGCGCCTGACGCCGGCAAGGGCGGCTCCTCGAAGCTCTTGCAGCGATCGCCAGGACGCGGGTAGCATCTATGCCACTATGGCACTGCGCAGAGCTGCCGTCAATCTGGCCGTGCTGCTCGCCTCGACGGCCGTGGCGCTGCTCGGCGCCGAGCTGGTCGTCCGCACGTTCGACCTGTTCGCGAAAGAGCGGGCGGCGGTGGGAGAGTCGAACGGCGGGGTCGAGCCGGCGCCGGCGCCTCCCTCCGAAGAGCCTGTCACCAACGTGGTCGTCCATCCTTTCCTGGGTTGGTCCGTCCGTCCCGGGATCTTCAAGGACGAGGAGCGCACGATCTACGTCGACGACTGCTGCCACGTCAACAAGCTCGGGAATCAGATCATGGGGAAAGAGGTCGGAAGGATCCTCGGTGAAGCCCTGCGGCCCGATTCGGCGCGGTGATGGGGGCCTCGCCGACTCGGTTGGCATGGCGACGGCCTTGAGCTGAGGAGAGTACTATTGTAGAGTACTGGTCAAGTCCCACGAGGTGTGCAGCTTCTTCGTCTTCTCCCTGGCCGAAGAGGGGGGCGATCGACTCGCGCCTTGCCGCCGGATGAAAGGCGGAGGACCATGGTCAAGCTCAGGGACCGGAGGTTTCGATGCCCGCCTACCACGCCCATCATGAATGCCGATCCTTTTTCGCCGTGTCGCTGCTCCTGGCATCGGCATTCTCCGCGCGCGCCCTCGCGGCGCAATCCGCATCGATCTCGGCGCCCGCCGAGGTCAAGGTCGGCGCGGAGATCGAAGTCACCTGGACCGGTCCCGGCGGTCCCCAGGACTTCATCAGCCTCGATCCCGACGGCGCGCCCGAAGCCAGGTACGGTCCCTACAAGTACGCGAAGTCGGGCAATCCGGTGACCCTGCGGGCGCCGGGGGAGCCCGGCCGCTGGCTGGTGCGTTACCACAGCGGCGAGAGCGGATATCCGGTCCTGTCGGCGGCACCGGTCTCCGTCGTCGCCGATTCGGCGACCGTGCAGGCGCCGGCCGCCGCCGAGATCGGCGCGGAGATCTCCGTCGCGTGGACCGGCCCGGACAATCCGGGCGATTTCATCAGCGTCGACCCCGCCGGCGCCCCCGAGTCTGACTACGGCCACTACGCCTACACCGCGAAGGGCAGCCCGCTCACCCTGCCGGTTCCCGTCGAGCCCGGCCCATACCTGGTGCGCTACCACCTCGGCGTCGGCGGCTACGCGGTGATCGGCAGCGCGCCGCTCGCGGTGGGCGGCACCACGGCGACGGTCGAGGCGCCGGCCCAGGTCGACGCCGGCGGCACCCTCTCGGTCCGCTGGAGCGGACCGGGCAACAAGGCCGATTTCGTGAGCGTCGACCCGGCGGGCGCGCCGGAGAGCGAGTACGGCCACTACGCCTACGTGACGAAGGGCAATCCGCTCGAGCTCCCCGTACCCGACGAGCCAGGCACCTACGAGGTGCGCTATCACCTCGGCACGGGCGGCTATCGGGTGCTCGGCTCGGCGACGATGGAGGTCGGCGGCGTCGAAGCGAGCGTCGCGGCCGCCGAGCCTGTGGCCGGCGAGCCGTTCGAGGTCACCTGGAGCGGTCCGGACAACGAACGCGACTTCATCACCATCGTCCCCTCCGGCGCGCCGGAGCGCGAGTACGAGAACTATGCCTACACCCGGCGCGGCAATCCGCTGCGCCTCGAGGCTCCGAAGACGCCGGGCTCCTACGAGGTGCGCTACCTCACCGGCCAGGCTTACAAGACGCTGGCGGCCACCGCCGTTGAAGTCCGGCCGAGTCAGGCGCGCGGCCGGCTCAAGGTCGTGGCGGCGGAGGGCGCGCCCGCGGAGGGGGCGGGCGCCGTCGAGGTCATCCTCGACGCGTCGGGCAGCATGCTGCAGCGTCTCGGCGGCGAGCGCCGCATCGAGCTGGCGCGGGCCGCCCTGCTGGACCTCACCGGCGACGCCCTGCCGGAGGCCGTGCCCTTCGCCCTGAGGATCTTCGGCCACCGCGAGGCCGATTCGTGCCGCACCGATCTCGAAATCCCGCTCGGCCCGCTCGACCGCGGCGGGGCGGCGGCGGCGATCCGCTCGGTGGAGGCGAAGAACCTGGCCAAGACGCCGATCGCCGATTCGCTGCGCCACGTGGAGCAGGACCTGGCGAAGGCCACCGGTCCCCGGCTGGTCGTCCTGGTCACCGACGGCGAGGAGACTTGCGGCGGCGATCCGCAGGCGGTGATCCGCGGGCTGGCGTCGGCGGGCGTCGACGTGCGGGTCAACGTCGTCGGCTTCGCGATCGACGAGCTGATGCTCAAGGAGGAGTTCGAGACCTGGGCGCGTCTCGGCGGCGGCCGCTACTTCGACGCCTCCGACGGCGAGGCCTTGCGCCAGGCCGTGCGCGGAGCCCTGCGACCGACCTTCGAGGTCCTCTCCGGCGCCGAGGTGGTGGCTACCGGCACCGTCGGCGGCGACGCCGTCGAGCTGAAACCCGGTGAGTATCGAGTCCGCGCGGCAGGACGCGTCCTCGGCCCGGTAGCGGTGGCGGCCAACGAAGAGACCCTGGTTTCCTCCGGCGGCTGACCGCGGACGCCGCGGATCAGCGTGCTCGTGGCGCCGGCCGTTTACGGCCTGTGGCGGGGACGCTGGGTGGGGCGGTGGTTCCTGCTCGTGGTGGCGGTCGGGGGCATCCTCGTCTTCGTGGCCGCTCCGGGGCTGATCGACCTCCTCGGTCTGCTGCCGGGATTCGACGTCGCCATCAACCGCCGGCTGGCCTTCGCCTCCGGGTTCGCGCTGGTGACCCTCGCCGCGCTCGGCGCCGAAGCCTGGGCCGCCGAGGCGCCCAACCGGCGGTTGGGCTGGCTCACCCTGGGCGCCCTCGGCGCGATCGGACTGGCGATCGCCGCGTTCTGGCCCGGGATGCGCCGGGCCGGGCTGTCGACCGGCTTCCTCTCGCGGCAGACCCTGCTCGAGCTGGTGCCGGTGGCGCTCGCGGCCGGGCTCTTCCTGCTCGTCCGCTCGCCGCGGACCGCGCTCGCGGGGCTGCTCGTCGTCCTCGCGGCGCAGCGCGTGGTCCAGTCCGGGGACCTCAACAGGACCTATCCGGCGGATCTCCTCGCGACGCCGATTCCGGCCTTCAATGAGCTGCCGAGGGACGGGGAGCCCTACCGGATCGTCGGCCAGGGCCCCTTCCTGATGCCCAACCTCGCGGCGCTCTACGAGCTCGAGGACGCCCGCGGCGACTCGCCCACCGAGCCCAGCGCGACCTCGTTGAAGCTCAGTCGCAAGAAGAAGGAGTCGACGGTCGCGGAGATTCCGGTCGCGGGAATCCGCGACGGCCTTGAGCTGAGGAGAGTTCTAGTGTAGAGTACTCGGCCAAGTCCCACGAGGTGTGCGGCTTCTTCGTCTTCTCGCTGGCCGGAGGGCGGGGCGATCGACTCGCGCCTTGCCGCCGGATGAAAGGTGGAGGTCCATGGTCAAGCTCAGGGTAGGGGTCCTGGAGATCATCAACGACTCGACGGCGCACGGCTTCCTGGCCCGCCTGTACGAATCCCGGTTCCGGAAGATCTACGCCAGCATCACGCCGCAGGCGGTGAGCGTCTGGTGCCGCCAGCTAGGGCATGACGTCCGCTACGCGACCTACTACGGACAAGCGGTCCCCGAGGACCTCTTGCCCGCCGAGCTCGACATCGTCTTCATCGCCACCGACACCCGCTCGAGCGCCCTCGCCTACGCCCTGGCGAAGCTCTACCGCCGCCGGCGGGTCCTGACGGTGATCGGCGGCTCCCACGCCCGAGCCTTTCCCCTGGACTGCATCCGGTTCTTCGACTTCACGGTCCGGGACTGCGACAAGGTCCTCATCGACGACATCCTGAAGGGGGTGTACGCTCGGGGCTCGATCGTCACCAGCGGCCGAGCGCTGACGGAGATCCCGAGCGTCGAAGAGCGGATGCCGGAGATCGTCTCCGCCACCTTCACCAAGCGCGGCAAGCCCGGGTGGATCGGCACCGTCGGCATCCTCTCGAGCATCGGCTGCCCGTACAAGTGCGATTTCTGCATCGACTGGGCCAGCCCCTACGTCATGCTGCCCCGCGAGCTCCTGGAGGCGGACCTGCGTTTCGTCTCGGAGCGCTGGCCAGGGCTCCTGGTCGGCTACCACGACCCGAACTTCGGCGTCCGCTTCGACGAGGTTCTCGACGTCATCGAGAGCCTGCCCCTGGGGAGGCGGAACCGCTACGCCATGGAGAGCTCGCTGGCGATCCTGCGCGGGCCGCGGCTGTCGCGCCTGCGGGAGACCAAGTGCGTCTTCGCGGCACCCGGCGTCGAGTCGTGGTCGGACTACTCGAACAAGGCCGGCGTCGGCAAGAAGTCGGGGTGGGAAAAGCTGGAGCGGGTGGTCGACCATTTCCACGAGCTCCACGTCCACATTCCGGGGCTCCAGGCGAACTTCATGTTCGGCACCGACGTGGACGCGGGCGACGAGCCCGTCGAGCTGACGAAGGAGTTCATCCGTCGAACGCCCTTCGTGTGGCCCACCATCAACATTCCGGTTCCATTCGGCGGCACGCCGCTCCACGAGGCCCAACTGGCGGCAGGCAGGATCTTGAAGTCCATGCCCTTCAGTTTCTACTACTTGCCGTTTCTGGTGACGACGCTCAAGAACTACCATCCGATCGAATACTACGAAAAGCTGATCGAGATCCACGTCGAGGCGATCACGACGGGAATGCTGCTGCGGCGGCTGGCGACGTCCCCGACGGCCGGCGCCAGGGCCCACCACACGCTGCGCACCCTGGGGATGCGCAACGACCTGCGGGAGCTGCGCGCCATCCTGGCCCGGCTGAGGAGCGATCCCGAGCTGCTGGCCTACCACGAGGGGAGAGGGAACGGGCTACCTGCCTTCTACCGCCAGATCTACGCACGGAAGCTCGGCCGTTACTGCGAGCTGCTCTCCGAGGACGAGAGGCGGCCGGTGCTGGACTCGCTGCCGCCGGCGAGCACGGCCGGCATCAGGGAGCGGCCCGCGTCGCCCTCCGGCGTCGTCGCCATCAAAGGCCGCCGCCAGCAGAGCCAGCAGAGAGCTCAGGCCGCCGCACCGTCCTCATGACCACCTTGAGTACTCTCCCCAGGGACTTCCGCAATTCGCCCGAGGAGGTGGCTGTTCATGGCCCGAAGCAAGAGAGCGAAGCCAGCCAAGAGAGTGAAGCCGGCCAAGAGAGTGAAGCCGGCCAAAAAGCCGCCGACGCGCCTCGAACGCGTGCGGCAGATCCTCGACGACGCGGCGGGCGCGGCCGGCGCCGACTACCAGGGGCAGCCGAGGTTCTGGCACCTGCCGGTCGCGGAGCTCGCCGCGGTCGAGGTCTACGGCATCCGCATGATCGCCCCCGCCGAGCTCCACCGTCACCCCGCTCCGCAGGCCCCGTGCCCGCCGCGGCGGGAGGTCGAGAGGGTGGAGGGCGGCGAGTGCTGCTGCGCGCCGCGCGACAAGGCGCCGCCCGAGGAAGAGATGGAGGAGGTGGCGGCGGGCGGCGAGACGGTGCCGGGCCGCGGGGCGGCCTCGGCCCTGGTCAAGGGGCTGCGCGGCGAGTACCCGTTCGACGGCAGCCGCTTCCCGCGCCTGCCCTGGGGCGGGCGGCCGGTCGCCGAGGACGACGTGCGCTTCATCGAGGAGTGGATCGACGACGGCTGCCCCGAGCACGAGCGCCTCATCGACGTCGACCTCGAACAAGGGAGCCCACGGCAGAGCGCCGCGGCGGCCACCGGCGAGGAGGTCTTCCACGTCTATTCGCTGCCCACCGGCGAGTACAAGTACCGCTCCGGCGAGCTCAGGCAACGCGTCAACCTCGAGTGCCTCGACCCGCTGCAGCTCGAGAAGCTGCGCTGGGCCCACAAGAAGCTCTACGACTTGAACGACTGGCCGCAAGACCGGCGCAATTACAACAACCTGGCGCTGATCCACCAGAACCACTGCCAGCACGCCTGGGAGCGCTTCCTGACCTGGCACCGCGTCTACCTCTACGAGTTCGAGCAGGCGCTCCAGGACTTCGTGCCCGACGTCACCCTGCCCTACTGGGACTGGCCGATGCCGATGTACGGAGAAGGCAAGTACCAGATCGGCGAGCAAGGCGAGTACGACACCTGGGGCGGCCAGATCCCGGCGGCCTACCGCGCATTCCTCACGCCGCAATCGATCGCCAATCTCAAGAAGAATCACCCCGAGGAAGACTGGGACAAGCTCGACCCGATGGTGTGCAGGACCTACACCTCGCAGCAGCTCTTCTTCTTCGCGGTGGCCGAGCGGATCGGCAAGAAGAAGGCCCGGCGCTATCGCGAGGCGTTGATCTACGAGCTGCTCCAGGCCAACCCCCTGTGGTATCCGCTGCGCTACCCGGCGGAGTTCTGGACCGCGACGCCGACCGACGACCCGGAGGGCGTGCGCACCATCAACGAGACCGTCCATTATCACTATCCGACCGCCGCCGAGGTGACGCAGATCCAGTCGCTGACCAATTTCCGCGACTACGGCGGCGGGCCCGTCTACAACGATTCCTACGGCTACCTCGACCAGAACCCGCACAACACGCTGCACCTGTGGAGCGGCGGCCAGAACCCGGACTTCGATCCCAAGGCCGAGGACGCCAGGCTCGGCGTGCGGGTGGTGCGCAAGTACCACACCAAGGACGACCTCTACTCGCAGCCGCAGCTCGGCGACATGTTCTCGAACCTGACCGCGTCGTTCGACCCGATCTTCTGGCCGCACCACGTCAACATCGACCGCCTGTGGTCGGAGTGGCAGGTCGAGCACCCGCAAGCGGTGCCGGCGGACCTCGACACGGCCCTGTCGCCGTGGAACTACACGGTCAAGGACGTGCTCGACGTCCACAAGTTCGGCTATGAGTACGTGAAGGGCTGTTACGTCTTCGCGGTGGACGAGGGCTGGCCGGTGAGCCGTTTCGTTTCGGGTCCGGCCGGAATTCCCCGGCACGTGCTCGCGGACCACGCCAAGGTGGAGATCCGGCTCCACCGGGTGCCGCAACTGCCGCTGTCGTGCTACGTCCGCGCTTTCCTCAACCTGCCCGACGCCGACGCCTCGACGCGCATCGCCGACAACGACCACTACGCCGGCTACGCCGCGGTCTTCGGCCACGGGCCCTGCTACGGCGGCCCGGGCCACTGCGACGTGCCCGAGCCGCGCCGGTTCGACCGCCGCGGGCGCAGCATGAACGCGCCGCGCAACTACCGCATCGACGCCACCGGCTGCGTCCGGCGTCTCGTCGAGGCGGGCGCCACGGACCTGCGCGTCACCCTGGTGGTGGTCGGCGTCGACGGCCGCGAGATCCCCGACCTCCTGCGTCTGGCCGGCGTTTCCTTCAACTTCAAGGATTAATGTGATGACGACGACCTATCACGTCCATCCGGGCATCGGAATCGCGCGTCTCGGCAACAGCCCGACGGACTTCTGCATCACCCCGGAGACGGCGGGCGGCCTGCCCATCGCTTGCGACGAGAGCGGCAACGCGCTGCTGACGCCCGACGGCAAGAGCGAGGTGCCGGTCGAGAAGTTCAAGGACGAGGCGGGACGCGTCAAGCGCCAGGCGGCTCGCTTCTACGTGTGCGAGCACAACGAAGAGCATCCCGAGGGCCGGCCGCTGAAGATCGGCGACCGCGTCGAAGGCGGCGGCAACTTCGGCACCCTGGTCGACGTCCAGTGGCGCGTGTACCTCGCCAACAAGAAAGCGGCGTGGTACGAATTCAAGCAGCTCGAGGGCGAGCACGGCTACGCTCCGGACCACCCGCGGCGCAACGCCGGCGTGGTCGAAGCGTCGGCGCGGCAGCGGCTGATCATCGATCCCGGCCCGCAGTCCGTGGACCTGACCTCGCGCCGCCGGGCCAGCTTCGCGCGCGGCGCCAACCCCTTCTACGCCCAGAGCTTCCCGCCGCCGCTCTCGCCCCATTCCGTCGACACCCTGGGGGACCTGCTGACCGACGGCCAGGGCCGTCTCCTGGTGCTCGGCGGCCACGGCTGCGCGGGCTCGGCGAAGAGGGGCCCCGACGACCCGATCATCACCCACTACGCCAACAACGACGGCTGGTTCGACGACACCTCCGACGGCCCGGTGATGGCGCGGCTGAAGTTCTTCGTCGAGGACATCCAGCGTCACCGGTTCATTGACGTGGCGGCGCCGTCGTGGGTGATCGTCGGCTACCCGGCCTACGTGCCGACGATCTTCGACATGGTCACCCTGGACGACGTGGTCTTCGACCTCGGAGTGCGCGAGCTCGCGACGCGCACCGACCTCTTCGGCGCGCCGCCCTTCGATCCGCCGCGGCAGGTCGACTCCGCCGACCCGGAGGCGCTGGCGTGGTGGAAGACCCAGGAGCTGCGCTACAACTCCGGCTACCATCCGTGGTTCTACCGCGACGTGTGGCCGATCCTGAGCCGTCCCTACAACTTCACCTGGCTCACCCGGGTGCTCTACGGCTCGAACTTCCCGCACGACGTGACCGAGCGCGGCACGTTCTTCAAGGAGCGGCTGAGCCGGCCGCCGCGCGGCGGCGAGGACCCGAACCGCGGCGCCCGCGAGTATCTCTTCCACGTGCTGCGCCTGCCCGGCGAGGAGAACGAGCTCAAGGACCTCGGGCGTCCCGACAGCCGCACCCACAACGTGCCGCTGATGCCGCTCTTGGCGGGGGACAACCCGATCTCCAACGTCCACGTCTCGAAGTTCCTGCGTCTGACCGACACCCAGCTCTTCGTGCTCAAGCAGTGGGCCGCGGGCAAGTTCGTCAACGAGAGGGAAGAATGGCCCGACAGTCCGCCGGTGGGCAACGAGACCGCGGGACCCGCGAAGACGGGCCACGCGCTCGACCGCGCCGTGCTCGCCAACGTGCTGGGCGGCGCCTTCTGCCCCGGCGGCGAGGTGGGCTGGTCGGTGCGCAACCCGTCGATCTACCTCGAGCCTTATCGGATCAAGGGCAATCCGACGTTCTACGACTTCGGCCAGACGAGCGCCAACGCCTACTACAAGCCCGCGCTCGACTTCGCTTACTACAGCGACACCCAGCTCAGCCAGGACGACGACCTCGCCGCCGGTCTCGAGCCCGGCGACCTCACCAAGCACATGGCGCTGCCCTGGCAGGCCGACTTCAACGAATGCTCGTACCAGGAGGTCGACGTCACCTACGAAGACTGGAACGAGATCTATCCCGGCAACCCGCGGGACCCGTCGATGAAACGCAAGCAGGCCGTGTGGCAAACCCTGTGGTGGCCGGCGCACCGTCCGTTGCAGGTCTTCGTGGTGACGTCGGTGGCGGACGGCAAGGCGAGCTACGACTTCGTCGACTGGGCCAAGGGCATCCCGCAGACCGACGCCGGCGACCTCAAGATGGTCACGAGCTGGGCCGACCTCGGCTTCGTCGTCAGGAATCCGTACTTCCAGGGCAATCCGTCGGTGCCGCCGAAGCCGTGGGAGGACCCGGGGAGCAATCCCCTCTACGTCGCCGTCGAGATCAACGAGCCGGCGGCGTCCGGCGGCGTGACCCGGCCCGACGTCTACAAGAGCGGAACGTCCTAGATCGAGAACAGGGGTGAACGGAAATGGGAAAGAAAGACGAGAACGTATTCGTTGGCAAGTGGTCCTATCGCAGTTGGCTCAACGACGCCGACCTGGCGACCGAGCCTGACGACCTGCTCTTCGGCTCCGGCACGATCGAGCTCGTCGAGGCGCCGATGGAGATCCTGCGCGGCACCATCGGCGGCGAAGGCTGGCAGCTCGAGCTCACCGGCTCGCGCAGCTACGGCAACCCGATGACGGTGCGTTTCCGCGGCAAGGGCGTGGTCGGCGGCGCCGAGTGGATCTACGACTACGTGGGCTACCTGGTGCCCGAGTGGCCTGACGGCGTGCAGCAGAAGACCGCCATGGTGGGCTCGATCGTGCGCGCCATCCCCCACCCGTCGTCGGGGGGCGGCACCTCGCCGGCGGGCGTGGTGGCGTCGTGGTACGCGGTGAAGCGCAGCTCGTAAAGGCGGGAACCCTCACCCCCCGGCCCCCTCTCCAAGAGGAGAGGGGGAGAGGATTCCCCGCCATCTGGCTCCCCTCTCCCCCGGGGAGAGGGGCTGGGGGTGAGGGTTCCGGGACGTAAGGTGTGGTAATTAGAGGAGCATGGCCGCCTTCGACGTGGCGGTGATCGGCGGCGGGCCCGCCGGCGCCGCCACCGCCCTCGCCCTCCGCCACCATGACCCCGAGCTGCGGGTGGTGCTGATCGAGGCGTCGGATTACGGCGAGGCGCGGATCGGCGAGTCGCTGCCGCCCAACGCCCGCCTCTACCTCGAGAAGCTCGGCGTCTTCGAGCGCTTCCTCGGCGAGAACCACCTCGAGTCCTTTGGCACCACCTCCTCGTGGGGGGTCGGCGACCTCGTCGACAACGACTTCCTGGCCTCCTTCGCGGGCTCCGGCTGGCACCTCGACCGCCGGCGCTTCGACGCCTTCCTGCTGGCCGAAGCGGCGCGCGAGGGCGTCGTCACGCGCACCGGCGCGCGGGTGGTGAGCGAGACGCGCCGCGGCGGCCGCTGGCGCCTCGAGCTGCGCGCGGGGGAGCGCCGCGCCGTTGTAACGGCGCGCTACGTCGTCGACGCCGGCGGACGCGGCGGCCGCTTCGCGGCGCGCCGCGGCGCGCGGCGGGTGCTCTTCGACTGGCTGGTGGGCGTCTACGCGTTCTGCGCTCCCGGCGAGCGGCCGGCGACGGCCGATACGCGCACGCTCGTCGAGCCCCTCGAGCAGGGCTGGTGGTACTCGGCGCGGCTGCCGGACGGCGGCATGGTGGCCGCCTTCATGACCGACGGCGACCTGGTGCGCGGCGCCGGCCTCGACGCCCGCGGCGTCTGGCTCGAGATGCTGGCGGGGTCGCGCCACACCCGCGAGCGCCTCGAGGGGTTGGAGCGGCGCGGCGAGCCGGCGGTGCGCGCGGCCAGCTCCGGCCGTCTCGACGCCTTCGGCGGCGACGGCTGGCTGGCGGTGGGCGACGCCGCGTCGACCTTCGACCCGCTGTCGGGGCAGGGGATCGTCAAGGCCCTGGCCAACGGCCTGTGGGCGGCCTTCGCCGCGGCCGACTCGGTCGGCGGGCGCCAGCACGTGGTCGAGCGCTACTCGCAGCTCCTGCGCGACGAGTTCGAGCGGTATCTCGAGACCCGCGAGCGCTTCTACCTGGAAGAGCCCCGCTGGCCCGAGGCCCCCTTCTGGCGCCGCCGCCGGACGCGCGTCACCCTCGACCCGCGGCGTCCCCTGGAGCGCTCGCCCGAGGCCGCGCAGGCCCTGGCGCGGCTCAGGATGTACCTGCCGCCGGCGGAGCTGACGCGTCTGGCGGGGCTGTTCGCCACGCCCCGGCCGGCGCACGAGGCGGTGGCGGCGTTCAAGGACGCGGACGACGCGGGCCTCAGCGATCGGCGGATCGTCCTGGCGCTGCAATACCTGGTGGAAGAAGGAGTCCTGCGGACGCCGTCCTACTAGCTAGCCCGACCTGCGGAAGCGCCGTCGTGTGGACGCTATACTCGCCCGGCGCCGCGTTGCACGCCATGATCTCCGACTCCCCCGCCGATGCAGCGTCCGACCCCTGGACGCTGCTGGGCCTCCTGCTCGCCGACTACCAGGACGGCCGCGAGGACGCCCAGGCCGCGGTCGTCTGGGAGGACGGCTCGCGCACGCGGCTGCTCGCCTCGGTGTTCTTCCGCGGGCTCGAGGCGTTCTCCGGCGCCGAGGCCGCCGCCGTCGAGCTCTGCCGCGGCCACGTGCTCGACGCCGGCGCCGGCGCCGGCTGCCACGCCCTGGCGCTCCAGGAGCGGGGGATCGCCGTGCGCGCCCTCGACGTCTGCCCGCGGGCGGTCGAGGTCATGCGCCGCCGCGGCGTCGACGACGCCCGTGTGGGCGACGTCTTCGCCGCGGCCGAGGACGCCGAGATCGGGGACGCTTACGACACGGTCGTGATGCTGATGAACGGCGTCGGCCTGGTCGGCGACCTCGCCGGCCTCGACCGCTTCTTCGGCGTCGCCGGGCGGCTGGTGGCCCCACGCGGACAGATCCTGCTCGACTCCGCCGACCTGCGGGTGACCGAGGACGTCGGCGAGCTGCGGCGGCTGGTGCGGCGGGTGAAGGAGGGACGCTACCGCGGCGAGACGCGCCAGCGCATCGAGTACCGGGGCGAACAGGGCGCGCCGCTCGCCTGGCTCTACGTCGACAGCCGCACGCTGCGCCACCGCGCCCGGCGCCACGGCTGGATGAGCCAGGTCGTCTACGAAGGCGGCGACGGCACCTACCTGGCGCGGCTCGTCCGTTCGGCGTAGGGCGCTTCCGGTCAGGACCGGAGATCCCGTGGCACTGACACAGCCGCTTCAGCTCCGATCCCCACCCGGATCCGGGATCGTGGTACGGTCGGGCCGTCGATCCGGTCAGGGCGAGGTGCTCGGAGTCTCATCGGGGACGGTGGAGCGCGACGGGCAGGTGGTCCGCCTTTGGCTCCACCGGCGGCTGGCGGACGGCTAAACGCATGGACCTCGAGCGCGAACAGCGTCTCAATGCGCTCCTCGGGCTGGCCCTGGAGCGGCCGGAGGGCGAGCGCCGCGCCTTTCTCGAGGAGGCCTGCGGCGGCGACGCCGGCCTGCTCGACGAGGTCCTTTCGTACCTCGGCCACGAGGCGCACATCGGCGGCTTCCTCGAGCGGCCGGCCTTCGCGGCCGGCGCCGCCACCCGCCTGGAGAGCCGCCGCGCGAGCGCGGCGCCGGACGCCGCCGCCGCGGCGCCCGGCAACGCCGCGACGCCCGAGGACGGTGCGCGGCGCGTCGGTCCCTACCGCATCCTCGACCGCCTCGGGCAGGGCGCCATGGGCGAGGTCTACCGCGCCGAGGACACGCGGCTCGGCCGCACCGTCGCGCTCAAGTTCCTGCGCCGCGAGCTGACCGGGCGCCCGGACGCCAAGTCGCGGTTCCTGCGCGAGGCGAGCGCGGCGGCCAAGCTCGATCATCCCAACGTCTGCACGGTGCACGAGATCGGCGAGACCGGCGACGGCCAGCTCTACATCGTGATGGCCTGCTACGAGGGCGAGTCCCTCAGGGAGCGTCTGAAGCGCGGGCCGCCGGCCGTGCCCGAGGCGGCGCGCATCGCCCGCCAGGTCGCCGCCGGGCTCGCCCGCGCCCACCGCGAAGGCGTGGTCCACCGCGACGTCAAGCCCGCCAACGTCTTCCTCACCCGCGGTGAAGCGGGGCTGCCCGGCCCCGTCAAGGTGCTCGACTTCGGCGTCGCCAAGGTGGCGGGCGAAGCGGCCCTGACGGGGACCGGCGGCTTCGTCGGGACGCTCCACTACATGGCGCCGGAGCAGATCCTCGGCGATTCCGACCACCGCTGCGACCTCTGGGCCCTCGGCGTCGTCCTCTACGAGATGCTGTACGGCGAGCGGCCGTTCACCGGCGCGCAGTTGGTGAAGGCGATCGTCAAGGATCCGGCCCCGCGGCTGGCCGAGAAGCGCCCCGACGTTCCCGACTCGCTGCGGCGGATCGTGGACCGGGCCCTGGCCAAGAACCCGGACGAGCGCTACCAGAGCGCCGAGGAGCTCGCCGCCGACCTGCCGGTGACGCACGACGCCTCGGTCGACGGGTTGCCGTTGCCGTCGGCCGTGATGCGCTCGGCGGAGCTGCGCTCGGCGCTGGCGCGCCGGCGCCGGCGCCGCGTGTGGCGGCTGGCGGCGGCGGCGGCGGTGGCCGCCGCCGCCGCGCTCGCGCTGGGCGGCTTCTACTGGGCCGGTGTCCACCGGGCCGGTCCTGGCGCCGTCGACGCGGCGGCGCCGGCCGCCGTCGCCGGCCCGGCGGTGGTGGCGATCCTGCCGTTCACGGTGCGCGGCGGCGGGGACTACGCCTACCTGCGCGAGGGCATCGTGGACCTGCTCGCCGCCAGGCTCGACGGCGCCGGCGACGTGCGCGCCGTCCCTCCCCGGATGCTCCTGCAACGACTCGCGCAAGAGGGAGCCGGCGTCGACGGGCCCGAGGCGGGCGGACGTTTCGCGCGCCGGCTCGAGGCCGGTCTGCTGGTGCTCGGCAACGTCGTCGAGGTGGCGGGCCGGCTGCAGATCGACGCCGCCCTCTACCGCACTGCGGACGGCGCCTCCGAGATCGCCCGCGCCAGCGCCGAGGGGCCGGCGGCCGAGATCGTCTCGCTGGTCGACAGCCTGGCCGTGCAATTACTCCAGGAGCTCGACCGCGGCGCCGCAGCCGGGGCGACGCGCTGAAGGCGGAGAGCCTGTGCCGCGAGGTCCTGATCCGCCGGGACGACGACGTCGAGGCCTGGACGGCCCTCGGCGAGACCGGCTTCCACCTCGGGCCGCTCTTCGGCCGTTCGCTGCGCCATGCCGTGACTACGCTTCAGGCACGGACCAGATGGTCTCGTCGCCGAAGGACGCCGCCTGGAACGCCTGATCGCGGCGGAAGCGCACGCGCTCGCCCGCCGCCACCGGGATCATCATGCCCGGCTCGGTCAGCTCGGCGACGTAGTGGTCGCCGTCGATGTCCACGACGCGGGCGGCGCGCGCCTCGGTGACCTCATAGCCGCCAACGCGGCCGCCCAGACCCTTGAAGACGAGCACCACCGTGTCGCCCTCGGCCACGGTCCATGCCGGCGGATGGTCGGGGCTCGAGTAGTGGGCGTGGTCGAGCAGCTTGTAGTCCATGTCCCGGCCCCCTGTCTTGCTCGTCCGCGGCGGCTCCTCTCGGGCATCCTAGTACAGGTGCGCGGTCGAGGGCGATGGTCGTCCATGCTAGTGTCTTGCGGGCCGATGTCCAAGCGTCTGATCGTCTCGACCGGCGCCGCCGCGCGCCTGAGCGAAGCCGGCGACTGGCTGCTGGAGGCAGCGGGCCGCAAGGGCGAGATCCTCGTGCTGGCGACCACGCGCGGCGCCGCCGACGACTTGCTGCGGCGCACCGTGCCGGAGGCGGAGGGGCTCTTCGGCGTCCACCGCGCCACGCCGCTGCGATTGGCGTCGGACCTGGCGACGCGGCCGCTCGCCGAGAGCGGGCGGGCGCCGGTGAGCGCGCTCGGCGTCGAGGCCCTGGCGGCGCGCTCGATCGCCCGTTGCCGCGACGCCGGGCGTCTCGCCTATTTCGAGCCGGTGGCCGCGGCCCCGGGGCTGGCGCGGGCGCTCGCCGCCACGGTGCGCGAGCTGCGCGCCCACCACGTCGACCGCGGGCGCCTCGCCGCCACCGGTCCCCCGGGCGAGGACCTCGCCCGTCTCCTGGCGGCCTACGAGGACGAGCTCGAGCGCTGGAACCTGGCCGACGACGCCGCGATCTTCGCGCTCGCCCGCGACCGGTGCGCCGGCGAGCGCCATTACCTGCTCGGGCTGCCGGTGCTGGCCCTCGATCTGGCGCCGACGACGGTGGCCGAGCGCCGCTTCCTGGCGGCGCTGATCGCCCGCTCCCCGAGCGCGCTCGCGGTGATGCCGGAAGGCGACCGCGAGGGCGCCCGAGCCTTCGAGGAGATTTTCTCCGCGGCGGCCGCGGCCCTCGACGAGCCGCCGCCCGCGACGCGTCTCGAGCGGTTGCGCCGCCACGTCTTCCTGCCGGAGCTCACGGCCGGGGAAGACGCCGGGCCCGACGACGACAGCGTGGTCTTCCTGACCGCGCCCGGCGAGGGACGCGAGTGCGTGGAGATCGCCCGCCGCATCCGCGACCTGGCGCTCGACGGCCTGCCCTTCGACTGCGTGGCCGTGCTGCTGCGCGACCCGCAGTCCTATCTGCCGCTGGTGGAGGAGGCCTTCGCCCGCGCCCGCATCCCCGCCTACTTCACCCGCGGCACGGTGCGTCCGCACCCGGCGGGCCGGGCGTTCCTGGCGCTCCTGGCTTGCGCCGCCGAGGGCTATTCGGCGTCGCGCTTCGCCGAGTACCTCTCGCTCGGCCAGGTGCCGAGGCCCGACGCCGCCGGCGCGCCGCCGGCGGTGGAGGAGGTGCCCTGGGTCGAGCCCGAGGGCGACCAGCTCGTGTTCAAGAGCTTCCTCCCCGCCGGCGAGGAGGACGAGGAGGAGGAGGCGCCGACGCTGGCCGCCAACGACGAGGTGGTGGAGGTCTCCGGCAGCTTCCAGACGCCGCGGCGCTGGGAGCAGCTCCTGGTCGACGCGGCGGTGCTCGGCGGCCGCGGGCGCTGGGAGAAGCGGCTCGACGGCCTCGCCGCCGAGCTCGAGCTCATGATGCGCGACCTCGCCGACGACGAGCTCACGCAGCGCCGCCGCCTCGAGAAGACGCGCCGCCAACTCGACAACCTGAAGCGCTTCGCCCTGCCGGTGATCGACGCCCTCGCCGAGCTGCCGGCGGCGGCGCCGTGGGGCCGCTGGCTGGCGGCGCTGCGCCAGCTCGCCGGCCGGGTGCTGCGGCGGCCCGACCGAGTGCTCAAGGTGCTCGCCGACCTGCAACCGCTCGAGCAGGTGGGGCCGGTGACGCTCGACGAGGTGCGTCAGGTGCTCGAGGAACGTCTGACGTTCCTGCGCACCGAGCCGCCGTCGCGGCGCTACGGCGCGGTGGTAGTGGCCACCGTGGCCGAGGCCCGCGGGCGCGCTTTCGACGTGGTCTTCCTGCCCGGTCTCGCCGAAGGGATCTTTCCCCGCCGCGCCAGCGAGGATCCGCTGCTGCTCGACGTACACCGCGAGAAGCTCGGCGGCCTGCCCACCCAGCACGAGCGGGTGGCGCGCGAGCGCCTGCTGCTGCGCATCGCGGCCGGGGCGGCTCGGCGGCGTCTCGTGGTCTCCTACCCCAACCTCGACCCGATGCAGGGACGGGCGCGGGTGCCGTCGTTCTACGCGCTCGACGTGCTCCGCGCCGCCGAAGGGCGGCTGCCCGACCTGGCGCGGCTCGAAGCGCGCGCCGCCAGCGAGTCGGCTTCGCTCCTGGGCTGGCCGGCGCCGCGGCGGCCGGAGCGGGCCATCGACGACGCCGAGTTCGACCTCTCGACCCTCTCGGGCCTGCTGCGCCGCGACGCCATCGACTCGGTGAGCCGCGGCCGCTACATGCTCGAGGCCAACCCGGCCCTGATGCGGTCCCTGCGCGCGCGCTATCTGCGCTGGCGGCGCAAGTTCTCGTGGGCCGACGGCGTGGTGGGCCCGGACGAGGCCACCCGCGAGGTGCTCGCCCGCGCCCGTCTCGACCAGCGCAGCTACTCGCCGACGGCGCTCCAGAGCTACGCGGCGTGCCCCTACCGTTTCCTGCTCTACGCCGTGCTGCGGCTGCGGCCGCGCGACGAGGTGGCGCCGCTCGAGCGGCTCGATCCGCTGACCCGCGGCAGCCTCTTCCACGAGGTGCAATACGAGCTCCACGGCACCTTGCGCGCCGGCGACCTGCTGCCGATGCGCGCCGAACGCCAGCAGCAGCTCTTCGACCTCGCGGACGAAGCGCTCGACGTCGTCGCCGAGCGCTACCGCCAGCAGCTCGAGCCGGCGATCCCACGGGTCTACGACAGCGAGATCGAAGGGCTTCGCACCGACCTGCGGGGCTGGATCCTCACCGTGATCGGGCTTGGCGAGGGCTGGCGTCCGGCGTACTTCGAGCTCTCCTTCGGCCTGCCCATCGAGCCGGGCCACGACCCGGCGAGCCGCCGCGAGCCCGCGCGGGTGCTCGACGGCAAGCTGCTGCGCGGCTCGATCGACTTGGTGGAGGTCGACGACGGCCGCGGCACGCTGCGGGTGACCGACCACAAGACGGGCCGCCCGCCGGGCAAGAAGAAGGTGACGGTGGGCGGCGGCGAGACCCTGCAGCCGCTGCTCTACGCCCTCGCCGCCGAGCAGACGCTCGGCAAGCCGGTGGCGAGCGGACGGCTCTTCTACTGCACGCGGCGCGGCGAGTACGAGATCGTGGAGGTGCCGATGGACGAGGCCGGCCGTCAGGACGTGACCCAGGTGCTGGCCACGATCGACCGCGCGGTGGCCGACGGTTTCCTGCCGGCGGCGCCCAAGGAAGGCGCCTGCCGCTTCTGCGACTACCTGACGATCTGCGGCCCGTTCGAGGAGCTGCGCCTCAAGCGCAAGGGTCCGGAGGCGCTGGTGCGCCTCAGCCGTCTGCGGCGGATGGCGTAGCGGCGGCGGCGGCCGCCGTCTCCAAGAAATTGGATCTCAAATCCGGCGTCAGAATTGGGGCGTCTTATCCGTCTTACATATCTCTGAACTTGAACGCGCGCGAAAGCCGCGTCTCGCGACCCTGCGCGACGGCGACGCGGCCGGCGTTCACCGCTTCAGAGGAGAGACGGAATGCCTCGAGATCCCCGATGGGTCCAGGAAGGCGGCGGCCTCGACGAGGTCACCTGCGTCGTCATCCAGAACCGCTACCTGCTGCGGCCGTCCGACGAGCTCAACGACCTCGTCCTCGGCGTCATCGGCTACGCGCAGCGCCAAGTCGGCATGCGGATCTGCGGCCTGACCGTGCTCTCGTCCCACTACCACATACTCTTGTGGCCCGAGGACGCTGAGCAAAGGGCCGACTTCATGTGTCTGGTCAATACGAACCTCGCGAAGGAGGTCGGCCGGCTGCACGGCTGGCAGGGGACGATGTTCCCCGACCGTTACCATAGTGTGCCGGTGAGCGACGAGGAGGCGGCGCAGATCGCGCGGCTCAAGTACCTCCTGGCGAAAGGCTACGCTTCATACTGCACCTCATTCTTGGTTCATTGAGTCCGTGGTTGGTTGTACGCGGTCCTAAGGCGATCTCGGACCTCTTCGGGAGTGGCCGGGGCAAGGCAGGGATCCTCGTAGAAGCAGAGCTTGTCGCTGC
>DASWIG010000580.1:0-2725 GCA_036397835.1 Thermoanaerobaculia bacterium
GGCAAGGTGCTCGACGAGGAGATCCGTCCCGAGGAGCTCCTCGTGCGAGCTCACCGCGATTTCCACCTCGCCGACATCCAGGCGCGGCGCTTCATGAGCCTGCTCATGAAGCAAACCGGCGACGCAGGGCTGGTGCTGCGACGCATGCGCGAGCTGCGCCGGCTCGGCAGGCGGACCTCCAAGACCGTGGCGCGGATGCTCGGCGGCCGCGACCCGTCCCGGGTGGCGGAGGTGCTCTTCGGCTTGAAGCAGCGCCACGCTTACTTCCGCTTCAAGAAGCCCGCCTACTCCGGCGCGGAGATCGCCGACCGCGTCGCCCGCCTGCGCCGCGAAGCCGCCGGGCAGCTCGCCGCCCGCCGCAACGGCGAGCGCCCGGGGCTGCGCGTGCTGGTGACCGGCGGCACCGGCTTCGTGGGCCAGGAGCTGCTCTGGCAGGCCGCCCAGGACGACGACGTGGCCGAGCTCGTGGTGCTGATCCGCCCCAAAGAGACCCACGATCGACGCAGCGGCCAACGGCGTGTGCTCTCCTCCACCGAACGCGGCGAGCGGCTGCTCGAGCAGCTCGGGCTCGACGCCGCGGCGGGAGCCAAGCTCCGCTTCATCACCGGCGACGTCGAAGCGCCCGGCCTGGGCGTGGCCGAGAGCGACCGCGAGCGCCTCGGGCACACCCTCACCCACGTGGTCCACAGCGCCGCCAGCGTGGCCTTCGACGATCCCTATCCCGACTCCTTCCGCGCCAACGTGATCGGCACCCGCCACGCCCTGCGCTTCTCCCATGCCCTGCAAACGGCGCCCGCGAGCCCTTTCGTGGCCCACGTGGGCATCGAGACGGCGTACATCCACGGCCGCAAGCTGCGCCAGATCGCCGGCGAGGACGAGGTGGTCTTTCCGCTCGACTTCTACAACAACTACTACGAGCTCACCAAGGCCATGGCCACGTTCGAGACCGAGCGCTTCATGCTCGAGGAAGGCCTGCGCCTGGTACAGCTCTGCCCGGCCATCGTGATCGGCGACTCGCGCTCCGGCAACAACCGCGGCGACTCCAAGGTGATCAACGCCCCCGTCAACCTCCTCGGCCGCGTGCAGAGGGTCCTGGCGCACCCCGAGGGCGGCTGGCTCGAACGCTCCAAGACGACCCTCCTCGGCCACCTCGCGGCGATCTTCCCCGCCGACCGGTCGGCCCAGCTCAACATGATTACGGTCGACCGCGTCGCCGCCGGGATTCTCGCGGCCATGAAACGGCCGCAGGCGGTCGGCGAGCGCATCCACCTGGCCAACGACAACCGGGTGACGGCGGCGGAGATGCGCCAGATCCTCCACGAGGAGATCGGCATCGGATTGTTCCTGGCCGAGCCCACGGTGCACCGCAATTTCACGGGGCCGGCCCTCGGCAAGCTGCTCGCCGGGCTCAAGCAGGAGCGCCTGGCCAGCAACCTCGCGAGGCTGTCGACGATCTTCGGCAACTACAGCGAGTGGGGCCAGCCGGTCCACGCGGTGGGCAAGGACGTCGCCGTGCTTGGCCTGCCGGCCGAGCGCCCGAATGCGCGCAACGCCTTCCGCATGCTCTGCCGGCACAATCGCCACGTGCTCGAGTTCGGCCAGGTCCGCGATCCCAGCGAGATCGCGCGCCGTGAGCGGCTGTGGCGCCAGCTCGTGCTCGAGATCGAGGAACGCTCGGGCGCACCGGCGGGCGTCATACCGGCGGCGGACTTCCGCCAGGCCGTGGAGAGCCGGCTCGAGTTGCCGGCCTTCGAGCGCCGCCGGCCGTGAGCTACCCTGGCCCCTCCACCCTCGGGCCGTGCGGATCGGGCGGACAGAGAGAACGCTCGGGCTCGCTGCCGGCGATCATCCTCCACTCCTCTTGCGACGGTCCCGTCCCGATGACGCGGCACACGATTCGAGGAGCTCGTCGCGCGACTGCGTCGCCAGCCCCCGGGAAGGCCACGAGCCCAGCCTGCGATCGCGCTCCGACGGCAGGCGCTCGTCGGGGTGGAGACCGGCGGGGCCGAAACGGCCGGCCCGCAGCCGCGTCCACCGTGGACGCTCGCCTCTGAGGTCCCCGAGCCAGATTTCCTGGTACGTCGGCGAGCCCCAGGTTCTCAACCGGGGCGCGTCCGGCCAGACCGGACGCCGAACGGGCGCGATCGCCACCCACCGGCCGTCCGGGCTCATGCCGAAGAGGGTCGCGTCGAGCGGCAACGACGACGGAGAGAGCGGAAGCGAAAAGGTCTCGACGTCGTCCTCGGCCTCCGGCCGCCAGAGCCGCAGGAGCCGGCGGGCCGCGTCGATCACCAGATCGCGGACCGCCGCGCCGCGGGGAAGGGGCACGGCGCTGAGGCGCTGCCAGCGCCGGCCGAAGTCCGGGCTGTGGAGCACCGCGCCGGCGCCAGTGAGAGCGTAGAGGCCCGCCTCGCGGTGCAGGGCGATACGGCGGGTGCCTTGCGGATGAAAGGGCAAGTTGACCCAGCGCCATCCTGGGAGTCGGACCTTGAAACGCCCCGGCGGGCCGGCTCGACTTGCCGGCCTTCGAACGCCGGCGTTGAGGATTCCGAGACGAGAACCTTGCCATCAACTCATGGATGATGTATGCTCGCTCATCATTCATGAAGGAGATCGCCATGGCTCGTCGCTCGCTCGTCCTCATCGGTTCCTGCCTCGGTCTGCTGGCCTTCGGCTTGGCGGCCGCGCCGCCGGATCCCGAGTTGACGGGGACCCTCGCCGCTGC
>DASWIG010000581.1:0-17713 GCA_036397835.1 Thermoanaerobaculia bacterium
CCGCCGCCGGCTTGCGCCAGGGCGTCGGACACCTCGGCGAACGAGTAGAGGTTCGACTTCGGGCTCGCCGATCCGTCCGCGTCCTCGGCGGTTTCGAGGTCCCCCTCCCAGCGCGCGCTCCGGTCGCTCATCGCCTGGAGCCGCTCCACGACCTCGGCGGCGGTGCCGATCCGCGCCGCGGGGTCCTTGCGCAGGAGCTCGATCACCAGCTCGTCGAGGGCGGCCGGCACCTCCGGCACGAGCTGGCGGGGCGGCGGCACCTCGTGGCCGATCGTCTGGTAAATCCGCAGCGCCAGGGTCGAGCCGCCGAACGCCCGCCGGCCGGTGGCGCACTCGTAGAGCACGGCGCCCAGCGCGAACAGGTCGCCGCGCTCGTCGTAGCCCTCGCCCCGCAGGGACTCGGGCGGCAGGTAGCCCACCGTGCCGAAGATCTTCTCGTCGGCCCTCACCAGCGCCTGGACCAGGTGGGCGATCCCGAAGTCGCCGATCTTGATCGAGCCGTCGCGGCCCAACAGGACGTTGCCCGGCTTGACGTCGTGGTGGACGATGTTGTGGCCGTGGGCCGCCGCGAGCCCGCGGGCGATGCCGAGGCCGAGGAGGATCGTCTGCGCGCTCGGCAACGCGCCGCGGTCCTTGAGCAGGCGGGCCAGGGTGGTGCCCTCGACGAACTCCATGGCCACGTAGGCGATCTCGGCGTCGGCGTCGGCGTCGTAGACGGCGACCAGGTTGGGGTGGGACAGCCGCGCCGCGGTGATGCCTTCCTGGAGGAGCTGCGAGATCCTGGCGGCGCGGTCCTGGTCGTCGACGAGCTTCTCGAGGATCACGGTCTTGAGCGCCACCGGTCGCCGCAGCCGCGGATCCCAGCCGCGGAAGACCATCCCCGCGGCCCCTTCGCCGATGATCTCGAGGGCCTGATAGCGGCCCAGGTACACCTGGCCGGTGATGTGGCGCTCGGTGAGGGCGCGCTGCAGGTTGGCCGAGTGGATGCTCGTCGCCGCCGCCGCCGACACGGCGGCCCGCGGCCCCGCCAGACGCTCGATGCGCAGCACCAGCTCCTCGACGTCGAAGGGCTTGGTCATGTAGTCGTCGGCGCCTTCGCGCAGGCCGCGCACCCGGTCCTCCGACTGCGCGCGCGCCGACAGGAAGAGGATCGGCAGGCCGCCGGTGCGGGGCTGCTCGCGCAACGTCTTGAGGGCGTCGAAGCCCGTCATGTCGGGCATCACCACGTCGAGGATCGCGGCGTCCACGTGGTGCTCGAGCGCCAGGGCGGCGACCCGGGTGGGGTCGCTGCTCGTCACCACGTGGTGGCCGGCCCGCCTCAGGGCGTGCTCGATGATCAGGAGGATGTCGGGATCGTCGTCGATGACCAGGATTCTCGCCATGGCTCGCCTGAAGCGTAGCACCTCGCGGCCGTTGTAGGAATTCCAGCCGCCGGCCCCCATTTCTACGCGCCTGACGAAGAGGCTGCGGGACGCATGCTCTCCCCCGTCCACGCGGAGTGACGCCCATGTCATTGGCACAGGACGCGAACG
This sequence comes from Thermoanaerobaculia bacterium, assembly GCA_036397835.1. Classification (GTDB taxonomy): domain Bacteria; phylum Acidobacteriota; class Thermoanaerobaculia; order Multivoradales; family J023; genus DASWIG01. The sequence goes on from DASWIG010000581.1 coordinate 1,533, forward strand.
TCATGAGAATGCCGGACTGAGAATGCCGGACAGGGCCTCGCGGAACTGGCACCGGACTTGCTTCTCCTTTCGCCAGAGCGGAAGCGCCGGAGACATCGAGCCGGCCGTAACGGCGCCCAGGACTTCTCGAGGCCGGCGCTGATCAGATCAACGGGATTGACCGGTGCTTCCGCCTTCGTTCTTTCCATCGGGGTGAAGTCGTCCTCCTAGCCTTCTTCGCCTACCTGATTCGGATTCCCCCCCGAGAGCGGCTCGTCCGGCAGTCCATCGAAGTTACCGCTCCCGGCCGGGGGGTCTTTCTTTTTCAGGGCGTGATATCTTTCGCCCACCGTGAACGAATCAACGACGTCCGTCCTGATCAGCTCCCCGGAAGGGGTGCTCGCCGTGCTCGTGGCCGTGGTGGCGTTCTGGTTCTGGCTCGCCAGGGTCACCGGCTGGAAGCTCTTCAGCTACCTGGTGCCGCTGATCTGGATCTACGCCACGCCGATGGCGCTCAACAACGCCGGCGTGATCCCCGCGGCCTCGCCGGTCTACGACGCCCTGCGCCAGTTCGGCCTGCCGATCTTCATCTGCCTGATGCTGATCTCGATCGACGTCGGCGCCGCCGTGCGGGTGATGGGCAAGGGCGTGGCGGTGATGCTGCTCGGCACCGCCGGCGTCGTGCTCGGCGCGCCGGTGGGCTACTTCGTCGTCCGCGGCTGGCTGGCGCCCGACGCCTGGAAGGGCTTCGGCGCCCTGGCGGGGAGCTGGATCGGCGGCACCGGCAACATGGCGGCGGTGGCGGGCGCCCTCGAGACGCCGCCCGAGCTCTTCGGCCTGGCGGCGCTGGCCGACAACGCCGTCTACGTCGTCTGGCTGCCGCTGCTGCTCGCGTCCAAGGCCTTCGCCGACCAGTTCAACCGCTGGACCCGGGTGGCCGACGACCGGCTCGAGAAGATGGAGGCGGCGGCGGCGCAGGAGGCCCGGGAGGAGAAGGTGCCGCAGATGCTCGACTACGTCTACCTCGCCTTCCTGGCCGCCGGCGCCACCTGGCTCGCCGCGGCCCTGGCGCCGAGGATCCCCGAGATCGAGCCCATCCTGTCGACCGGCACCTGGAAGATCTTGCTGATCACCACCTTCGGCATCCTCCTCTCGCTCACGCCGGCGCGGCGGCTTTCCGGCTCGCACAACCTGGCGATGGCCCTGGTCTACGTCTTCGTGGCCGGCATCGGCGCCCGCGCGTCGCTGGCGGGCATCGGCCAGGCCCCGGCGTTCCTCGCCGGCGCCTTCATCTGGATCTTCGTCCACGGCGCTTTCTGTCTCTTCGGCGCCTGGCTCTTCCGGGTCGACGTCCACAGCGCGGCGATCGCCTCGGCGGCCAACATCGGCGGCGCGGCCTCGGCGCCGGTGGTGGCGGCGGCGCACCGCGAGAGCCTGGTGCCGGCGTCGATCCTCATGGCCTTGATCGGCTATGCCCTCGGCAACTACCTGGCGCTGCTGGCGGCGCAATTGTGCAGGATGGTGGGCGGCGTATGAAGACGAAGGCGAAGGAGCGTTGCGGGTGGGCCGGCGAGGATCCCCTCTACGTCGCCTACCACGACGAGGAGTGGGGCGTGCCCGTGCACGACGACCGCCGCCACTTCGAGTTCCTCATCCTCGAGGGCGCGCAGGCGGGCCTGTCGTGGATCACCATCTTGCGCAAGCGCGAGGGCTACCGCAAAGCCTTCGCCGGCTTCGATCCGGAGCGGGTGGCGCGCTTTCGCCCGGCGCGCGTCGAAAAGCTTCTCCAGGACCCCTCGATCGTGCGCAACCGCCTCAAGGTCGAGAGCGCGGTCAACAACGCCAGGGCCTTCCTCGCCCTACAGGAGGAGCTCGGCAGCTTCGACCGCTTCATCTGGCAGTTCGTCGACGGCAAGCCGCGCCGCAACGCGTGGAAGAGCCTCGCCGAGCTCCCGGCGTCGACGCCCGAGTCCGACGCCATGTCCAAGGAGCTCAAGCGCCGCGGCTTCAAGTTCGTGGGCTCGACGATCTGCTACGCCCATATGCAGGCGGTCGGCCTGGTCAACGACCACCTCGTCGACTGCTTCCGCTACCGGCAGGTGTCCTAGAGGCCCGGAACCCTCACCCCAACCCCTCTCCCAGGGGGAGAGGGGCTCCAATCCCCCAGGTCTTGCTCCCCTCTCCCCCTGGGAGAGGGGCCGGGGGTGAGGGTTCAGGCGGCGCCCTTCGGGGCGACCTGGGCCGCCACCAGCTCGGCGTAGCGGCCGCCGTGCTCCAGCAGGTCCTCGTGGGTGCCGCGCTCGACGATCTCGCCCTGCTCCATCACCAGGATGAGGTCCGCGGCCCTGATCGTGCTCAGGCGGTGGGCGATCACGATGCGGGTGCACCGGAGCTGGTCGAGCTCCCTCTGGATGGTCTGCTCGGTCACCGCGTCGAGGCTCGACGTCGCCTCGTCGAGGAGCAGGATCGAGGGGCGGCCCACCAGGGCGCGGGCGAGCGCCAGGCGCTGGCGCTGGCCGCCGGAAAGCGACAGGCCGCCGTCGGCCAGCACCGTGTCGTAGCCCATCGGCATCCGCGTGACGTCGTCGTGGATGCGCGACTTCCTGGCCGCCTCCACGATGCGCGGCAACGGCAGGGTCGGGTCGGAGAGGGCGACGTTGGCGCGGATCGAGCCGCCGAAGAGGTAGGGGTGCTGGGTGACGATGCCGAGCTGGCGGCGCAGCGAGCGCAGCTCCAGCGTCGCGAGGTCCGCGCCGTCGAAGAGGATGCGGCCGCCGGTGGGACGATAGAGGCCGAGGAGGAGGTTGGCGAGCGACGTCTTGCCGGCGCCCGAAGGGCCGACGATGGCCACGAACTGCCCGGGCGCCACGTCGACGCTCACGCCGCGCACCACCAGCGGCGAAAGGGCGCCGTAGCGCAAGCTCACGTCCTCGAGGGTGATGCGGCCGCGCAGCCGCCCGGCCGGGGCGACGGTGCGCTCGTCCTGTTCCCTGGGGGTCTCCATCACGTCGTCGATGCGCTCGAGGTAGCTGCCCAGGAGCTGGAGCTGCACGGCCGTCTGCACCAGGGTGGAGAGCGGGGTCAGGAAGCCGGTGGCGAGGGCGGCGACGGCGAGCATGGTGCCGAGGCTGAGCTCGCCGCCCAGCACCAGGACGCCGCCGAAGATCAGGATCACGAAGGGCGATCCGATGCTCAGGGTCGAGATCAGCGAGTCGAAGACGGCGTTGAGCCGGCCGCGGGCCAGGGTCACGTTGAGCTCGTCCACGAAGAGGTTCGACCACAGCTCCACGGCCCGCGACTCGGCCCCGGCGGCCTTCAACGTCTCGATGCCGGCCAGCAACTCCACCTGATAGCCGCGGGACGCCGCCTGCTTCTGCAACGACTGCGACATCAGGTCGCGCTGGCGCCGCCGGGTGGCCAGGAACAGCGCCACCCGCAGCGCGCCGAGCCCCAGCACCACCAGCCCCATCTGCCAGTGAGTGACCCAGAGCAGGATCAGATAGAGCGTCACCAGGACGCCGTCGAGGACGCCGGAGAGGGCATTCGACGTCAGGATCTCGCGGATCGTGGCGTTCGAGTTGAGCCGCATCATCAGGTCGCCCGCCGAGCGCTGCTGGAAGTAGGCGTAGGGCAGGTCGACCAGGTGCTCGAGGAACTCGAGAGTGATCTTGGCGTCGAGGTGGGTGCGAAGCTGGAGCAGCAAGTGGGCGCGCACCAGTGAGGAAAGGAGGTGGAAGGCGGCGACGGCGGCGAGCCCGGCGGCCAACACCTGGAGCAGGCTGTAGTCGCCGCGCGGCACCACCCGGTCGACCAGGATCCCGGTCAGGAGCGGCGTGGCCAGCGCCAGCACCTGCAAGAGCACCGAGGTGACCAGCAGGCGCGTGACGAGCCGCGACTGCGCCACCAGCTCGCGCAGATAGCGCCCGATGCCGGTCGGCCGGCCCCGTTGCGGCTCGAAGGCCTCGCCGGGCTCGAACGTGAGGGCCACGCCCGTGAAGCCGCGGCGCAGCTCCTCGCGCGACAGGTGGCGGCGGCCGGCGGCCGGGTCGACCACCAGGGCGCCCTTGGGCGTCAGGTCGTCGAAGACCACGAAGTGATTGAACTTCCAGTGCAGCACCGAAGCCCGGGGAACGAACCGGAGGTCGTCGATCTCCGCCACCTGGACGCCGCGCCCGCGCAGCCCGAACCAGCGCCCGGCCCGCAGGATGGCGAGGGCGTCGGAGCCGTCGCGGCTGACGCCGGCCGCCTCGCGCACCTCGTCGAGGCGCACCTGCTTGCCGAAGTAGTCGAGCACCATCGTCAGGCAGGCGGCGCCGCAGTCGCTGACGCCGGTCTGCTGCACGTAGGGAATCCGGCGCCGGCGGCCGGCGGTGAGCCTGCGCAGCGCGGGAAAGCGCTCGGCGAGCCGGTGCGAACCGATCTCCGGCGGGCCGGTCTCAGCCATTTCGGCCCCACAGCGCCCGCAGGGCCGGCACCAGGGCGAAGAGGATCTTCTCCGAGCGCACCCGCACCTCGGCGGTGCCGGGGGTGCCGTGGTGGTAGGCGTAGGCGCGGCCGTCGGCCTCGAAGGTCGGCGCCGGCAGGCGCGCGGTCACCAGCACCACGGAGCCGGTCAGCGGCACGGCGTCGCCGATGCCGGAGCCGAGGAAGCGCCTCGCCTCGGCGGGGCCCACCACCTCGTCGCCGACCGATTCCACCGTCAACTGCTGGTAGGCGTAACCGTAGCCCTCGAGCTCGAGACGCAGCGGCATGCCGGGGCGCAGGAGCGGGCGATAGTGGCCTGGGATCAGCGCCACGATACCGAGGCGGGGGTCGCCGCCGTCGAGCGAGAGGATCACCTGCCCCGGCGTCAGGTGCTGCCCGGCCTGGATCCACACGTCGCCCACGGTGCCGTCGTGGGGGGCGCGCACCGAGCGTTCCTCGAGCCGCCGCTCGGCCTGCACCTTCTGCGCCCGCAGCGCCCCCAGAGTGCGCTCGGCCGACGGGTCGGCCGGGTTGCGCAGGCGGCCCGCGAGGCCGAGCTCGAACTCACGGCTGACGCGGTCGAGCTCGGCCGCCTCCTGCACGCCGTAGAGACGCGCCAGGAGGTCGCCCGCGGCGACCCGCCGTCCCGCGGCGACCTCCACCGAGACCACGGTGCCGGCCAGCGGCGCGGTGACGTCGGTCTGGCCTTCGAGCCGAACCACCGCGGGACCGCCGGCGTACTCGTGGATCGAGCCCACCAGCGCGAAGACGGCCGCCGCGGCGAAGAGGAGCAGCAGCAGCGGATAGGTCCACCTGGTCCAGCCCGGAGAGAGCTGCAGCAACTGGCCCTGATCGGGCACGCCGCGCGCGTGGTGCTCCAGCGCCTCCTCGCGAAAGATGCGCCCGGCCTCGGTGCCGCGCACGCCGTGCCGTCGCGCCGCGCGCTCCTCGAGCTCGTGTCGGAACAGGAACCTGCCCAGCACGGGGGCGATCTGCTCGGCCAGGACCTCGAGCTGGCGCTGGTCGGCGCCGTCGAAGGAGGGCTCGCCGGCGGCGCGCAGCGCCACCGCCACCGCGTAGACCCGGGCGGTGGAACGTTCGAGCACCGGCACCGCCAGGAAACGCTCGTCCACCGGCCCGCCGTCGTTGTCCGCCTCGCCGTCGTAGCGCGGATCGGCGCCCACCCGGTCGAGGCGCACGGCGGCGCGGGTGCGCACGGAGTAGCTCACCAGGCCGGCGGCGGCCGACTCGCGGCGCTCCTCGCCGGCTTCCGGCCGGCGGTTCCACAGCGTGTCGGTCTCCGGGTCGTAGAGGAGCACCGCGGCGCGGTCGGCGGCGACCAGCTCGCAGATCGCCTCCTCCGTCCGCGCCACCGCCTCGGCGAGCCCCGCCTGACGCGCCAGACGCTCGGTGATCTGCAACACGCGGTGGATCGCCAGGGCCTGCTCCTCGTCCTCGTCCTCGGGCGGCCGCGAGCGCCGGGCGTGGACGTGCTCGGCCGCGCTGCGCAGGATGTGGAGGACCTCCGCGGGCGGCGGCGGCTTCTGGGTCAGGTAATAGACGCGATCCGCGCTCACCAGCTCCGCGAAGACCTCCGGATCCGGGCCGGCCGCCAGCACCACGTTGCAGCCCTGGTAACCGGGATGCCGCGCGTAGACCTCGTCGAGGAACGTCCGGGCGCCTTCGCCGGAGAGCCCGGCGCCGAGGCAGAGCACGGCGACGTCGCCGCGGCCGAGGATCTCGTGGGCCGCTTCCGCGCCGCGGACCACCCGGGCGGCGTCGCCGAGGGCCGCGGCCGTCTCCTCGGCGCTCGCCGCGGCCCAGCCGAGCAGCAGCGTGGCGGCTCGGGCGTCGAGCCGGGCTTCCTCCTCGGGCGTCTCCAGGGTCGTGCGCGTCACCGGGTCTGAGATCCTCCTCTCGCTCCGCACGGGCCGAGCTTCGTCAATCGTATACTGTGACTCCATGCGCACGCCCAAGCCCTGGCTCGAGAAGCTGCTCTGGGTCGCCTTGGGAGCTCTGCTGGCCGCCGGCGGCCACTGGGCCCTGAGCGCGCGGCCGGCGCCGGAGGAGGTCGCGGCGCCGGCCGCGGACGCGGTCCCCGGCGACGCCCCGGCGGCGCTGCCCGGCGCGGGCGCGGGTGGCCCCGAGTGCTATCTCGGGGTGGTGATCGCGCGCGAGGCCGTCGACGTGGCGGCGGAGATGGAAGGCGTCGTCAAGGAGATGCGCGTGCGCGTGGGCGACGCGGTGGAGCGCGGCGCGGAGATCGCGGCGCTCGACACCGTGACCCTGCGCCACCAGCTCGCCATCGAGCGCGCGAACCTGGCGAGCGCCGAGGCCCAGGAGCGCCGCCACGCCATCGACGCCAGCCAGTCGGCGCAGGAGCACCAGCGCCGGCTCGCGCTCGAGGGTGTGCTCTCCAAGGAGGAGGAGGAAGCGGCCCGGTTCCGCCTCGAGACCGCGGAGGTGATGCTCGAAGCCGCCGTGGCCGAGGTCACGCAGGTGGAAGCGCGCATCGACCAGCTCGAGTCGACGCTCGAGCGCGCCCGCATCCGGGCGCCGTTTGCCGGGACGGTGGCGCAGCGCTACCTCGATCCCGGCGCCCGGGTGAGCCCGGGCACGCCCGTGGTGCGCCTGCTCAGCTCCGGCGGTCTGCTGGCGCGCTTCGCCGTGCCGCCGGAGGAGGCCCCGCGGGTGCCGGTGGCGACGCCGGTGCGGGTCGAGGTCGAAGACCTGGGCGTCGCCCTCGCCGGCGTCGTGGAGCACCAGGCGCCGGAGATCGACGCCGCCTCGCAGATGGTCTTCGTCGAGGCGCGCCTGGAGACGCCGGGCGAGGCCTCGCACTTGCCGTCGGGGGCGGTGGCGCGGGTGTCGGTGGCGCGCGCCGGGGCGCTCTTCGGCTCGTGCCTGCGGGCCGGTCCCGGTTCACCGAGGAGCGGGATGGGACGATGACGGTTGCCCCTCCTCCCGAGCCCGCCTGGCGCGCCTTGCTGGACGGCGAGGACGCGGCCGGGGCGCTCGACGCCGCCGGCGCCGTCGGCGAAGCTCTCGCCGACCTGCCGCCACCGACTCCGAGCTCCGGCGACCCGGCCCGCGCCTCCGAGCTCGCCGTGCCCTCGGTGTCGGGTGGCGAGGCCGGCTACGCGCTCTTCTTCGCCTACCTCGACGCCGCCCGCCCCGACCACGGCTTCGCCGAGAAGAGCCTGCTGCACCTGGAACGGGCGATCGATCTGCTGGCCTCCGGCGAGGCGCTGGCCGACCTCTACTCGGGCTTCACCGGCGTGGCCTGGACCGTGGAGCACCTCCGGGAGCGCCTCGACGGCGGCGAAGACCTCAACGAGGAGATCGACGAGGCGCTGCGCGACCACCTCGGCAGCGCCCCGTGGCGGCGGCAGTTCGACCTCACGAGCGGGCTGGCGGGTTACGGCCTCTACGCGCTCGCCCGCCTGCCGAAACCGGCGGCGGAGGAGCTGCTCGAGCTGGTGGTCGACCGGCTCGCCGAGACCGCCGTGGAGCGCGACGGCACCTTGACCTGGCACAGCTCCCCCGAGGACATCGGACCCGAGGCGCGCCAGCGCTACCCGCAGGGTCACGAGAACCTCGGCGTGGCGCACGGCGTGCCCGGCGTCATCGCGGTGCTGGCGCGCACCGTCGGCTCCGGGGTGGCCGTGGCCAAGGCCAGGAGCCTCCTCGACGGCGCGGTGCGCTGGACCCTGGCACAGAAGCTCGCCCCCGGGAGCGACTCGGTCTTTCCCTATGCCGTGGCGCCGGGGATCGAGCCGCAGGCAGCCCGCGCCGCGTGGTGCTATGGCGATCCGGGCGTCGCCGCCGCGCTGCTCGTGGCGGCGCACGCCGCCGGCGAGAGCGCCTGGGAAGCCGAGGCGCTCGACCTGGCCCGTACGGCGGCGCGCCGGCCCGCGGAAACCGCGGGCGTTCGTGACGCCTGCCTCTGCCACGGCGCCGCCGGCCTCGGCCATCTCTACAACCGCTTCTACCAGGCGACCGGCGAGGCGCTCTTCCGCGACGCCGCCGTCGCCTGGTTCCGGCACGCTCTCGGCCTGCGGCGGCCCGGCCAGGGCTGCGCGGGCTTCCTCACCTGGGGACCGGAAGCGACCGGCGAGATGGGGTGGATCGCCGAGCCCTCGTTCCTGACGGGCGCGGCGGGCATCGCTCTGGCGCTCTTGGCCGCCGCCACGCCGCAAGAGCCCAGGTGGGACGAGCTGCTTCTCGTCTCACCGGCGCCGATCGGGCGAAGGTCTGAAGGTCGCATTTCGCCCTTGCCGGCTCGATCCGACTCATGCTAGGATCCGAACGTGATCCGAGTCGTGGTTCTGATAGGACTGAACACCCGAGCAACGTCGGAGAAGATCAAGGGATCGTTTTCAATGAGGGCAGGACGGGCCCTGAGTGCCCGTTTGTAAGTAGAACCGACGAAAGCGAAAACCAGAGGAGGAAAAGCCATGGAAAAGAAGAAAATCTCGAAGCTGCGTTTGAACAAGAAGACCCTCCAGAACCTGGATGACAACAAGCTCGCGGAGGTACACGGAGGCCTGACCGAGTTTTGCAGCGTGGGATGTACGACCCATACGAGGTCCTGTAGCCTTTGCACGGTACAGTGCTCGGTCTGCTGCCAGTGAGAATCTGCGGTCGGCGAGACCGTGAGTGACGGCGAGCCCTCGGGCGTTCGGCCGCGGAGTGTCCTGCCCGCTCCAAGGTACGTCCGAGCCGCGCTCGGACATACCCGGGCGAACGTCCCGAGGCTCCCTTCGACCGCTTCCACCTCCCCTGCGTCGTGTTGAAGACGTGAGCTCCTCCCCGGAACCACAGCGGACCTGGCGGCCGCTTCTGGCGGGCGAAGAGAAGGCTCTCGCCGTCGAATCGGCGGTGGCGATCGCCCGTGATCTGGCCGACCCGTCCGCCGGTCTCGGCGCGGCCGTGCCTGCCCGCGTCCGTAGCTTTCGAGCCTCGGCCGCCTCGGGCCTGGCCGGTGAGGCGCTCTTCCACGCTCACCTCGAGCGGTGTCGGCCCGGCGAGGGCTTCGGCGAGCGCGGCATGGAGTGCATCGAGAAGGCGATCGCCACGATCTCTTCCGCCGAGACGGTGCCGGACCTCTACAACGGCTTCACCGGCGTCGCCTGGGCGGTGGAGCTCCTCCGGGAGAGCCTTCTCGACGTCGCGGACGACGAGGATCCCAACCACGAGATCGACGACGCCCTGCGCCGGCTCCTCGGCCACTCGCCCTGGCGGCGCCACTACGACCTCACCAACGGCCTCGTGGGCTTCGCGGTCTACGCGCTGCGGCGCCTGCCGCGGCCGGCGGCGGTGGAATGTCTCGAGCTCCTGGTGGACCGGCTCGCCGAGGTCGCCGTGGAGCGCCCCGAAGGGCTGAGCTGGTTCACGTCCGCCGACGAGCTGGCGGGCGAAACCCGCGACTTCTTCTCCGAGGGCAACGAGAACCTGGGCGTGGCCCACGGCGTGCCCGGGGTGATCGCCGTGCTGGCGAGGATTGAGGCCGCCGGCGTCGCCGCCGCCAAGGCCGGAGCGCTCCTGCGCGGCGCCGTCGGCTGGCTCCTGGCGCAGAAGATGACGGGACGCGACTCGATCTTCCCGACGGCGGTGGCGCCGAACGTGGAGGTCAAATACTCCCGGGCCGCCTGGTGCTACGGCGATCCGGGCGTGGCCGCGACGTTGCTGGTGGCGGCGCGCGCGGCCGCCGACGCGAGCTGGGAATCCGAGGCCCTGGCCTTCGCCCACCACTCCGCCCGGCGTCCGGAGGACACCATGGGAGTCCGCGACGCCTGCCTGTGCCACGGCGCCGCCGGTCTCGCCCACCTCTTCAACCGCATGTACCAGGCCACCGGCGACGACGCGTTGCGCCAGGCGGCTCTGCACTGGTACCGCCACGTGCTCGAGCAAAGGCGGCCGGGCGTCGGCGTCGGCGGCTTTCTCGGCTGGGGCGCGGCCGGCGCCGGCGAGCTGGCCTGGAACCCCGACCCCACCTTGCTGACCGGCGCCGTCGGCATCGGCCTGGCGCTGCTCGCCGGGGCGTGCCCCGACGAGCCCTGCTGGGACGAGCTCCTGCTCGTCTCCCCCATCGCGCCGCCGCCTGCACGCCAGCGATGAGCCGAGCACCCCGCGCCGCCGCCGACTCCGGCACCTTCGAGGCGAGGTTCTTCCTGCTGCGCTCGGCCATGCTCCCGATCGCGGCGCTGACCGCCTGGAGCGACGGGCTCGGCGCCGCCACGGCCGCGCCCGAGCGGCTCGACGAAGCGATCCGCGCCGACCTCGCGAAGCTGCGGGAAAGACTGGCGGCATGGCTGGCGCGGCCCGAGATCCGGGAAGCCTTGTTCGTCGCCTCCCCGTCGCTCCACCGGGCCCTCGACCACTGGCGCCGCGACCCCGAGAGCCGCAAGGGCCAACGCTGCGAGAGGACGCTGGTGCGCTACCTGACGCGCATGGCGGCGCGGCCGACGCCGTTCGGCCTTTTCGCCGGCAATACCGTGGGCGAGGTCGGCGAGAGGACCCGCATCGAGCTGGCGCCGTCGTCGGCCCACCGGCGCCACAGCCGTCCGGACCTGGATTTCATCTTCAACCTCGCCGAGGAGCTGGGACGCCAGGACGCGCTGCGCCGCGAGCTCGTCTACCGCCCTAACTCCAGTCTCTACGCCGTTGGGGGATCATGGCACCTCGTCGAGACCCGCTTCAGCGATGCGCGGCGCACCTATCACCTGGTGGAGATCGAGGCCTCCGACTACCTCGACGAGATCCTGAGCCGTGCCGCCGGCGGCGCCGTGCCCGCGGAGCTGGCCGACGCCCTGGTCGAGCTCCTCGGCGCCGACGAGGTGTCGCGGGAGGAGGCCCTCGACTTCGTGGACGAGCTGATCGCGAGTCAGGTCCTGGTCGGCGACCTGGCGCCGCCGCTGACCGGACCCGAGCCCTGCGACGCGCTGATCGACCGGCTGCGCGAGCTGCCCGCGGCCGCCCCCGTGGCGGCGCGGCTCGCCGAGGCACGAGCGGCGCTCGCCGCGATCGACGCCCGCGGCCTGGGCGTCGCGCCCGCGGCCTACCGCGACGTTCGCCGGCCGCTCGACGAGCTGCCGGCGCGGCCCGATCCCCTGCGGTTCTGCCAGGTCGACCTCTTCAAGACCGCCGTCGACGCGACGCTCGGCGAGGAGGTGCTCGCCGAGGCCCGCGGCGGCGCCGAGCTCCTCCACCGGCTGGGCCGCGGGGCGCTCGGCGACGGCCTGGGGCGCTTCCGGGAAGCGTTCGTGAGGCGCTACGGCGAGGGGCGCCTGGTGCCGCTGACCGAGGCCGTGGGCGACGAGACCGGAGTCGGCTTCCAGGGCGCCGCCCCCGGCGCCGAGGCCTCGCCGCTGCTCTCGCCCCTGCGGTTCACGCCGCCGTCCGGCGCGGCGAAGACGCCCTGGGACCGGGGCGACGAGCACCTGCTGCGCCGTCTCGACGAGGCCTGGCGGGAGGGCGCCGTCGCGATCGAGCTCGACGGCCGCGACCTCGAGCTCCTGACGCCTGACGAAGAGCCGCCGCCCCTGCCCGACGCCTTCCACGTGATGGGCGTGCTGGCCGCGGCTTCGCAGCAAGCCCTCGAGCAGGGCGACTTCCGCTTTCGCTTCATCCACGCCTCGGGACCCGCGGGAGCGCGTCTCCTGGGACGCTTTTGCCACGGCGACGCCCGGCTGCGGCGGGCCGTCGAAGAGCACCTGCGGGCCGAGGAGGCCCTGCACGTGGACGCCGTCTACGCCGAGATCGTTCACCTGCCGCAGGGGCGCATGGGCAACGTCCTGGCGCGGCCGGTGCTGCGCGGCTACGAGATCCCCTTCCTGGGCCGCTCCGGAGCGCCGCCGGAGCGGCAGATCCCGGTGACCGACCTGCTGGTCACGGTACGCGGCGACCGCGTCCTGCTCGTTTCGGAGCGGTTGGGCCGGCAGGTCGTGCCGCGGCTGACCAGCGCGCACAACTACGAGGAGCTGGGCCTCGACCTCTATCGGCTGCTCGGCTTCCTCCAGAACCAGGGCGTGAGCGCCGGCGTCTACTGGAGCTGGCGTGCCCTCGAGGGCGCCGCCTTCCTGCCCGCCGTGCGCAGCGGCCGACTGCTGCTCGCCCGGGCCCGGTGGCGGGTGCCTGACGAGGAGCTCGAGCCCCTGCGCCAGGCGCGCGGCGGCCGGCGCTTCGAGGCCGTCCAACGTTGGCGCGCGGCACGCCGGCTGCCGCGCTGGGCGGTGCTCGACGAGAAGGGCGAAGAGCTGATGATCGACTTCGAGAACGTCCTCGCGGTCGACGGCTTCCTCGATGGAACGCGGGGCATGGCCCAGGTGATGCTCTACGAGCCCTTTCCCGCTCCGGAAGAGCTCGTCGTACGGGGACCCGAGGGGCGCTTCGTGAGCGAGATCGCCATTCCGATGGTGCGCACCCGGCGGCCGGCGGCCGTGGAACGCGAGCCGCCGCCGGCGCCGTCCGCCGCGGCGGCCGTCCGCCGCTCGTTCCTGCCCGGCTCCGAATGGCTCTACGCGAAGCTCTACGTCGGGCCGTCCGCCGCCGATCAGGTCCTGCGCCAGGTCGTCGCGCCGGTGACGCGCGCCGCGTCCGCGGTCCTCCGCGCCTGGTTCTTCATCCGCTACGCAGACCCGGACTGGCACCTGCGCGTGCGGTTCCACGGCGAGCCCCGCGCGCTCATGGAGCTGGTGCTGCCCCGGCTCCTCGAGTCGGCGGCGCCGCTGCGGGACGACGGCCGCCTCTACCGCCTGGAGATCGGCACTTACGACCGCGAGGTGGAACGTTACGGCGGCCCGCGCGGCGTCGTGGTGGCCGAACGGCTCTTCCAGGCCGACAGCGAGGCCGTGCTGCGGATCCTCGAGGCGTTCGGCGACGACGCGCCGGACGCCCGCTGGCGTCTCGCCCTCCTGGGCGTCGACCGCCTGCTCGACGACGCCGGCTTCACCGTCGCGGAAAAGTCGGAGCTCGTCGCGGCGATGCGCGGCGGCGCCATGGAACAGCTCGGAGAGGGAAAGCCCCTGCGCCTCCAGCTCGACCGCGACTTCCGCGCCCGGCGCCAGGAGCTCGAAGCGCTGTTCGACCAGGCCCGGCTCCCGTCCGACCTCGAGGCAGGCCGCGCCGCTCTCGCGGAGCGCTCGCGGCGGTCGGCGCCGTCGTGGGCCGAGCTCCGCCGCCTGGAGAGCGCGGAGGAGCTCACGTCGCCGCTCGCCGCGATCGTGCCGAGCCTCGTCCACATGAACGTCAACCGGCTGATCCACGCGTCGGCCCAGGCGCACGAGATCGTGCTCTACGACTACCTCGCCCGGCTCTACGAATCGGCGTTGGCCCGTTCCCGCGAGAGACCCTGATCAGGCGGCGCCGATCTTCGCCGTCTCTTTCATCTTCTCGGCCTGGAAGTGGCTCACCAGGGGGTCGATCACGGGGTCGAGCCCGCCCTCGAGCACCGACGAGAGCTGGTGCAGCGTCAGGCCGATGCGGTGGTCGGTGACGCGGTTCTGCGGGAAGTTGTAGGTGCGGATCTTCTCCGAGCGGTCGCCCGAGCCCACCATCCGGCGGCGCTGCGCCGTCTGCTCGGCGTCGGCCTTCTCCTGCTCGAGCTGCAGCAGCCGCGACTTGAGCACGCGCAGCGCCTTGGCCTTGTTCTTGATCTGGCTGCGCTCGTCCTGGCACTGCACCACGAGGCCGGTGGGCAGGTGGGTCAGGCGCACCGCCGAATAGGTGGTGTTGACCCCCTGGCCGCCGGGGCCGGACGCGCAGTAGCGGTCGATCCGCAGGTCCTTCTCGTCGACCTCGACCTCCACCTCCTCGGCCTCGGGCAGCACCGCCACGGTCACGGCGGAGGTGTGGATGCGGCCGGAGGCCTCGGTCTGGGGCACCCGCTGCACGCGGTGGACGCCGCCCTCGAACTTGAGACGGCTGTAGACCCCCTCGCCCTCGACGATCGCCTCGACCTCCTTGATGCCGCCGGCCGGCGACTCCGAGAGGTCGAGGACGTCGACCTTCCAGCCCTGCTCCTCGGCGTAGCGCGTGTACATGCGGAAGAGCTCGGACGCGAAGAGCGAAGCCTCGTCGCCGCCGGTGCCGGCGCGCACCTCGAGCACCACGTTGCGCGCGTCGTTCGGGTCCTTGGGCACGAGCTCGAGGCGGATCTTCTCCTCGAGGTCCTCGAGGCGGGCGGCGAGCGCGTCGCGCTCCTCCCGGGCCATGGCGTGGAGCTCGTCGTCGCGGTCGAGGCTGGCGAGCATCTCCTCGGCCCCCTGGCGCTGCTCCTCGAGCTTCTTGAAGGTGCGCCACAGCCCGACCACGCGGCTGATGTCCGAGGCCGCCTTGTTGGTCTCGCGGTATTTGCGCGGATCGGCCAGCACCTCGGGATCGGCCAGCTTCTGCATGAGCTGGTCGTGGGTGCTCTCGATCTCGGCGAGCTTCTGGTGGTGCATGGCGGCGTGCGCCTCTATCTACGACGACGGCATTCTACGACGACGGCCCGCTCCCCGGTGTCACGGGAGGCGGGCCGAGAGGGTCAGCGGGCGGGCGGGGCTACTTCGCCATGCCGTAGCGGCGCTGGAATCGCTCCACGCGTCCGGCGGTGTCGACGAGCTTCTGCTTGCCGGTGAAGAACGGGTGGCACTCGCTGCAGATCTCGAGGCGCACGTCCTCGCTCGTCGAGTGGGTGAAGAAGCGGTTGCCGCACGCGCACACGACCTCGGTCAGATGGAGCTGGGGATGGATGTCGCGCTTCATGGTCGGTTTCCTTCCTACGGATCTCTACAACGTCCTGGGACGGCTTTTATTCCCGGATGGGCGAGGCCGCGGGCGGCCCGCGAGCCGCCGAGTATAGCGGGTCGGGGGCGTCTCGGCAAGCTTAGCTTGGGAACCCCGGAACCCTCACCCCCGGCCCCTCTCCCAGAGGGAGAGGGGAGTATGATGGCGGCCTTGAGCCCCCTCTCCCTCTGGGAGAGGGGGTGTGGGGGTGAGGGTTCCCAAAGGAGGCTGCCGTGGCCTGGATCCGGACGATCGACGAGGACGACGCGCAGGGCGAGTTGCGCGAGCTCTACGAACGGCTGACCGAGCCCTGGGGCGGGGTGGACAACATCCTCAAGGTCCACAGCCTGAGCCCGGCGTCGCTGCGGGGACACTTCGAGCTCTACAAGACCCTGATGCGGGGCCCCTCGCCGCTGAACCGCGCCCAGCGCGAGATGATCGCGGTGGCGGTCTCGGCGGCCAATCGGTGCCACTACTGACTGACCCATCACGGGGCGGGGCTCCGTCGACTCACGGGTGACGCGGCGCTGGTCGAGGCGCTGGCCGAGGACTACCGGACGGCCCCGCTGGCGAGCGCCGACCGCGCCCTGCTGGACTATGCCGTGAAGCTCACGCGCGAGCCGTGGGCGGTCGGCGAGGCCGACGTCGAAGCCCTGCGCCGCGCCGGCTTCGACGACGCCGCGATCCTCGACGCCAACCAGGTCACCGGCTATTTCGCCTTCGTCAACCGGGTGGCGAGCGGCCTCGGCGTCGAGCTGGAGGCCTTCTGGGACGAGGAGGGGGACGGTTCCGGATAGCCGGGACGGCCTGGCTGGGGTTGCATCGGAGCGTCGATTCGCCTACAATCCGGGGTCCGCGAGCCGACGTAGCTCAGCGGTAGAGCAGCTGATTCGTAATCAGCAGGTCGCCGGTTCAATCCCGGCCGTCGGCTCCAGCGTCTCTCGCCGAGTGTGGGTACCACTATGGCC
>DASWIG010000582.1:0-1729 GCA_036397835.1 Thermoanaerobaculia bacterium
GTCTTCGAGCTCTTCGTGCCGTGGAGCCGCGGCGGCAAGGTGGTGCTGGCGTCCAACGCCCTCGAGCTCCCCGACCTGCCGGCCGCCGCCGAGGTGACCTTCGTCAACACGGTGCCGTCGGCGATGGCGGAGCTGGTGCGCACCGGCGCCGTGCCCGCGGGCGTGCGCGCCGTGGGCCTGGCGGGCGAGGAGCTGCGGCGCCCGCTCGCCGACGGCGTCCACGCCGTGCCCCACGTGCGCCACCTCTACAACCTCTACGGCCCTTCGGAGACCACGACCTACTCGACCTGGGAAACGGTGACGCGGGATGCCGAGAAGCCGTCCATCGGCCGGCCCGTCGGCAACACCGACGTCCACCTCCTGGACCGCGGGCAGGCGCCGGTGGCGGCCGGCGAGGTGGGCGAGCTCTACCTCGGCGGCGCCGGCGTCGCGCGCGGCTACCTGAAGCGGCCGGCGCGGACCGCCGTGGCCTTCCTGCCCGATCCCTTCGCCCGGCGGCCGGGCGAGCGCCTCTACCGCACCGGCGACCTGGCGCGCCGCGGCGCGGACGGCCGCCTCGACTTCCTCGGCCGCAAGGACCACCAGGTGAAGGTCCGCGGCTTCCGAATCGAGCTCGGCGAGATCGAGGCGGCGCTCGAGCGCAGCCCGGCGGTGCGGGCGGTGGCGGTCGAGGCGCGCGACGGGGCGGAGCCGGAAGAGAAGCTCCTGGTGGCCTGGGTCGAGCCCGAGGGAGACGTCTCGGAGGACGCCCTGCGCGACTTCGTCTCGCGCGCCCTGCCGAGCTACATGGTGCCGCAGGCCTTCGTCTTCGTCGACGAGATGCCGCTGACCCCCAGCGGCAAGGTCGACCGGACGACCCTCCGCCGCCGCCCGCTGCCGTCTTCCGAGGGACGGCCGGCCCCCGGAAGGGACGAGGCCGACGCGAGATACCGGGCGCCGCGGGGGGCGGCGGAGGAAGCGGTGGCGGCGGTCTGGGCCGCTGCGCTCGGCCGCGAGCGGGTCGGACGCGACGACGGCTTCGTCGCGCTCGGCGGCCATTCCCTGATCGCGGTGCGCATCGTCGCGCGGCTGAAGGCGGTCCTGGGCGTCGACCTTCCGCAGTCGGCGCCGTTCGAGCACGGCACGGTGGCGGCGCAAGCCGCGGCGGTGGCGGCGGCGGGGACCGGGGAGACCCCTACCCTCGACCGGACCCCGTTCGACCACGGCCGCGTTCCCCTGTGTCTGCGCCTCTACGGCCTGTGGCTCCTCGAGCAGCAGCGGCCCGGCGAGCCGACCTACAACGTGCCTCTCCTCCTCGAGCTCCGCGGCCCCTTGTCCGTCCCGGCGCTGGCGGCGGCGCTCGCGGAGATCGGGCGGCGCCACGAGATCTTGCGCACCACCTTCACGGTGGACGACGGCGTCCCGGTTCAGTGTCTTGGGACGGCGTCGTCTTTGGCGTTGACGCTCGCCGACCTCGGCGCGCTGCCGCCAGCGGCCCGGCTGCGGGAGAGCGAGCGCTTGCGCGGCCGCGAGGCGCGGCGAGCGTTCGACCTCGAGACGGGGCCGGTCGTCCGGGCCCACCTCCAGCGGCTAGGACCGGAGGAGCACGCGCTGCTGCTCGGGATCCACCACCTCGTGACCGACGAGTGGTCGAACAACGTGCTGATCGAAGAGCTCGCGGCGCTCTATCAAGCTGCCGCCTCGCGGCAGGCCGCCTCGCCGCTGCCGCCGGTCAGCGTCCAGTACGCCG
>DASWIG010000583.1:0-8392 GCA_036397835.1 Thermoanaerobaculia bacterium
AGGGCGGCGTACGCCTGGCGGCGATACCAGCGGCGAGCGGCGCGCTCGCCGTCGCGACGGGCGCGCGCGGTGAACAGGTCGTCCGCGTCGGCGGCGAGCTCCGGCGTGCGAAGCCTGGCCCCGGCCCACTCGAGCAGGCGGCGGGACAGAGACGGAGGGGCCGCGCCGCTCACGCGAGCGTCTCCGGGTCCGGCAGCTCGAGCCCCTTCCACACGCTCCGCCACATGGTGCGGAACTCTTTCAGCGACCGCACCCCCTCGGGCGTGGGTCGATAGAAGCGCCGCGGCCGGCCGCCGCGCGGCGAAGGCTCACCGACCTCGGAGGTGAGCAGGCCCTTCTCCTCGAGCCGCCGGAGCGTCACGTGGACGGCGGGCAGGCTCGCCTCCCGGCCCGACCGGGCTTCGATCTCCTGGTAGACCGCGGTGCCGTTGGCTCGCTCCCGCACCCATACGACCGCGGTCAGCACGAGCGCCTCGAGCTCGCCCAGATGCTCTCCCCTTCCCATCACCGCCTCCTGTGCCGGATGATCTCGATTCGGCGACAGTATAAAACAAAATTATAAAGTAGCAAGAGCTTTCGCGGCGACCGTCCTTCTCGGGGGCGCGGGCGAGGATGATGGCGAGGCCCGGGAGGGAGATGGCGGGCTCCCGCCACAGGATGTTGAGCAGCCTCAGCAGGGCCGCGGCGACGAACAGGCGGCGGCGGATCGAGCCTACAGAGGCGTTGCGGGAGTAGGGCGGCGAGAAACACGAGAGAGGGCAGCGCGGGCCCGAGGACAAGCCCGCTCGACAGTCCGCCAACCTACTCGACGGTCTGGAACTCTACCTTGCGCGCCTCGGAGACCCGCGAGGACGCGTCGAGGATCTCCACGGCCACGAGGTTGCCCTCGGCATCGTAGTCGAGAATCACTCCAGGCTTGTCTTCGTCGCTCTCGGCCACCGGAATGCCGTCTCGCAACAGCATCGTCAGCGTGTCGGTGCGGGCGTCATTGGTCACTTTCATGAGCTGTGGCTCCAGTATCACCGCTCGGCGCGGCGCGTGATGACGAAGTCGAAGATCGATTCTGCCATACGCGCATGCGGCACCCCGGCAGCGACGTGCCGGGCTCCGGGCGATTCATCGGGTTCGTTCGCTGGCCGATTTGTCAAGTGTACTTGACGCAGGCCGGGCCTCGGGGGCAAGCTACGAAGCATGTTGAATACCCGAACGCTCGAGGCATTCCTCAAGGCCCGGGGCTGGACGAGGGCCGAGCTGGCCCGACGTGTGGGCGTCAGCCGGCAGGCGGTATCCCTCTGGTTTCAGGCGGAGGAAGCCAACCTTCAGAGCCGGCACTTGATGCGGCTTGCCGAGGTGCTCGGCGTGCCCGTCGAGGACCTCGCCAGGCCCCTCCCGTGCTTCGACCCACAGTCACGGGCGCGCCTGCGGGCCACGTTGCTGTGGGATCGTCTCTATCCCGACCTCGATGACTTCGCGGTGGCGTTGAACGCCGGAGATCCGCGGGCGCTCGCTCGATTCGTGCAGGTCTACGGCCTGTTCGCCGCCGAGGCGACTCTCGGACCTTCGGTCTGGGCGCAGTTCCCGGACTACAAGCGGCACATCCTTCCGACTCGCCGCGCCGAGCTGGAGACGCTATGGCACTGGCACGAGAGCCGGCAAGCGGCCTAGCCGCAAAGGTGCTGCCGCCGCCGCTGTATGGCGCCCTCCGCCACGTATTCGCTGCAGGGCTCGACGGCGTCATGCTGGTTGGCGGCACCGCCCTCGCCGGCTACTACGCAGGCCATCGGCGCTCCGATGACATCGACCTGTTCACCGCTGGTGAGCGGGCGCAACGCGCTGCCATCCTCGCCGTCAGATCTCTTGTCGAGCTCGGCGCCAGCTTCGCCGACGAGCGCAGCTCCGCACACTTCCACGACGTGACCTGTCATCTCGATGGACACGATTTCACCGTGCAGGTCGTCCTCGATTCCAACGTGTTTGCCATTCGCCCCGGGCAGCAAGCGGATGATCACGTTCTGGTGGCGGCGCTCGAAACCCTCCTGAAGATGAAGGCGGCGACGCTGGTGAGCAGAGCGAGCGAGAAGGACCTGTACGACCTCACCTGGTTCTTCCGGCAGGACGATGGGCTCGATGTGCCGACGCTCCTGGCGCTCGGCAAGGAAGTCGATGGCGGCGTGAACGGCGAAGCGGTCCTCATCAGCCTCGTCGGCACGCAGATGCGGGAGTCGGCTTGCGACTTCTCGCTGACCGAGAGCGCCGCGGACGTCCACGCCCAAGTAACCGGCACCCGCAAGGCTCTCATCCAGGGCGTCGAGATCTACCTCCGGGACCAGGCGGCACCGCCGATCGCCGGGCTGATCGAGAAGCTGCGGTAGCGAACTTCTCCAACCGCTAACTTTCTGGACCCCATCGACCTGCTCCGTGTCCGAGCAGGCTGGGAGCAGGATGGGGTCCAGCCCGTAAACGCCGAACAGCGCGGCAGGCGCCGCGGCCCGATCGAGCGGGACCAACCGTGGTTGCGGCGCGACGGATCGCTATAATCCCGCCAGCTTCCCCGACGGGACCGCAATCGCGGTTCCCGGCTGGCACCGAGGCGCCATGGCCACGCCACGCAGCTCTTTTGTTTCCTCGCCGTCGCTCCAGGCGAAGTCATCCGCCGCGGCCGATTGCGGCCTCGAGCGGCAGGATCTGCTCGCCCTCCTGGAGACGGCCAACGAGCTGACCGCCACGGAGACGCTGCAGGAGGCGCTCACGAAAATCCTGGTCCACGCCGGGCGGTTGCTGGACTCACCCGCGGGCTCGGTGATCCTCTACAGCCCGGAGCGCGACGATCTCTACTTCGCCGCCGCCACCGGGCCGGCCTCAGACACTCTTCCCGACATTCGCATTCCGGTGGGCAAGGGCAAGGCAGGACAGGTCTTCGCCAGCGGGACCCCTGTGCTTGAGAACAACCTCGCCGACCATTTCAAGAAGGTCGATGAAAAGACCGACTTCGTCACCCGCTCCATGGTCTGCGTTCCTCTGCGCCACCGCGAGCAGACGTACGGCGTGATGCAAATGCTCAACAAGGCCGCCGGGACGAAGCCCTACGACCAGCGGGACATGGAGCTGCTGACGAGGTTCGGCGTCCAAGCTACGATCGCCATCCACAACGCGCGGCTCTTCGAGCAGATGCTCGCGAGCAGCGGCCTCTACGCCGCACCGGCGGTGCGCGGCGACCTCATCCAGCAGATGATCTCCTCGGGGCGGGCCGGCGTGCGTGAGCGGTTCACCGTCCTGTTCGTCGACATGCGCGGCTTCAGCCAGTTGTGCAGCATGATCTCGCGGGCCGACCGCATACAGACGATTCTGAGCGACTACGTGGTCATGTTGTCGGCCCTGGTGGTCAAGAACGACGGCATCGTCAACAAGGTCGTCGGCGATGGCCTGGTCGCCATCTTCAGGACGCCCGCGGGGGCGACCAACGCGGTGCGCTCGGCCCTCGAGATGCTCGATGGGTTCGCGCGTCTACGCGACGCCTGGAATGAAACGACCAACTTCAGCCTCGACTTCCTCGACGTCGGCATTGGCGTTGCCACCGATGACGAAATGCTGCTGGGCACGATCGGCGACGAGACGTTCCGGGACTTTTCGGTGATCGGCCCGGCCGTAAACCTCGCAGCGGCCCTGGTGCAGGCGGCGCGCGACGGCAAACAGATTCTCGTCGACACGCTCACTTTCAATGCGCTGCAGGACAAGAGCGTCGTCGCGGCCGAGGGCCCCATCAAGTTCCAGCTCGACAAACCGGGCCCGTTGCTCGGGCTCAGCTACAGCGTCTACCAGCTCAGCAAGCCGCACATGACCGGCGCCGCGGTATCGGCGGCGGCCGCGCCCGGCGAGGCGTACGACGTGTTTTTCAGCTATCGCCGAGAGGGTGGCAGCAACGTGGCCCGCAGCGTGCAGCTCGCGCTCGTCGACGAGTTCCGGGTCTTTATCGACGTCGACCGTTTGGGCAGCGGCCATTTCGATACCAACTTGCTGCGCACCATCGAGAGCTCCCCCAACTTCGCCGTGTTCCTGACGCCGGGAGCCCTCGACCGCTGCAGCTCGCCCGACGACTGGCTTCGCAAGGAGATCGGCCACGCCTTGACCACTTCCCGCAACATCGTGCCGGTCACGTTGCCCGGCTTCGTGTTCCCTGAGAAGGGCTCGCTCCCGGAGGACATCCAGGAAATCGCCCGCCACGATGCCGTCGAGTACAGCCACCGCTATTTCTACGCCATGATCGACAAGATCAAGGAGCGCCTGCGCGAATAGCGGACGGCTGCGCACGCGATGCTCGGCAGGAGCGGACGTGGAGGACAGGACACGCGGCTTTCTGTGGGCGGTGTTCGCCTCGGTCTGCCTCAGCACGGTGCCGGCGGTCGTCAAGATCGGCCTGACGGACGGCGCCGACCCGCTGCAGCTCCTGGTGCCCCGCATGGTGCTGGGCGCCGCCCTCCTCTGGCTGTGGATCGGCGTGACGCGCCCCCACCGGCTGCGCATCGAGCCGCGCGGCCTGCGCTACTGCGCGCTCGCCGGCGGCGTCAACGCCGTGAATCTGCTGCTCTTCTACCTCGGGTTGCGCCGCGTCGGCGCCTCCGTCGCGATTCTGATCTTCTCGATCTACCCGGCCCTCCTGCTCCTCCTGCTCCACCTGCGGGGCGAGTCCGTCAACCGGCGCGACCTCCTGCGCCTGGCGCTGGCCCTGGGCGGCATCTACCTGGTCGCCGAAGCCGGCGGCGCCGCCGACCCGATCGGCGTCGCCTACATGCTCGCCTGCGCGGCCCTCTACGCCGTCTACATGCTCGTCATCCACACCCGCCTGGTCTCCTACCCCGCCTCCACGACGTCGCTGTGGATCGTGACGTTCCTGACCTGCGGGGTGCTGGCGATGCGGCCGTGGGTGACGGCGCCGGGGCCGTTGGGACCCACCGGTTGGGGCGTGGTCATCTGGTCGGCGGTCGTCGGCATCACCATTGCGCGGGTGGCCACGATGGAGGGCGTGCGGCTGATCGGCGGCGCCGAGAGCGCCCTGCTGCTGCCGGTGGAAACGGTCCTCTCGGTGGCGTGGGCGGCGCTGATCCTCGGCGAGCGCATCAGCGCGTCGCAGACCGCCGGCGCCGCGCTGATCCTCACCAGCGTCCTGCTGGCAACGGCGCTGCGCCGGCGTCGGATGTTCTGGCGGACCTAGCCGGCTGGCCACGACCGCGGTCGACCAGCAGCATCGATTCGTCTGGCAGGAGGGCGGCGCCGACGCGTTCATCCCGCCATGCGGCGGCGCTCCCCGGAGGCATTGGGGCGACGGGGGCGGATCGATCGATCCAGTGTCAAACCCCTAGCAGTCCCGGATGCTCCCTGGAGCACCCGAGTGGATGAAAACGGGCCATTTTCAGGACAGCCCGTGGCCTTCTTAGACAAAACCCCGGCCTGATGCGTCAAAGTTAGTGTCCTGAGTCAGAGATCCGCAGCATTTGCGGGGGCGCCACAACGGGCGAGGTCAAGGCGCGAGGAGGATGGCGATGCCGGTGCGCATCTTCGACGACGAGCAACGGAGATCGCCCGGAGCAAAACGCCGAGACGCCTCCCTGGCGGCGATCTCAGAAGGGAGCTCGAGATGAGGCGATCCACGTTTGTCCTTCTGGCCGCGGCGTTCTTGGTGGCCGCCGGCTGCGGCCGCGGGCCGCAGGTCGAGTTCGCCGACTGGCTGTTTCCGATCGCCCCGGGAACCCCGATCAAGGAGTACGGTCCGGTGCCGCTGGAGGGCCGCGACACGCAGGTCGTGCAGCTCATCGACGACCTCGTGATCGGCGACGACGTCAATCAACCCGACGCCATCCTCTACCAGCCGACCGGCATCGTCGTGTCTGGGGACGGCACCATCTTCGTGGGCGACCGCGGCGCCGGCAACGTCAAGATGTTCGCGCCGGATGGTTCGCTGCTGAAGACCTTCGGCAAGGAAGGGCAGGGGCCGGGGGAGTTCGGCCGTATCGGAACGATGACGATCGCCGCAGGAAAGCTCATCGTCGACGACTCGCGCAACCGGCGGTACAGCGTCTGGACGCTCGACGGTGAGCACGTCGCCGACGAGGTACCGACGAGGCGTGTGTCACTGTCGTACATGCATGGTCTCGCCGACGGAACCCTCGTCGGCTACACGACGGAGCGCGATGAGGACCGCAATGCTCGACGCGTGGTGATGCGCCGGACCCTCGACGGCAACGAGGTCGCGCGGCTGTTCGAGACGCCGGCGATCCCACCCACGGCGCCGATTTCGATCAGCGACCGCCGGGCGATGCTCCAGGACATGATCGACTCGTTCGACGATCCCCGTATCTACCTCGAGGTCTGGGGCGGTGAGGTGCTCTACCTCTCGCCGCAGCACGAGTATCAGGTGCTGGCGATGTCGACCGACGGCGACTCGCTGTGGGCGTTGCGCGTCGCCTGGGCGCGGTTGCCGTACCCGGAGAGCCAGAAGCAGTCGTTGGTCGACTCGTTCATGCGCAGCTTCCCCGGCGATGAGCCGGTGCGCCCGGACCAGCTCGACTGGCCCGAGCACGCGCCGGCCCTCCTCGGCATCTCCACCGACGCCGCCGGCCACATCTACGTCTTCCCGACCCTCCCGCCCACCGAGGACCCCGGCCAGCCGCGCGACGAGTGGGCGGTGGACGTCTACACGCCGGCGGGCGATTTCATCGGCGCCGGCGTCGTGCCCTATCGGTGGAGCTGGGCGCAGGGCGACTTCGTCTACGGGACGCGGCCCAACGAGCTCGACGAGACCGTGGTCGTCCGCTATCGGCTCGTCGTGAGCGGCAGTTAGAGTCGGCGCAGCCGCGTCGATTCGTAGCACACGTTCAGCCAGGTACCGGCGGACGGGCTCCCGGGCGCCTGGCGCCACGAGCGTCGAGCTGACGCCGCTGCCATCGCCATCCTGAGGCCGGCACGCTGAGCGGGGGCACTCGGCCGGAAACGACGGAACGCGGTGAGCCAAGCGCCTTGAGCGCGAACCAGCCGGCTAGTTGTCCATGGACGGCGTCCATGGTAGTTTTCAGCTCATGAAACGCATTCCAGCCGGAGAGTTCAAGCAGCAGTGCCTGCGGCTCCTGGACGAGGTGCGCGAGACCGGTCAGGCAATCGTCGTCACCAAGCGTGGGACGCCCGTGGCGCAGCTCGCCCCTCTGCCCTCACGGGAGGAAACCGACTGGGCGGGTGCCATGCGGGGCACCGGAGAGATCCTCGGCGACCTCGTGGCACCGGCCACCGATGAGCGGGAGTGGGAGGCGCTCCGGTCATGATGCTCCTCGGCGCGCCAACCTCGCCTCGCGAGGTCAGCTCAGCGGGCCGTTGCCCGTGAAGCTTCTCGTCGACACACACATCTGGCTGTGGCGCCTGCTGGAACCCGGGCGTCTCTCCGCCCGCGCTGATGGACTGCTCGCGGACCCGCAAAACAGCGTGCATCTCTCTCCGGTTTCTGTATGGGAGGCCCTGGTGCTGGCTCGGAAGGGGCGGGTCCTCCTGCGGCCGGACCCGCTGGCCTGGGTGCGGACGGCGCTCCAGGTATCGCATGCCGTCATGGTGCCGCTCACCCACGAGATCGCCATGCGGAGCGAGGACCTGCCGGGGTTCGAGTCGCAGGATCCCGCCGATCGCTTCCTGGTCGCCACCGCCCTGGTGGAGAAGCTCACGATCGTTACCATGGACGCGGTCATGCTCTCCTACGACCCGGTCGAGAGCATCTCCTAGCCGGCATTTCTGATTCGCCGTTCGTCGCGAGGCTAGGCGGAAGCTAGGACGTGGCGGCCAGATGGACGTGGACCTCGTCGAGCCGCTGGTCGCCGAGCATCGCGGCGCGCGAGGCGGCGCGGTCGAGCAGGGTGACGGCCTTGCCTGGGAGGTGGCCGGGGAGAGGGAGCGCCTGGTCGATGACCAAGGCGACGGCGTCCTCGTCGATGGCGACGCCGTGGTGGGCGCCGACGCGTCGCGACACCTCGCGCAGGACGAGGGCCGTGGCCTGCGGGCCGGGCTCGGTGAGGGAGATCCTCTCGAGGCGCCCGCCGAGCGACCCGTCGTCGGCCAGGAGAGCGATTCCCGGCAGCGCGGTGGCGACGATGCGGACGCCGCGCTCGAGGGCGGCCTCGAGCAATAAAGGACCGTGCGGCGCTTCGAGGAAGACGAGCTCGAGGTGCTCGAGGGCGAGGACCAGCGACGGTTGGCGCGCCTCGTCGAGGAGCGCCCGCAGGACGTTCTCGCGCTCAGCATGGAAGACGTGACCGGCGAACAGGTCGCCGAGGTCGACGGCGACGAGCCGGCGCGGCGGATCTTCGCGCAAGCGCGGCGCCAGGCCGTGCAGCAGGTTGGTCTTGCCCACGCCGGCGGG
>DASWIG010000584.1:0-1736 GCA_036397835.1 Thermoanaerobaculia bacterium
CTCTTGCTCCGAAGAGTAGGAGCCGTAGTTGGGAGGAGGAGGCCGCATCACGAGTCCAATATACCACGTCGAGGCTCCTGGGATTCGCAGCTCGGCCGTTTCCACCCATCTCCCGGAAGCGCTCGCGCACCAGCGGGTGGATCGCCGCCTCGAGGCGCCGGCGGGCCTCGGGATCGGCGAAGACGACCTCGGCGGCCGCTGACGGTCGCCGCCGCCGTCGGCTGCCAGCACGCCGTCGCCGAAGAGCTCGGCGACCGCCGCGGCGCAGCGGCCGCCCGGACGGCGGCCACCAGGAGGTCGGCCTGGCGGCAGACGGCGGCGAGGTCGCGGGTGCGCGAGTGGCAGACCGTCACCGTGCAGTGCTTGCGCAAGAGCAGCGCCGCCATCGGCTTGCCGACGATGGCGCTGCGACCCACGACCACCGCGTGGATGGCGAGCGGTGGTCGTAACGTCGAACGTGAGGGACTTCGAGTTGGCCCGAACGGAGCTGGGCTTGCCGGTCCTCAGGCCTGTAGAGTTCTTGCACTTGTTGATGGATGATGCCTCGGGAGACGCCAGCTCATAGGAAACAGGGGAAAACCGAAATGGCTCGACTTGCTCTTCAACTCCCGGACACCCTGCACCGGCAACTGACGTTTCGTGCGCGTCGCGAGGGCGTTTCGCTCAACCAGTATCTGGTCTACCTCCTTGCCCAGCGATTGGCACCGGCGGGTGCTGACGGCGTCTCGCCGCGCGACGATCAAGGCCGGCCCTCGTCCTTCAGCGCGTCGAAGTCGTCTGAGTGAGCTTCTCGTGCCCCGGCGGCCGGAGGTCGCGAATCCGGGCGACGAACGCCTTCGGATCGACCGGCTCGCTTCTCACCGCTCCCTCCATGCAGGCGAGGATCTCGGCGTTCAGGCTCCGGTGATGGCGCGCGGCGCGGTCCCTGAGGCGCTGGTGAAGGTCCTCGGGGATGTTCTTGAGGGTGATGGTCGGCATGGTCTCCGGTCACCCATGGGCCATGGCTGCCAGGTTCCACTCGATCTGACGGACGAGGATCGGTTGCACGAGGCGGCTGAGCGCATCCTCGAGCCCGAAGGCCTCGATGTAGCCCTGGATGGCGGCCTTCAGGTCGCTGATGGCCTCTTCCTCGGACTCCCCTTCACCGTAGGCGGGTATGTCAGGGAGGCGGGCGGTGAATCCGCCCAATTCGGGATCCCGGATCAACTCCACCGTCAGCTCGCTCATCTTCGGCTCCTGGCTAGCGACACGTTGTCGCCGTGGTCGACGGTAATCGTACTATAAGCCTGCCTGTTCGCGCGATCGTCGCGGAGAATCGTCAGGTAGCCCACTCGATGAATCGCCGATGTTCCGACTCCGGGATCTGCGCGGCGGCCGCCTCGATCTCGCGAGCCCATGCCGTCACCTCTTCGGCGTCAACGTCGGTCTCTCCTCCTCGACGCTGAGGGGTTGGCCTTCGTGCCATCCTGCGGGAGTTCCTCAAGCGGCCGGATGGCTCCGTTCTCCAAGATCGCCCGAATCGTCGTCATCGTGTCCTCCGGGTTGGGCTCTGCCTTGGGCCTGCGGCAATTCACGCCGGGAGGTTGTTCCTGAGCGTCTGGTAGTCCCGCGTGCGGGTTGGAGGAGCTTGCCACCCCCGACGTCTTGAGCCCGAAGGGCGACAGCCGGTAGCCGGGGGTTTCAACCCGCGGACCCGCCCCGGACCCGGATCCGGCGGTTTCAACCCGCGGACCCGG
>DASWIG010000585.1:0-5228 GCA_036397835.1 Thermoanaerobaculia bacterium
GCCCCGCCGTCCGCTGTTCAAGAAGAAGGAAGAGCCGGCCGCCCCGGTCGTGGAGGACGCGTCCCCGCGCTCGGAGCCGGTCGACTGGCCCTCGTTCCGCGGCGCCGGCGCCGCGGGCGTCGCCGACGGGCAAGGCGCGCCCACGACCTGGGACGTCGAGACCGGGGCCAACGTGCGGTGGAAGGCCGAGATCCCCGGCCTCGCCAACTCGAGCCCGATCGTCTGGGACGACCGGGTCTTCGTCACCACCGCCGTCTCGAGCCAGGGCGACAACTCGATCAAGACCGGCCTCTACGGCGACTTCGCCGTGGTCGACGACCTCTCCGAGCACGCCTGGAAGGTGATCGCCCTCGACAAGGCGAACGGCGCGCTCGTCTGGGAGCGGACGGCGGCGACGGCGGTGCCGCTGACCACCCGCCACACCAAGTCGACGCAGGCCAACTCCACCCCGGCCACCGACGGCCGCCGCGTGGTGGCGGTGTTCCCCACCGCCGGCCTCTTCTGCTACGGCGTCGACGGCGAGCTCAAGTGGCGGCGCGACCTCGGCGCCCTCGACGCCGGCTGGTTCTACGACGCCAGCTACCAGTGGGGCTTCGCCTCCTCGCCCGTGATCTACGACGACCTGGTGATCCTGCAGGCCGACGTCCAGGAAGGCTCGTTCATCGCCGCCTACGACCTGGAGACGGGGCGCGAGGTCTGGAAGACCCGGCGCGACGAGATCCCGACGTGGGCGACGCCGACCCTCGTCCGCGGCCCCGAGCGCGACGAGCTGGTGGCCAACGGCACCACCATCCGCGGCTACGACCCGCGGACCGGCAAAGAGCTGTGGACGCTCGGCCCCAACTCCGAGGTCATCATCGCCACGCCGATCCTCGCCCACGGCCTCGTCTACGTCACCGCGAGCTACCCGCCCGTGCGTCCGATCTACGCCGTGCGTCCCGGCTCGAAGGGGGATCTGACGCTCGCCGGCGGCGCTACGAAGAGCGACGCGATCGCCTGGAGCAGCGACCGCGGCGGCTCCTACATGCCGACGCCGATCGTCGTCGGCGACGTCTTCTACGTCGGCCACCACCAGGGCCGCCTCGAGGCTTTCGACGCGCGCACCGGCGAGAGCGTCTACCGCGCGCGCTTCAGCCGCGGCGGCACCTTCACCGGCTCGCCGGTGGCCGCCGACGGCCGCCTCTTCTTCACCACCGAGGACGGGCTGGTCTACGTCGTCAAGGCGGCCAAGACCTACGAAGAGCTCGCCGTCAACGACATGAAAGAGGTCGTGATGACGACGCCCGCGATCTCCGACGGCTCGCTGTTCATCCGTACCCGCACGCACCTCTACGCGTTGGGAGAGAAGGAGCAGCAATGAGCGACGCGACGCCGCTGGTGGCCGTGATCATGGGCAGCGAGTCCGACTGGGACACGATGCGCCACGCCCACCAGACCCTCGACCGTTTCAGCGTGCCCCACGAGTGCCGCGTCATGTCGGCCCACCGCACGCCGGACCTGGCGACGGAGTACGCCAAGGGCGCGGAGGAGCGCGGCCTCAAGGTGATCATCGCCGGCGCCGGCGGCGCCGCGCACCTGGCGGGCGTGGTGGCGGCGCACACGCCGCTGCCGGTGCTCGGCGTGCCGATGATGGGCTGGGCCCTGAACGGCCTTGACGCTCTGCTCGCGACCGTGCAGATGCCGGGGGGCGTCCCGGTGGGGACGCTGGCGATCGGCAACGCCGGCGCCAAGAACGCCGCGCTCTTCGCCGTCCGCATCCTCGCCCTGGGCGACGCCGGGCTGCGCGAGGAGCTGCGGCGTTACCACGAGGAGGAGACGCGCAAGGTCATGGAGATCGAGCTGCCGCTCTGAAGTGCTCAGCTCTGGCTGCGGTATACTCCGGCACCGCGACGACTCGAGGCCAACTATGCTCAATTCGAGACAGCCGGGAATCCCCTCATCAATTCGGCAAAAACTGCTGCTGGCAGGCGGCATAGATTTCCGATGCGGCTGAAGCCAAGCATCTTGGCCTCTGCCGCTCCGCTCGGCGGCGCTAGGCTGCTCCCGGACGCGCGGTGGGTCTCAAGGCTCCGCCGTCTCATCGTCCACGAGACCTTCCCCCGCCAGATATTCTACGATAGCCCGAATGATCCACTGCGCGTGATCGAGAGCGCTCTGAGCCTCCGCGCGCGTGATGACCATCGGGAACTCGTAATCTCCCGCCTGACGCCGACGAAAGAGCTGGCTGATCAGCGCTCCGAATTCGCTCGGGAAGATTCCTTCTTTGATGAAGAGCCGGCTGAACTCGGACATCGTGGTCCCGTGCTTTGAGGACTTGACGCCTCGGCTTGCGAGCACGGCCTGCATCGCGTAGAAGACGGCATAGTAGGCGCGGGAGACGGCGAAGTCGTAGTCGCCGTCGGCGGCGATCCGGCGAGCGGTCTGCAGAGAGCGCTCCGCCTTCCGGATCATGAGCTCATGGTCTTCGCCGGACGCGGCCACAGCACGATTCCTTCGTCGCGGGCACTCTGAAAAAGTGAATTGCGGGGCTCAGACTCGAAGCGCTCCTTCGTCACCGGAAAGATCGAGACGACGGCGCCGCGCTCGACGAGAAGCTCGCCGCCGAGCCCGTCGATCACTTTCTCGATCTCAGGCGTCACCTCCGCGACGACCGCCAGGCAGTCGTAATCGGAATCCGAACGGTGGTCTCCCCGCGCTCTCGACCCGAAGAGGACGAGCTTCTCGAGGCGGGCGCCGAGACGCTCCACGAGGGCGTCGGCGAGCTGCCGTACGACGGAGTCGGAACGGACGTGGCGGGTCAGGTCCTCGCGGCTCCAGAGCTGCTGAGGCAGGGTGGGGAGCTCGGCGTAGATGTCGTACGCGGCGGGACCGGTCTCGGCCACCAGGACCACGAGCTCCGTCGGCCCCGCAGCCACGTCGTCGGGCAGGCGGAGGCTGAGGATGCGATCCTCGGGGACGTCGGTCCGGATCTTGATGGTCTTCATGGTCGTTCGCTCATGCCGCGTCTTGCCCATGCCTCCTGCCGACGATCGTATCAGCGAAGGGATGGCATGGTCGTCCACTCGACGACGGGATCACAAGCTCTGCGATCCTCAAAGACCGATTCGTCCTTGAGGAGCGAAGGCCCTAGGATCCTCAAGGATAAGTCCGTCCTTGACGAGCACAGGCCATGCGGTGGTCAAGGACTAACCAGGCCTTGACGAGCACCGGCCCTGTGGTGGTCAAAGACTAATCCGTCCTTGAGGAGCACAGGCCCTGCGGTTGTCAAGGACTAATCCGTCCTTGAGGAGTGTAGGCCATGCGGTCCTCAAGGACCGACTCGTCCTTGAGGAGCGTAGGCCCCGCGGTCATCGAAGTCTAACTTGGACGGGTCCTGCGGCGGCGAGTCAATCTGCGGCTGGCGGAACGTCCGGCTTCCAGCTCGCGGACCTCCTTGAGGTTCCGGTGGCGGTGAGCCAGGGAGCTGGCCCGATATCCGCATCGCGCGTGGCAGTACAAGGCGGACCGGTTCGTCGAGAAGTCGTAGAAGGCGGTGCGGCACACCGCGCCCGAGCAGACCTTCAGCCGCTCCCAGGAGCCGTCGAGCTGCGCCCCCGCGACGATCCCGAACAGGCGCGCGAGCGCGCCGTCAAGGTCGTCGGCCACCGCCTCGAAACGAGTCCGGCCGGCGGGGTCGAAGCGCACCAGGATCGGCGCCGCCTTGGCCGTCCGGTCGAGACGGGCGGCGAAAACGTCGCTGGCCGCCGCGCCGTGGTTGGCCATGATGAGCGCCCGCAGGGCCTCGCGCACCTCGATCGCGCGCTCGAGGTCGGCGGCGTCGAGCACGGCGTCCTCCGGCACGAGCGACCAGTGCGCGAGCCAACGGACGAGCGCCTCCGGGCCCTCGAGGTCCGTCCCCCGGGCGAAGTCGGCGGTGTTGACGAAGGACTGGACGATACGCAGCTCGCCGGGTGCCGGCGGCAGCTTGGACGTCCAACGCGGGTCGGAATCGGAGCGGGCGCTTTTCCTTCTGCCCGGCATGCGCTTACCCTACCCCACGCCTGGGTGGGACCGCGAGCTCGGCGGTGTCCGTCGCCGCGTCGGCGCCGTCTTCCCCACCGCCGGCCTCTCCTGCTACCGGGTCGACGCGGGCGAACGCGCCAGACCGTCCGGCGAGGTTCAGCGCCTCGGCGTGATACGATCCCGCCAGAGACCGTGCTCCGGAGACCGTCATGACGATTCCGCGCCACCTCGAGCCGATCGCCGACGTCGTTCGCGGCGTCGCCGTGACCGACCCTCGCATCGTGGCCGTCTATCTCTTCGGATCCCAGGCCGACGGCAGCGCCACTCCCGAGTCTGACGTCGACCTCGGCGTCCTCTTCAGCCCACGTGTCGGCATCATGGACCGCGTCCGGCTCGAGGCGCGGTTTGCCGAAGCCCTGGACCAAGAGGTCGACCTCGTCGACGTCGGCGCCTGCAACGCCTTCCTGGCCTTTGCCGTGATCAGCGGCGAGCGGCTCTACTGCACCGACGAGGACGCCGGCGACGAGTTCGACCTCTACGTGATGCGCCGCGCCGGTGACCTGGAGCCTTTCGAGCGCGAACGGCGGCGCATGCTCCTGACCCCCGACGTTTCGGCCCTGCCGAGTCGGCAGCACCCATGACCCAAAGCCCAATCCGTGTGGTGGTCGTCGTCGCCAAGATCGAGGCCGTCCGCCAGATGCTCGCCGGCATCGCGACGTTGCCTTTGGCGACCGAGGACGCGTTCCTCGCGGATCCTCGCATGGTGGCCGCTGGTGAGTCGTTCCTACGGCGCGCGCTCGAGGCCCTTTTCGACCTCGCGCGGCACGTCCTCGCCAAAGGCTTCGCGATTCCGGTCGCCGGGTTCAAGGAGACGGTGCGAGGCCTCCTCCAGCAAGGCATCGTCGATGCGGATCTGGCCAAGAGGATGACCGACATGGCCACCGTGACGGAGTCAAGATGCAACCCATTCTCGAAGACCTGATCCGGCTCCTGACCCTGGAGCGTCTCGATACCAACCTCTTCCGCGGCGAGAGCCGCGACATCGGCACCAACCGGGTCTTCGGCGGCCAGGTGCTCGGCCAGGCCCTGGCCGCCGCCAACTACACCGTCGAAGACCGCGTCGTCCATTCGCTCCACGCCTACTTCCTGCGCAAGGGCGATCACACCGCGCCGATCATCTACGAGGTCGACCGCCAGCGCGACGGCCGCAGCTATTCGAGCCGCCG